>NZ_JAHHZF010000006.1:134941-425768 GCF_018729455.1 Prosthecodimorpha staleyi | reverse complement strand
GGGTGCCGGGGGCGGGGCCGGGTGTGGCGCCGGCGGGGGCGGGGAAAGGTGGACGGGGGGGGCTGCCGGGAGCCGCCGCACCGGTGCCGGTGCGGGCCTGACCGGCGCGGGTTCGGGCGCCGCCGGGCGCATCTCCTCGATCGCCTCGGGCTCGGCAGGCTCGACGGGTGGCGGTGCGGCCGGCCGGCGGGCGGGTGCCGGCGGCACCGGACGGGCCTCCGCGGTCGGACGCGGCACGACCGGTTCGGGAACGGGCGCGACCGGCTTGGGCGGCAGTTTGATCGATCCGGTCGCCGCCGGGGTTGTGCCGGCTGGGCCGCTGCCGGCGAGGCGGCTGCCGGTTTGGGTGTAGCCGGTTTGGGTATAGCCGGTCGGGCCGATGCCGGTTTGGGGCATGCCGGTCGGGCCGATTCCGGTCTCGATCGGCGCCGTATTGCGGGTCTCGACCAGCCGTACCGCCGGACTGCGCGAGCGGTTCGAACTGCGCACGTTGGTCAACATCGACATGAAGTCGAGATCGGTCAGGAATTGCCCATCGCAGACCGAGGCCGACTCGTCGCCGATCACCGGCACGCCGACCGTGCGCGCCAGTTCTTCGGCCAGGCTGTCCTCCGAGCCGGTGGCCAGGACCGCGAAAGCCCCGGCGCTGGCAGCGGCCTGCGCATTGTGGGCGACCTGCAGGCGGCGCCAATCCGGATCGTCGGACTCACTGACGTGCGAGCGCCGCGGGGTGCCGATCTCGGTCAGGCCGAGCACCGGAATGCCGCTGTCGGCGAGCAGCCGGATGATCTCGATGGTCTCGACCTCGATCGCCAGCGCGATCCCCGCACAGCCGACCGACTCGATCAGGAACTCGGCATCCTGCAGGGCGCGGTCGGGCGTGTCCTCGCAACATTTGGCCGGCAGTTCGACCACCACGGCGGCTCGGCGCGACGCCCGCATCACCGCCTGTCCGTGCGCCACCATCAGGTCGAGCGAGACATCCATCGGCCGGTCGATGCCGTGGATCGTGGCGACGAGCCCGCAATCAACCAACAGCATGTCGACGTAGGAATCGATGATCCGAGCGAAAGGCGCCGTCGACGCTCCGGCGGCGACGATTCGACGCCGCCCCTTGCGATCCGTCAATTCGCCGAGCGCGTTTCGACCATCCGCCGGGTTACGCATGACCAATCGGTATATCCTGGCCGTGGCTACTTGAACGTATCCGTCTGCCTCGATCGGCATCTGGACGCGGCGCCGGACCAAACCGGGCCAGCGGCAGGGAAGCTACTGCATCGGCTGGCAAAAGAAAAGCGCCCAACACCCGCTGCATAGCTCGGTGCGGAAAGGCTGCACCCGTGGTAGGGCAAATCCCCGGCATCCTGTCCGAAAGAATTTCCGGCCGCACCATCTGCCTGACGTCTTGCTTCCCGAACGGCGCCCTGTCGTGAAAGATATGTCAAAGCCCGGCGGATCGGCGTGATCGGTGCCGGCGGCGGCCGGCATACCTGCCGCCCGGAAGAGTCCGCGATCGATTCCGCTTGCCCGCGCGGCGGCAGCGGGCGTCGTAATCTATCGACGAATTGCATACAGATTATCTCAACTTTATGCCGGCCAGTCCTTCGGCGGCCGGCCTTCGGCCCGTCCGCCATCGCGCCGGCCTCGTGTTCGGCGAAAGTCGCAACGCGCGAGCCGGTCTGTCCACCGCTTTGTTGGGTCTCAAGGCCGGCCCGGAGGGGACGGTGTCGACCGAATCAGCCCGCCGGGCCGCACAGCCGGATCGCGTGAGGTCATCGGGGAAGAGGCGCCATCGGGGAAGAGGGGCCAACGGGGAGGAGGGGCCAACGGGGAGGAGGGCGCGGGAACCCCGATCGGCCTGCGCCCCGGAGCCCATCATCGAGCCCTCGCGGCTCGCTGCGGCGACGGTGCCTTCGGCATCGACCGGTCGATTCGCGTCGGCGGCCGGGACGGTCGACCGATCGCAATCGCGCCGGGGTATCCAAATTCGTGCCAGAAAAGGCTCCCTCGGGAAAGGAGCGGAAGCGATTGGTCGGAGTGGAGTGATTCGAACACTCGACCCCCTCGTCCCGAACGAGGTGCGCTACCAGGCTGCGCTACACTCCGCCGTCGCTTGCGGGGCGGTTTATAGCGACGCGACTCCGACCCTGCAAGCGGTATTCTGCACCTTTTCCACGATCGCTTTGCATGGCTGTGACAATCGGTGCCGCCCTGCCATGCGTCGGCCGCCGGTGCGGCGCCGAAACGCGGCGCTTTCCGCCACGCAATCGATAAATGAGGGGTTCGGCTTCACGAGACGGATGGGGACCATCCGTCTCGATCGAACCACTAGACCCGATCGGCGGCGGAATGGTTGGCGTAGGTGTCCCAGGTCGGGGCATAGCCGTCGTCGGCCTGGTTGCCCCAGACGGTCCATCCCGGACGGGTGCCGCGGCTGAAGAGTTCGAGGCGGGGGCCGGGCGAGCACGCCTCGATGAGTTCATACTGCTCGTCGGGCTTGCGCGAATGCTCGCGCTTGCGGGTGCCGATGTAGTTGATCTGGGAGCGCCCCGGCGGCAGGGTCCGGGCATTCCGGCCGCGCACGCCGAACAGGATCAGTTCGGTCACGTTGCGGAAGTAGAAGCCGACACCGCGGCCGTCGGAGCCGCCGTCCTTGCGCAGCTTGTGCCAGACCAGATTGGTCTTGTAGGCAAAGCCCCAGGCCCGCATGACCGCGAGCCCCTCCGGCAGCAGCGCATTGGGGACCCAGAGATAGAGATGTGCGGTTTCGGCCGCGGCGGCTGCGACCGGCAGCGCCATGATCGCCTCCAGGGTCATGGTGCCGTAGCGCGACAGTCGACGATGTTCGGGGGCGACCTTGCCGGTGCGGTTCTCGAACTGCCAGGGCGGATCGGCCAGGATGGTGGCGAAGCGCCGTCCGGCGACCAGGGCGGTCAGATCCGCCGCCGCATCCGCCGCTGGCATTGGCCCGCCGCCGGGTGTCTGGCCGCCGGGTGTCTGGCCATCGGGTGTCTGGCCGTCGGGGGATGCAGTGGCCGCCGCCGTCGGGGCGGGGCCTGGGACGGCATCGGGCGGGTCCGCGGGGGCCTGGTCGAGAGGGGCGGGCATCGGCATCCGGATCGGGGCGGCGCCGAATCGCGCCGATCCGGCAGTCTATGCGTTCCGCGGCCGGGCGGGAGACGTCCGCTTGCGCCCGCCGGTCAGGCGGTGCGCGGCGACGGCTGCAGGACCGGCTCCAGGGCCGCCGCCAGCGCCATCAGGTCGTGGTCGCGGCCGCGCCGGCCGACCACCATCAGGCCGACGGGGAGCGGCTGGCCGATCTCGATGGGCAGCGAATAGGCCGGCAGGTCGAACAGGTTGAAGATCGCGGTGTTGCGCAGGGCCGTGAGATTGGCGCGGGTGAAGGCCGCGTCGTCGCCGACGAGTTCGGCGATCACGGGCGCGACCGCCGGCACCGTCGGGGCGATCAGCGCATCGAAGGGCGCGAAGGCCGCGTCGGCTGCGGCCTTGGCGGCTTCGCGGGCGCGAATCATGCCGACATAGGTCGCGCCGGAGGCCGCCGCGCCCTTCTCGATCCGGGCCAGCACCCGCGGATCGAAATCGCCGGCCCGGTCGCGCAGGTTGTGGCGATGGATATGGGCGGCCTCGACCGCCGTGATGGTCACGTCCTTCTGGATGGCGAGCGGCAGGGTGACGATATCGTCGAGATCGACCTCGAACAGGCGGACGCCGGCCTTGGCCAGCAGGCCGAGTGCGGCCTCGACGGCCGGGCCGACGATGCCGTCGAGATCCGAATAGAGAAAGCCGCGCGGCACGGCGAGACGCAGGCCGTCGGCGGCGACGGGCCGGGCCGGCGGAGCGGCGACGCCGCTGAGGACCGCGTCGGCCGCGACCGTATCGGCGACCCTGCGGGCGATCGGCCCGATCGTGTCGAGCGTGTAGGAAAGCGGGAAGGCGCCCTCCGTCGGCACCCGGCCGCCGCCCGGCTTGAAGCCGACCAGGCCGTTGAAGGCCGAGGGGATACGGATCGAGCCGCCGGTGTCCGAACCGATCGCGATGTCGGCCCAACCCCGGCCGACCGAGACGGCAGCCCCGGAGGACGAACCGCCGGGCACGCGGGTCGGGTCGGCAGCATTGCCGGGCGTTCCGGTATGGGGGTTGATGCCGATGCCCGAATAGGCGAACTCGCTCATCGTGGTCCGGCCGACGATGACGGCGCCGGCGGCGCGCAGCCGGCGCACCACGGGCGCATCGGCCTTGGCCGGCGGCAGGTCGCGATTGATGCGCGAACCCGCCGTCGTGATCTCGCCGGCCTCGTCGAGAAGGTCCTTGATCGAGACCAGAGTGCCGTCGAGCGCGCCGAGCGAGAGGCCGAGCCGGGCTCGGGCATCGGCGGCGTCGGCCGCGGCGCGCGCCGCCTGGGCATGGACCTTCGCCATTACGGTCGGCGCTGCGGCGCCGCTGCCGGCAATGGCGTCGAGTACGGCTTCCAGGCGGTCGCGGACCTTCGTCGGCATCGGTATCTCCCTCGGATTGGCGCAGGACCATCGGGGACGGCGTGCGGGCGGTCAAGCGGCCCCTGTCGCCGGTGCCACACGGAGCCGAGCGGTCGGCCCGGCCTGGAATGCGGCCTTCGGTTGCCGCCGTCGATCGTCGATCGTCCGGAAATATTGCAATGCAACATTCCAGTCAGTGCGGTGCAATATCATATAATGCGTCGCAGCAAAGAGAAGCCGACGAATATCTTTGATAAACGATGTGTTAAAATCGCAGATCTTCTGCCCAATGTCGTGCACTCATCGCATGACAAGACGGTGCGACCGATTCTCGCTGCCCGAGAAATAGCCTGTCTGCCTCTGCGTGATCCCTACTTACGTCGCATTGAGGGTGACGGAGGCCCCGAAGTAAGGTCCGGTCACTGCGACCTCCGATTTTCGCGCGAGCTGCTTTCAGAAGGCGGCCCGGGGTTGCTGTTTTCGACGAGGGGAACGCCCATGAGCATGAGTTCAAGCGGATCGGGGGCTGCCGCGCGCCCGATGAGCAGCGAGGAGAAGCGCGTTATTTTTGCGTCTTCCCTCGGCACTGTCTTCGAGTGGTACGACTTCTACCTGTACGGTTCGCTCGCCGGCATCATCGGCGCGCAGTTCTTCAACGTCGCCGGGCCTGACGGCAAGCCGATGTTCGATCAGGCGACGCGCGACATCTTCGCGCTGCTCGCCTTCGCGGCCGGCTTCATCGTGCGCCCCTTCGGCGCGCTGGTGTTCGGACGCATCGGCGACCTGGTCGGTCGCAAATACACCTTCCTGGTCACCATCATGCTGATGGGCCTGTCGACCTTCATCGTCGGCCTGCTGCCGTCCTCGTCCCAGATCGGCATCTGGGCGCCGATCATCCTGATCTCGCTGCGCCTGATCCAAGGCCTGGCGCTCGGCGGCGAGTATGGCGGTGCCGCCACCTATGTGGCCGAGCATGCCCCGGCCGGACGGCGCGGCTTCTACACCTCGTGGATCCAGACCACCGCCACGCTCGGCCTGTTCCTCTCGCTGCTGGTCATCCTGGCGACCCGGACGATCTTCGGCGAAAAGGAGTTCGCGGCCTTCTACTGGCGCGTGCCGTTCTGGGTCTCGATCGTGCTGCTCGGCATCTCGATCTGGATTCGCCTGCAGCTGCAGGAATCGCCCGCCTTCAAGAAGATGAAGGAAGAAGGCACGCACTCCAAGGCGCCGCTGACCGAAGCCTTCGGCCAGTGGAAGAATGCCAAGATCGCGCTGATCGCGCTGCTCGGTCTCGTCGCCGGCCAGGGCGTGGTCTGGTATACGGGTCAGTTCTATGCGCTGTTCTTCCTGCAGTCGATCCTGAAGGTCGACGGCTACACCGCCAACCTGCTGATCGCCTGGTCGCTGCTGCTCGGCACCGGCTTCTTCGTGGTCTTCGGCTGGCTGTCCGACAAGATCGGCCGCAAGCCGATCATCCTGCTCGGCTGCGCCATCGCGGCGATCAGCTACTTCACCATCTTCCAGCGTCTCGCCGAGACTGCGAACCCGACCCTCGCCAAGGCGATCGAGACCGTCCAGGTCAAGGTCGTGTCCGACAAGGCCGATTGCGGCGACCTGTTCAATCCGGTCGGCACCCGCATCTTCAAGTCGTCCTGCGATCTCGCCCGCGACTTCCTGGCCAAGTCTTCGGTCAAATACGCCACCGAGTTCGCCGCCGGTACGACCCCGGCCAAGATCGTCGTCGGCACGACGGAAGTCGCCTTCGACACGACCAAGCTCGCCGACAGCCAGAAGGCGGTCACCGGCGCCCTGCAGGCGGCCGGCTATCCGAAGGCCGGCGATGCGTCGATCGTGAAGATGGCGACCCCCTTCGACATCTTCCGTCCGCAGGTCTACACGATCATCGGCTACCTGTTCATCCTGGTCCTGTTCGTGACCATGGTGTACGGCCCGATCGCGGCGGCCCTGGTCGAACTCTTCCCGACCCGCATCCGCTACACCTCGATGTCGCTGCCCTACCACATCGGCAACGGCTGGTTCGGCGGCCTGCTGCCCGCCACCGCCTTCGCGATGGTGGCCCAGACCGGCGATATCTACTACGGCCTCTGGTATCCGATCGTGATCGCCGTCTTCACCGTGGTGGTCGGCCTGTTCTTCGTGCCGGAAACCAAGGACCGCGACATCTTCACCTATCGCGGCAACTGAGGCCCCGGCCTCACCGCCTGACGGTTCGCGCGGGCCGCCCCTTGGGGCGGCCCGTTTCGTTTGGGAAGCGCCCAAACGAGACGTTCTGTTGCCTTTGCGTCATGGATCCGCCGCGCGGCGTCGGATAGTGGGAACCGGCGGGCCGCGCCCGCCTGCCGATTCCTGCCGCCGGCCCCCCAACCGGGTCCGGCGCGCCTGCGGGATCCGAATCATGCCGCTTGTCCTGCCGACCGTCCGGGATCGTGCCGTGCTCCGTCACGCTCCCAAACACCTCTCTGCCCTCGCCGGTGCGGTGCGGGCGGGGCTCGCCGCCCTTGCGCTGCTGCCGCCGGGGCCGGCCGGAATTGCCGCGGCCGAGGAAGCCTGCTGGGCGCCCGAATCGTTCCGGCAGAGCGAGCGCGACCGGCCGATCCGCACCGGCATCGCCGCCGCCCGGGTGGCGCTGCCGACCGAAGACCCGGCCCCGCCGCCGGAGGGCTTCCGGCCGATCGACGGCGTCGTTCGCCGGGTCGACCTGCCGCCGGGCGCGCCGAAGATGATCGCACTCACCTTCGACCTGTGCGAGACGCCCTTCGAGGTCGCCGGCTATCAGGGCGCGAGCGTCGACACGCTGCGCGCGAACGGGGTGCGGGCGACCTTCTTCGCCGGCGGCAAGTGGATGCTGACCCATCCGGACCGCGCCGGGCAGATCGCCACCGATCCGCTGTTCGAGATCGCCAGCCATTCCTGGGAGCATCGCAACTTCCGGATCGTGACCGGCCGTGCGATGCTTGACGAGATCCGGGGGCCGCAGTCCGCCTACCAGCGTCTGCGCGACGGCCTCGCCGCACGGCAATGCGCCCCGCGGCCCGGCCGCGACCTCGCCGCCGCGATGCCGGAGCGGATGGGCCTTTTCCGGTTTCCCTTCGGCGCCTGCAGCCGGGCGGCGATCGAGGCGGTCGGCGCGGCGGGCCTGATCCCGGTGCAATGGGATGTCTCGTCCGGCGATCCCGACCGCCATCTCTCGTCGGCCGCCATGGTGTCCAGCGTGCTGCGGCGCGTGCGGCCGGGTTCGATCGTGCTGTTCCATGCCAATGGCCGCGGCTGGGCCACCGACGACGCCCTGCCGGAGATCGTCGCGCGCCTGCGCCAGCAGGGCTACGTCTTCGTGACCGTCGGCGAATTGCTGGCCTATCCGGGCGCGAAGCCGGTCGTAGCCGCGAGCTGTTATGACGAAACGCCGGGCGACACGGATCGCTATGACGGCCTCGCGCGCCTCCTGGACGGGCGCAGTGCCCTCTTTGCCGCCCGCACCGGTACGCCGGCGGGTGATCGCGCCCCGGCCGGGGCGGTGTCTCCGGCCCCGTCGCGGCCCGCACGGTTGGCGAAGTCCGTTCTGCGCGTGCATCCGGCGTCGCCGGCCGCGCCCGGGCCGCTGCCTGTCGAACGACCCTGAGCCGAACTGCCCGGGCGACCCCTGGGGCGACCGCCGGTGCCGGGGTCCCAGTCTATCCGCCGACCGGTTCGGCCGCCGCGGCTGTTGCCGTCGCCGCCTCGGCCTCCGCGCGGGCGGCCGCTTCCTCCTGGCGCTTCAGGCGGACCACCGTCACCGAGCAGAAGGCTTCCGCGACGACCTGGGCGGAGACGCTGCCGAGATGGCGGCGCAGGGCCGAGGAGGCACGGGCGCCGATGACGATGTGGTCGACGCGGTTGTGGGCGGCGTAGTTGAGGATCGCGGCGGCCACGTCTATGGCTTCGATGACGTGGAAGGAGACCTTCTCCTCCGGCATGTCGAGCGGGCGCGCCCAGTCCTTCAGCGCGACCAGACGCCCGACATAGGCCGGCCGGCCGGCGGCGTCGACCGCCTCGTCCTCGCCGGCGAGCTTCGTTTTCAGCACCGTCACGCAGGCGAGCCGGGCGTCCTTCTCGTGGTCGAGCACGCGGGCGAGATGCACGCGGACCTCGTCGGAGAGCGCATCGCCGCCGGTCGAGAGATCGACGGCGGCGAGCACCACCGAGGCCCCGGACAGGCGCGAGGCGATCGACGGCTGGAACGGCAGCGTGCGCGGCTTCGACGGCAGCACGGCGCGCAGCAGCCGGCGCCAGATCGTCTCGCCCGCTTCCGCCTTGCCGCGCTCGGAGATGACCACCTGCTCGGGATGGCGCAGGTCGAACATCAACTGACCGGCCGAGGCGTAGCGGCGGGCCGGATCGACCTCGAGGCAGCGCAGGATCACCTCCTGCAGCCAGCGCGGGATCGAGCGCGAGACCGAACGCGGCGGCGGCGGCGCCTGATAGATGCGCCGCTCCATGCCGGCGCGCGTGCCCGGCTCGCCGAAAGGCTTCCGGCCGGTCGCCAGCTCGTAGAGGATGCAGCCGAGCGCCCAGATGTCGCTGGCCGGATTGGTCCGGTCGCCGAGGATCTGCTCCGGGGCGATATAGGCCGGCGTGCCCATCGGCAGGCTGGATTCCTCGCCGAGCAGGTCGGGCAGCTCCTCGTGCCGGGCGAGGCCGAAATCGATCAGCACCGCGCCGCGCTCCGCCATGATGATGTTGCCGGGCTTCAGGTCGAGATGCACCACCTTCTGACCGTGCAGGTCGTCGAGCGCGGCGGCGATGTCGGCCCCGATCAGCGAGACCGTCTGCCAGGACAGCGGCGCCCGTTCGACTTCCGCCTGCAGGCTGGTGCCGGTGACGAACTCCATGGCCAGATAGGGCAGGGTCTCCAGATCGCCGGAGGCGACGAAGCGCGGCACATGGCGGCCGCTCAGGCGCCGCATGATCATTTCTTCGACTTCGAAGCCGATGATCGCCGCCACGTCGTCGCCGGGCGCGATGAACGGCACCTTGAGCAGCAGCGGAAACTTGATGTCCGGCCGCGTCGCCCGCCAGATCGCCCCCATGCCGCCGGACGGCAGCCGTTCGGTCAGCCGGAAGCCGTCGATCACCGCGCCCGGTACCAGTTCGTTGATCGGCACGCCCCGTTCCCCCTGTTCCGCCGCGCCGGTTCCGCACGAAGCGGATCGCCCTACCGGCCTTCCTTCAGCCGGAGACCGAGCCATTCCGGCAGGTCGGCCGCATTGATCTTGCGCAGGGTTTCGTCGATCTCGTAGGGGACGCGCATCATCGCGATCGACTTCTCGTCGGTATCGAGCAGACCCCAGCAGGCATTGGGATTGCGGTCGCGCGGCTGGCCGACCGCGCCGACCACAGTGACCCAGCGGCGCGCCGGCAGCAGCGGCACCGGCTTGTTGGCGAGCGGCCGGAAATGCTCTGCCGGCCGGCCGCCGATCGAATGGAACAGGGCCGGGACATGCGTGTGGCCGCAGAAGATCAGGCGCTGGGCGGAGGCGGCCAGACAGGCCTCGGCGGCCGCGCGGTTGTCGATATAGTGCCATTCCGGCGGTTCCGCCGCACTGGCATGGACATAGAGCCGATCGTCCTCCGCGACGGAGAAGGGCAGGGTGCCGAGCCAGGCGCGGGCGTCGGCATCGAGCACCTTGTGGGTCCATTCGATCGCGATCCGCGCCATCTCGGACATGCCGCGCTTGGGCTTCACCGCATAGTCGTCATGATTGCCGCGGATCACGACCGCGCCGGTCTCGACCAGACTGCGGACGCGATCGACGATATAGGCGGGATCCGGGCCGTAGCCGACCAGGTCGCCGAGAAAGACGTGGCGATCGATGCCGACGGCGGCGGCGTGGTCGAGGCAGCTGTCGAGCGCCTCGCGATTGCCGTGGATGTCCGTGAACAAGCCGATCCGCACGGCGATACCCCCCCAAGGTCCGCCGCGCATCCTGACGGAAGCCGGCGGCCGTTCCCCTGCCTGCCCTTGGCCGCCTCTTCTTGCGAGAGCGTCAGCCCGATTGCGTGCCCGTCGGACCCCCGCGGGTCTGCTTCGCCGTCTCCGGCCGGCCCCCCGGTCCCGTCCGGCCGTTCTTTGCCGTGTCCACCGGCGGCCGTCGTGCAGTGCCGGTCAGGCGAACAGGAAATCGCCCGCCGGCACCGGCATGTAGCGCTCGGCGATGGTGCGGTTGGAGGCAGCGTAGCGCCGGGTGAGCTCCGCGCGCAATTCGTCCATCGGCGGCCTGAAGGGGCCGTACTCGCCGATCGGCAGCACCGATTTCAGCCCGAGCAGCACATGGTGGATGTCGCGCGGATTGGCACCCTTCTCGCCCATCCGCTCGGCGACGACCCGCGCCACGTCCATGGCCGGGCCGGACAGCGACTTGTTGGCGACCCGCGTCTCGAAGCTCACGTCGTCGAAGCGAGCGCGGGCGATGCCGAGCGCCTGCTCGATGAAGGTCATCACATAGCCGCGGAAGTCGTCGCGGATCGGCTCGTAGGGCAGCACCACGACCCGCTCCCGGCCGTGCCGGGCGACCAGCCCTTCGACCAGCGTCAGCCAGTCCATGCCGTTGATGTCGATCTCGCGCTTCCAGTAGTCCTCGAACGTGCAGTCGACCCGGCCATGCTCGATCCGGTGCGCATAGCAGGAGGCGAGAAAGCTGTCCTGCCGGCGGACCGTCAGAACGACCCTGTAGTCCGGATAGGCGGTGAAGAAATCCGACAGCACGAAGGCGCGCGGCAGCATCCGCTTCCACGACCGTTTCGCGGTCGGATACATCAGAAAGCCGGTGCAGCCCTCATCGCTGATCAGGAACTGCTGCATGCCGGCGGCGCGGCTTTCGACATAGGCCTCCTGCGACGGCTTCCTGAACCGGTCGAAGAAGCCGGCCTTCTCGCGCCGCACGATCCGGCCGACCGGACCCTGCTGGAAGTCGCGGGTCGGCTCGTAGGCGACGCCCTCGCGGTTGAGCGCCGCCATCATGCCCCTGAGCGTGATCTGCAGCGAGGTCGTCGCCGTCTTCGGCGCCCCGATGTGGAAGATGAGCTTCATGGGGATTGCCTCGCCCGACCGTCCAATTCAACCGAGCCCGACGGCGCGCTTGGCCTTGTGCAGCATGCGGATCGCCTGCCGCGCCGGTCCCGGCAGCCGGCTGCGGCGCTTCTCCACCTGCATCACGTCGCCGAGCGCCTCCTCCAGCGCGCGGGCGACATCCTGCAGGGTCTCCGTGTTCCAGGCCGGCGCGGGCGCCTCCGCCGGCGGATAGGCATCGGCGAACAGGCCGGGATCGCCGGTCACCCCGCGCAGCCATTCGATGTCGGCCATCGACTTCGCCCAGATCGTGTCCAGAACCGGCTTGGGCAGGGCCCATTTGGTGCCGCGAATGTCGCGCACCGCCTGCCGGAACGGATAGTTCGAACTCGGATGGCGATAGCGGTCCTGGGCTTCGATCAGGTTGGCCAGCGTCTGCGGAACCGCGCTGCGCGGCGGGGCGCCCTCCGCGGCGCGCAGGCGGTCCTCGACCACGTCGTAATGCGCCTGGATCAGCAGCAGGGCCTCCATCGAGGCGCCCTTGTTGCTGAAGCTCTGCTTGAGGATGCCCGGCACCTCCGGCCCCGCGCCGATCGCGGCGCAGAAATCGGCCATCAGGTCGCCATTGACCATCCGCTTGCGGTCGAACACGCGGATGTCGACATTCTCGCGCCCGAACACTTCGATATAGGCTTCGATACCGGCACGGTATTCCGGCATGATCGCGCAGTTTTCCGGGTCTTCGTGCAGGGCGGCGACCAGTTCGGCCAGGGTGTGGCCGCGCTTCATGTTCTCCTGGGCGCGGCTGGACGCCCAGGTGGTCGGATCGCGCACATAGACGACGATGCGGATCTCGTCGAAATAGGGTGACACGAAGTCGCGAACGCGTTCGCACTGCCGGCGATTGTACTTGACCAGGCCCTGACCGCTGATCACCACGGTGTTGGCGCGCGGCTTGGCCAGGCGATCGCGCAGCGTGCCGAGGACGAGTTCCGGATCGTAGTCGGTATCGCCCTTCTCGACGCCGAGAATGCGGGTGATCTCGCCCTTCAGCCCTTTGGCCGAATTCTTGACCACCACCGTCATCAGCTTGGAGTGGTTCTGGCCCATGTCCAGATAGTCGATGCCGTGAGCGACCAGCGCATCGCGCGAATCGTCGAAGGTCGCCTCGATCGAGGTCGAGCCGGTCTTGGTCATCCCGATATGGAGGACGAGCCTGGCCATCGCTTCACTCCGCTGCGGACCGGCAGCCCATCGGTGCGGCGGCGGTGCGCCGCAAGCCCCGGGTCGCGCCCGATCCGGTTCGGCGCGCCCCGCCGAACCGGGCGAAAACGCACGGTTTGCGCGGACGGACGCCATCGTCAGTCACCGAGCATGCTCTATTCGACGCCGCCCGCCTTGGCAACCGAAAGTCCCGGCATCCGGCCGCCGCCCCGGCCCGACCTTCGGCCCGTGCCGGCCGTCGTGCCGGCCTGCGCCGGGACGATGCCGATGCCGGACCGGTCCCGTCACGCCGCCGCGTCGGGCGCGCCGTCCGGGTGGGCAGGCCCGTCGAAGCGGTCGTCGAAGCGGTCGTCGAAGTCCTGGACGACGAGATTGCGCTCGGGCGCGGCCGCATAGCCGTAGAGCCGCATGACGCCGGCGGTCATGGCGTAGATCGCGTGAAAGGCGGCGAGCGGCATCGCCTTGTATTTGTCCTGCGAGCCGGCATGGATCGGTTCGCCGAGCCGGATGCCGCCATGGCCGATCGCGTCGGCGGGATAGCGCTCGTGCGCGCGCAGCACCGCGTCGTCCCAGGGCAAACCCAGCCAGGCGAGCAGCCTGCGCATCGGCGGCTCGGGATCGCGCACGAAGGTCTCGTAGCGCAGGATCGGTCCGCCGCGCCCATGCGCCTCGAGCATCTTGCGCGCCCAGAGCACCGCGATCGCGCCGACCGGATCGGTTCGGTTGGCAAAGGGCGCCATGCGCGCGTCGATGCCGCGCGACCAGCGCTCGATCTTCTCGCGCAGGTCGATCGCCGTATCCGACCACTGGAATTCCCTGCCCCTGAGCCGCCGGACCAGCCGGCCCAGCGGCGTGCGCTCGGCCTCCTCCTCGGCGGCGACCTCGACCGCCGCCAGGCTCGTCACGATCGAGAAAGGGTTGCGGGCCAGGACAAAGCCCGGGCACGGAAAGGCATGCGTCCAGACCGCGTTCTTGACCACGATCACGCCGCCCTCCGGAGGCCGGTCGGTGCCGAGCACGGGATCGTCGGCGCCGATCGTGATCGCGCCCTCGTTGCGGATGCGAGCGACCAGGGCCTGTTCGAGGCGGCTGTTGCGGGCATTGAGATCGTGGGCGACGCGGATCATCGGATGCGCGGCCAGCGCGCGCAGCACCATCGTCTCCCCGGACCGGGAGAAGCTGTTCAACATGAAGATCCGGTAGGCCTGCATCTCGCCTGTTGCCCGATGCCCGTCTACTGCGGCGGCGCCGCCGCCCGCGATCCCCCCGGCTCTGCTCGCATGGCCGGGCGTAGGCGTCAATTGTTCTGGCCGAGGAAGGTGCGCAGCAGGCCGGCGGCGTCGCGCTCGGGCAATTTGAGGATGCCATCCAGAATGGCCGCGATGGCGACGCAATAGTCGGGGCGGTCGGGGAGGGCGATCTCCGCGCGGTCGAGCAGAGCGAACTGTGCCGGCGTGATCCGGCCCTCGACGATCCGACGCAGGGCGATCATCACGCGCGCCTGTCCGGATTTGGACAGCGTTCGGCCGGTCGCCGGTGATTGCAGGATCGCCACCAGCGCGTCCCGCTCGTCCCGCTGGGCCTCTTCCGACAGCTGCGCGGTCACCGCCGGCGAGCTGCCCGCACGCATCACCTGCCAGCACATCCCCGGATCCTTTGCCCGCAATTCCGCGAACTGGCGCGCAATGGCGCGTCCGAACTGCAGGATCGGGCCGTCCGGCGCGTTGGCGAAGCGCGGCTGGACCAGTTCGTGAACGCGCAGGCTGACCATGCCGAACAGTTCGTCGCTGGTCGCGCCGCGCCCGTAGAGCTTCGCCACGCGGCCATAGAGTTCGCGCGCCTGGACCGGTTGGCTGCGTTCGAGGGCCGAATAGATCGGCGAGGATTTTCGGAATTCCTCGCGCACCGTGGCGGGCGTGACCGAGACGCCCCAGCCGGAGGCGGAAAAGCGGCCGCCATCGACATAGCCGGTGACCACGCCCGCGGCCGTGAGTTCGTCGCGGGTCGGCGTCCAGAGATCCGCGTGCGGCACCTTGAGGCCGCGCTCCACCAGCGCCTTGTTGAAACCGGCGGCGTCATAGGCACGGCGCAGTTCGTCCTTGGCGATGCCGACGCCCGCGAGCGGCCCGCCCTCGTTGACCGGTTCGTGGAAGCCGATCCGTGCCGCGTCGAGCGCATAGCGCTCGCGTCCACCCGCGAAGGCGACGGTGCAGGCCGAGAAGCAGATATTCGCCACATAGGTATCGAGCTTGCGGCCGCGGAACAGCTGGAACAGGTCGAGGCCTTCCTTGACCACGCCGCCGGTGCTGTTCAGGTGGACGACCGTCACGGCCGGATGGGCGGCCAGCAGTTTCTCGGTCCGCTCCGCGATGCCGGCGCGCAGCCCGCCGGCGATTTCGAGTTCGGTCCCGCCGCGCATGACGCGCAGCCTGAAGTCCGGGATGGTGTCGTCGGCTGCGGCCGTGCCGGCGGCGAACAGCATGACCGGCAGAAGGGCGGATGCGCCCCACCGGCGCACCGGGCTGCCACGATGCTGCGCCACGCCGCCTGTCCCCGGCATCGCCGCGCGGCGTCCTCTCCTGGTCACTGTCGTCTCCGCCGAAATCCGAAGTCTGTCGATCGCGGGCTGCGCCCGAAGAGCCTCGCCCGGAAAGCCGCGCCGGCCGCGCGGGGCGGTGGTCGCCGGCAGCCGGGTCCGGCATGCGGGGTGTCGACGCGGACCCGCCCAGTGTCGATGCCCGGCGCCAAGACTAGGGAGCCGGAACCGGCTTGTCACCGTCGGGCCGGGCTTCGTCCACCGCCGTCCGCGCCGACCCTGCCGGCGCCGGTCCGGGGGACTATTGCAGCAGGCCGGCGACGAAGCCGGCCACCAGTTCGGCCGTCCGTTCAGGGGCCTCGACCGGAGGCAGGTGGCCGGGTCCGTCGAGCAGTTCGAAGCGTGCGCCCGGAATCAGCGCGGCGGTCGCGCGGACCAGGTCGGGCGGCGTTGCGAGATCGTTGGAACCGCAGATCGCCAGCGTCGGCACGCCGAGCGCGGCGGCCTCGACGCCATAGTCGGTGTCGCGGATGGCCGTGCAGGAACCGATATAGCCTTCGACCGGGGTGCGGACCATCATGTTGCGCCAGCCGAGCACGTCGTCCGCGCGGCTGTCCCGGAACGCGGCCGAGAACCAGCGTTCCATCACCGCGTCGGCGATGCTTTCCAGTCCGCCCGACCGGATCGCCTCGATGCGCGCGTTCCAGCTTTCGGCCGTTCCGATCCGGTGGGCGGTATCCATCAACACCAGCGCACGGACCAGGTCCGGCCGGGATGCGGCGAGACCCTGGGCGATCAGCCCGCCGATCGACAGCCCGACCACGACCGCGCCGGTGACGCCGAGCGTGTCCAGGAGGGCGGCGAGATCGGCGACATGGTCGTCCATCGCATAGGGGGCCGGGAAGGATTCGCTGAGGCCGTGGCCGCGCTTGTCGTAGCGGACGATGCGCAGGCCCTTGGGCAGCAGCGGCAGCATGGCGTTCCAGACCCGCAGGTCGGTGCCGAGCGAATTGGCGAACACGACCGGCAAGCCGCCGTCCGGGCCGTCGACACAATAGTGCAGCCTCGTGCCGCCGGCATTCATCATGCGCATCGTGAACCTCCCGCCTGCTCCGCCAACCCCGACCGTTCTATCCGCCGATTCGGGCGCCTGTCCGGCCCCCGGCCGGGATAGGCACCGAGGCCTTCGTCTTTTCCCCAGCGTCGTCCGGCCGTGGTTCCGACCGGCCGGATCGCCGGTCAGCCGTGATGGGCGGCGACCGTCTTCAGCGCCGAGAAGCCGTACAACGCCTCGAAACCCTTCTCGCGGCCGTGGCCGGATCGGCCGACGCCGCCGAACGGCAGTTCCACGCCCCCGCCGGCGCCGTAATTGTTGAGGAACACCTGGCCGGCCCTCAATCTGCGGGCCAGCCGCATCTGCCGCCCGCCGTCCGCCGTCCACACCCCGGCGACCAGTCCGTAGCCGGTGCCGTTGGCGATGGCGACCGCCTCGGCCTCGTCGTCGAACGGAATGACGACCTGGACCGGACCGAAAATCTCCTCGCGTGCCAGGACATGGTCGGGCGAGACGCCGGCGAACAGCGTCGGCGCCACGTAATGGCCGCCGGCCGGGGCGTTTTCGATGACCTGCCCGGCGGCGGCGCGGTCGAGGCCGGCGCCATGGGCGAGATAGGCCGAAACGATCGCCTTTTGCCGCTCGGAGATCAGCGGACCCAGGTCAAGATCGGCCTCGGCGGGGCCGACCCGCAGCATCTTGTAGCGGCCGGCCATCCGCCCGACCACCTCGGCGAAGCGCGACCGCTCGACCAGGATGCGCGAGGAGGCCGAGCAGGTCTGGCCGGCATTCTGGATGCCGCCATTGACCAGGAACGGCAGCGCGCGGTCGATATCGGCATCCTTGAAGAAGAGTTGCGGCGACTTGCCGCCGAGTTCCAGGGTCACCGGCACGGTGTGGCGCGCGGCCGCCATCTGGACCAGCGTGCCGACCGGATTGGACCCGGTGAACGAAATGTGGTCGATGTCCGGATGGCCGGCCAGCGCCTCGCCGGCCTCCTCGCCGAGGCCCGGCACGACGTTCAGAGCGCCAGCCGGCAGGCCGGCTTCCGCCGCGATCGCCGCGAAGGCCAGCGCCGTCAGGCAGGCTTCCTCGGCCGGCTTCAGCACGCAGGCATTGCCCATCGCCAGCGCGGCCCCGACGGAACGGCCGACGATCTGCATCGGATAATTCCACGGCACGATATGGCCGGTGACGCCGTGCGGCTGGCGCAACGTATAGACCGTGTAGCCGTCCAGATACGGGATCGTCTCGCCCATGATCTTGTCGCAGGCGCCGGCATAGAATTCCATGTAGCGGGCCAGTGCGATCGCGTCCGCGCGCGCCTGCTTCAGCGGCTTGCCGACATCCATCGCCTCGATGGCGGCGAGATCGTCGATCCGGGTCGTCACGATCTCGCCGATCCGCGCCAGGATGCGCCCGCGCTCGGCGGCGGACAGCCGGCCCCAGGGGCCCTGCAGCGCCGCGCGCGCCGACGCGACCGCCGCATCCACGTCGCCGGCCGAGCCGCGCGCGATCGAACCGACGATCTCGCCATGAGACGGGTCTTCCAGCGGCAGGCGCCCGCCGCCCTCGGGTTCGAGCCAGGCGCCGTCGATGAAGCACTTGTCGATCGGATACCAGATGCGGTCGAGCGCCATGGAGTCCCCCCCGGGAGTCTTGTTGCCGTGCAGTCTTGGACTGTCGAGGCGGCGCGGTCAAAGGGGGAGGTGGGGATCGACCGTCTCCGGACGGCGCGCTTCATCGGCATTGCTGCCATGCGCGGAGCCCGGTCCGACGGCCCGCCATCCCCTGTCGGGAGGCAAATGCCTTGCGGCGCGCCCGATCCCGGCCGCGAGCGTGCCGTGCTGGGGTCCCGGGTTGTCGAGAGGAACCGTGTGCGAAAGCTGTGAGTGTGTCGCGGACGCGCTTCCCGCGCGGAGATACACTTTGTAACGTTTTGGTAATCTGCACCGGGAATCGCCCGGGTTGCGGAAGGCCGGTGCGCCGTCGGGCGATGCCGGCCGTCAGGGGGGACTATGAATTCCAGGTCGCGTCGTTTCGAGCCGGTCGCACTGTCGGGGCGCAACCGGGGGCTGCTGCCCTTGGCCACGGCCTCGATGGCCCTGGCGCTGTCGGCCGTCGGCGCCGAGGCCGGATGCACCATCGACAACGCCACGGTGGGCAGCTGTGATTCCAGCGGCGTCACCGTCACGGCCGGGTTCGGGTCGTCCACGCTGACGGTCGACGGGGTCAATTCGATCGGCATCTTCTACAGCCCGCCGCCGAACACGCCCTCCGGCACCTTCACGCAGACCCTGACGGTGACCGGCGGCAGCGTGCTCGACAGCACGGGCGGTCAGAGCGGCGTCAACGGCGGCAGCGGCATCTCGATGGTCTCGACCGGGTCGGGCAACAACGCCAACGTGACCCAGAACTCGACCGCGATCATCGAAGCCGGCGTCGTCATCGATTCCCACGCCCGCTACGGCGGCGCGGTCTTCCTGCGCAGCGAAGGTGCCGGCGATGTCGTGATCGACAATTCCGGTATGGTCACGGCGGTCGGCATCCACGACGACAACACCCCCTTCACCAATGCCGAGGTGGAAGACGGCGCCGTCGTCGACGGACTGACCGCGACCACCCATCTCGGCGCCGCCACGGTGATCAACCGCGGCTCCGTCACCGCCATGAGCGGCCGCGGTCTTTATGCGGACGGCAACTTCGCGGCCGCCACGGTCGACAACAACGGCTATGTCACGGCGATCAACGCGCCGATGCAGACCTCGTCGATCCGGAACATGGCCGGCGCGACGGTCGAAGCCCAGCTCGCCGGCGCCCGGGCGATCGCCTATTACGGCCTCGCTTCGGTCGACAATGCCGGCACGGTGCATTCGGTCACCCGCCAGGCCCTGGTCGCCTGGTCGAAAGCCGGCGACGCCATCGTCGTCAATTCCGGCACCGCGACCGCCGACGACCGCAATGCCGTGCAGGCGGCGACCGAGCGCGGCAACGCAACCATCATCAATTCCGGCATCGTGTCCGCCTCGATGGCGCCCACCGATACGCTCGGCGCCGACTATGGCTATTCGGGCCTGCGCGCCAATGTCGATTTCGCCGGCACCGTGACGATCGTCAATTCCGGCACGGTTACCGCCGCCTATGACGCGGCAGTGGTGGCCCATACCCCGTCGGTCGATGCGACGGTGACCAATTCCGGCACGCTGAACGGCCTTTCGGGCGTCTTCATCTCGAACGGGGCCGGTCAGGGCACGATCGACACGATCAACGACACTGCGGCGGATACGGTCGGCAGCAACACCATCGCCGGCACGGCCCGGCTCGTGAATTCCGGCAGCATCGCGGCCGTGAACTATGGTGCCTACCTGGATGCGACCCACACGGTCGTCAAGAATTCAGGGTCCATCACAGCCAGCATCGGCACCGGCGTGGTCACCAATGCGACCGTGTCGGCGGTCGTCGACAACAGCGGCACAATCTCTGGCGAGGCCTATGGTGTCGATGCCTATTCGGCGACGACGGTCACCAATCGCGGTACGATCAGCGGCAGCGCCGGGGCGGCGGTCCGCTTCAACGCCAATGGCAACCGCCTCAACGTCTATGACGGCTCGGCCTTCGAAGGCGGCATCGCCTTCCAGAACACGACCGGCAACCGGATCAGCTTCTATACCGGCAGCTACACCCTGGCGGTGCAGGACTATCTGCTCGACCAGAACACCATCAAGCTGCGCGGGTCGGCCCGCACGCTGATCACCTCCGGCCTGAACGGGGCCGGCACCGGCGACATCCTGGTGGTCGACACCAGCGGCAGCACGGCGGTCGACCGCTCGGCCGCGGTGATGCAGAATCAGGTCTCGGGCGTTCTGCGCGACATCATGGATTTGGACACCGAGCGCGGGGCCGCCGTCCTGCCGCCGGCCGGTTCCGGCGGTGCGCTGGGCTATGCGGCGGAAGGCAAGCCGGCCGCAAGCCCGACCCTGCGCGTCTTCAACGACGGCCGCGGCCAGTCGGTCGCGGTCGATCCGGCCGGCACGCTGTTCTGGATGCGTGGCTTCTACGGCACGCGCGACCAGAGCGCCGACGGCGCGGCGGCGGGTTCGGATGCGCATCAGTACGGCACGCTCGCCGGTGCCGATCGCGTCTACGAGGATTGGCGGATCGGGGCCTTCGGCGGCGCCGGCCGCACGTCGAACACGCTCTCCGACGGTTCGGCTTCGCTTGACGCCGACATGGCGTTGGCCGGTCTCTATGCCCGGCGCAGCTTCGGCATGCTGGCCTTCGACGCGTCGCTGACCGGCGGATACGTCTGGGCGGATGCCGAGCGCCGCATCGGCGGCGGCGATGTCGCCAAGGGGTCCTTCGACGGCCGCTTCATTTCGCCGGAACTGGCCCTCTCGGCCAAGTATGCGCTGGCGCCGAACTGGACCCTGCGCCCGAGCCTCGGCATCCGCTACGTGGCGACGCAGTTCGACGGCTACACCGAATCCGGCTCGTCGCAGAATGTCCGCTACGACAGCCGCAGTTCGCAGAGCCTGGAGGAGCGCTTCGACGCCCGTCTCGGCTATCGGATCGATACCGGCGCCGGCCAGCCCTCGACCGTTTGGATCGGCGGCGGCGCGACCGCGACCCAGTGGTTCGACAAGGGTGGCTACGGAGCCTCGGTGTCCGGCGCGGACTTCACCGTCAAGCCGGTCGGCGACAAGACCGTCTATGGCGGATCGCTGGCGGTCGGCTTCGACCTCAAGCTGTCCGGTTCCGCCAGCCTGTTCGGCAGCTTCGAACATGCGCAGTTCACCGACCGGTCGCGCACCGACGTGGCGCGCGGCGGTTTCAAGGTCGCGTTCTGAGCGGATCGAGTGCAACCGGGGCGGCGCGTCGCCCGGACTGTCGCCCCCGATGGCCGGCTGCTATGCGATCCGGCGCGGATCGAAACTTGAGGATCTGCAATGAAACGTCTCGTGGCGGTACTGACGGCCTGCGCAGGGCTCTGGCTGACGGGCGCGACCGGGGTCCGGGCTCAGGCCGCAGCGGGGGCGGCGCCGCAGCCGTCCAGCCTGCAGGAAACCTACGACGACTGGCTGGTGGTGTGCCGGACGCTCGCGGACGCCAAGCGTCAATGCAGCATGGTGCAGAACCAGGTCGACGGTAAGACCAAGCAGCGCGTTCTGGCGCTGGAACTGGCGGCCGGGCCGGATCGCACCACACTGACCGCCGTGCTGCCGTTCGGCCTCGATCTGGCGGCCGGCATCGTGCTCGCCTCCGACGACGGCGGCCTGCGGCAGGTGCTGCGCTTCCGGACCTGCCTGCCGGTCGGCTGCGTCGTGCCGGCGGTGCTCGATGCCAAGGCGGTCGCGACCCTGAAGAAGGCCAGGCTGCTGCTGCTGACCACCTCGATGGACAACGGGCAGCCGCTCGAACTGAAGGGCTCGCTGAAGGGCTTCCCGGCGGCCTATGACCGGGTCCTGGCGCTCACCACCGGAAAATAGCGGATCCCGGCAGCAGAACGGCCATGCCGGGGTCGGCATGGCCGTGTTGCCTCGTTTCGGCGGGCAGGCTCAGCCGTTGCGATAGGTGTAGGCGTAGCCGTTGAGGGCCGGTGCGCCGCCGAGATGGGCGTAGAGCACGCGCGAGCCTTCCGGGAAATAGCCCTTGTGCACGAGGTCGATCATGCCCTGCATCGACTTGCCCTCGTAGACCGGGTCCGTGATCATCGCCTCGGTGCGGGCGGCGAGCCGGATGGCCTCGTTGGTCTCCTTCGAGGGCACGCCATAGGCCGGATAGGCGTAGTCTTCCAGGATGACGATCTCGTCGTCGCGCACGGCGCGACCGAGTTCGACCAGATCGGCGGTCCGATCGACGATCTCGCGCACCTGGCTGCGGGTCTGCGCCGGGGTGCCGGAGGCGTCGATGCCGATGACGCGGTCGGCGCGGTCGTCGGCCGCGAAGCCGACGATCATGCCGGCCTGGGTCGAGCCGGTGACCACGCAGACGATGATGTAGTCGAACTTGAAGCCGAGCTCGGCCTCCTGGCGGCGCACCTCTTCGGCGAAGCCGACATAACCGAGGCCGCCATATTTGTGCACCGAGGCGCCGGCCGGGATGCCGTAGGGTTTGCCGCCGGCATCCTTGACCGACTGGATCGCGTCTTCCCAGCTCTTGCGGATGCCGATGTCGAAGCCGTCGGGCATGATGCGGCTGTCGGCGCCCATCAGGCGGGTCATCAGGATGTTGCCGACGCGGTCATAGACGGCGTCCTCGTGCGGCACCCAGCTCTCCTGGATGACGACGCATTTCATGCCGATCTTGGCCGCGGTCGCGGCGACCATGCGGGTGTGGTTGGACTGCACGCCGCCGATCGAGACCAGCGTGTCGGCACCGGCCGCGATCGCGTCCGGCACGATATATTCGAGCTTCCGGAGCTTGTTGCCGCCCATCGCGAGACCCGAATTGCAGTCGTCGCGCTTGGCGTAGATCTGCACCTTGCCGCCGAGCGCCGCGGTCAGGCGCGGCAGATGCTCGATCGGGGTCGGGCCGAAGGTGAGGGGATATTTTTCGAAACGGTCGAGGCGCAGCATGGCGGGCTCCGGGAGGAAGGACAGCCGGACCCTAGCAATTTGCCGAAGAAACGTCCTCTCAAAGTCATGCCCGTTGGAGGACGTATCTTGCATGATTTCACTCGTTCATGAGAGATTGAGATCAGTAAGATAGAATTTTCGGAAGATTCTTTCATGCCCGATGGTCTCGATCGCGTCGATCGCCGGATTCTCCAGCATCTGCAAGAGGATGGCCGGATCAGCAATGCCGAGTTGGCGGACCTCGTCCATGTCAGCGCGGCGACCTGCCATCGGCGTACCCGGCGGCTGTTCGAGGAAGGCTACATCCGCTCGGTCCGCGCCGAGATCGCGCCCGACAAGGTCGATCGCGGCACGCTGGTGATGGTCGGCGTCGAACTGGACCGCTCGACGCCGGAGAGCTTCGGCGCCTTCGAACTGGCGATCCGGCAACTGCCCTTCGTGCTCGACTGCCATCTGGTCGCCGGCGACTTCGACTTCTTCCTGAAGATCCGCGTCCGCGACATCGCCGACTTCAACCGCCTGCATGGCGAACAGCTGATCGCGCTGCCGGGCGTGCGCCAGACGCGCACCTTCTTCGTGATGAAGGAGGTGATCGACAACGCGCGGCTGGACTTCTGAAGCCGATCGTCCGGCCGGCCGTACCGGCAACCCGGCGTCGAGGGGCTGGCCGGCCGAGGGTCCCAATCGCTTTGGCGGGGCCGGGGACCCGGTCCCCTTGCCCAATCCGACCGCAGCCGTCACCTTCCTGTCAGATTGGCCGGAGGATCGTATGGTGCTGCGCAGGATTGCTTCGGGGGCCCTTGCCATGCTGGCCGGTATCGTGCTGGCCGCGCCGGAGGCGCTTGCGCAGGGGCGCCCCGCCTCGACACCGGCTGTCGCGCCCAAGGCCGCATTCGAACTCCGCCTGCCGACCGGGCACCGCCAACCGATCCGTTCGGTGGCCTTCTCGCCCGACGAACGCCGCCTCCTGACCGTCTCCGAGGATGCCGAGGCCAAGCTCTGGGACGCCGAGACCGGCCGCCTGATCCGTACCTACCGCCTGTTCGACCGCCGGACGGAGGTCCGGTCGATCCATTTCGCCGGCCCGGAGCGCGGCGCCATGGTCGGCCGGGGCAGCGACCCCTATGTGATCTTCTTCGATCTTGCGACCGGCCTGCAGCAGGGTCCGCCGGTGCGAATCCTGGGCGGCCCGAGGGGTCAGCAGATCGCCCTCGATCCAGGCGGGCGCGTCCTCGCCGCGCGCTTCGAAACCGTGGACGGATCGTCCCGCTTTTCCATCGTCGATGCGGCCACCGGCGCGTCGATCGCGCCCTTCGATCCAGGCAGCCTCAGCGTTATCGCCTTCGCCCCCGGCGGCGGGAGCTTTGCTCGCGCGACCGACAGCGCCGAGCTCGTGCTGACCGACCTGACCGGCTCCGGCCGGAGCGTGCGGGTATCCACCCTTTCGAACGCCTACAATATCCTGGTGTCCGGCGACGGCCGGCGCGCCATTGCCATGGACGAACGGGGCCGCCTGGTCGGCGTCGGGCTCGATGGCTGGCAGAACGACCGGCTGGGCGATTTTGCCGAGACGCGCATCGTGGCGCTGTCGCAGGATGGCGGCCGGGTGCTCTTGAGCCGCCGGGCGAACGAGAGCGGTCGTGAACTGACCGAATCCATCGTCCTGGACCTCGCCTCCGGCCAGCCCCTGCTGCGCCGGACCTGCGACTGCGCCGCGACGCTTTCCGCCGACGGCCGCATGCTGGCCCTCTCGGAAGCCGTCGAGGGCTCGTCCAACGCGCGGCTGTCGCTGGTGCCGGTCGACGGCGGCCCGGCCTCAAGCGCCGCGTCGGTCGGCTTCGGCACCCCGGTCGCCTTCTCGGCGAGCGGCCGGCGGCTGATCGTCTACGAGAGCGTCTATTCCGAGCAGGGCGGCGGTCGGCTCCAATCCCGGTCGCGCATCGTCGATGTCGCGGATCCGACCCGGCAGTTCATGTCCGATATCTTCGGGGCCGATGACGGCTTCACGCTGCTGCCGAACGAGCGGCGCCTCGTCCAGATCGATCGGGACGGCCGGCGCGTCTCGCATTGGGATCTGACCACCGGGCGCCGGCTCACCGCCCATGTCGCCGCCGTCGATGTGGCGGCCGACGCCGGAGGCGACCTCGT
Organism: Prosthecodimorpha staleyi; assembly: GCF_018729455.1. Classification (NCBI taxonomy): domain Bacteria; kingdom Pseudomonadati; phylum Pseudomonadota; class Alphaproteobacteria; order Hyphomicrobiales; family Ancalomicrobiaceae; genus Prosthecodimorpha; species Prosthecodimorpha staleyi. Next base: position 400,669 of record NZ_JAHHZF010000006.1, on the reverse strand, counting down.
CGCGCGCGCCGAGGCCGGCCGGATCGTGCTCGAAGGTGCCGGCGGCGCGGCGGGCGAGATCGCCGTTGCCGGGCGCGTCGCCGCCGTGAAGCTCGGGCGGAAGGGCGGCTGGCTGGCGGTCCAGCGGGTCGAGGATGCCGGGCGCGACGAAAGCATGCTCGACCTCTTCGAGATCCGGATGCCGTCCCGGCCGGCCGATCCGATCCGGGCCGAGCGCCGGGCGGCGATCCGGCTCGGCGGCACCAATGCCGTCACCTCGGCGTCGGAATCGCGCGACGGCCGCATGCTGGCGCTGGCGCGCTCGGGGGCTTCGCAGGATCCCGTGGTCCTGGTCGACCTGCCGGCAGGCACCCACCGCATCCTGGCGGTGCCGCATGCCGGCCTCGTCGCGCTGACGCCCGATGGCGGCCGGCTCTTCCACCGGCCATCGGCGCCGACCTTCTCGAGCCAGAGCTACAACGACATCTTCGGGACCCTCTACGATACGAAGACCGGCCAGGAGATCGGCAAGAAACTGATGGCCCCCCGGGCACGCTCCCGCGACGACGGCCTCATGGCCGCGAACGGCGGCGCGATGGTCGGCGCGATCGACCTTGAGGGCGCATCGTGGAGCGCGCCGATCACCCCGATCCTGCGCCGCTGGGATTTCAAGACACAGACCCACACGGATCTCGCCTCCGATTTCCGCTCCGTGCGCTATGCCGAGGCGGCCGGTCTGGCCGCCATCGGCGGGGCCGGGGTCTCGCGCGACACGATCCGGCTCTGGACCGTCGCCGACGGCAGGGAACTGCCGTCGATCACGCCCGACATCGGTTCCGCCGTGCTCGATTTCCGTATCAGCCCGGACGGCAGGCGGCTCGCCGCGCTGCTCGCCGGTCGCGATGCCGGCGTGGTGCTGTGGGACGTGGAGCGGCGTCGGCGGATCGGTTCGTTCCGCGTCGGGGCGGCGACGGTGGAAAGCCAGATCAGCCTTTCTCCGGCCTTCGACCGCCTGGCGCTCCTGTCGGCGGACGGCACGACCCGGCTCTATCGCCTGCCGGACGGCCGGCCGCTCGCCACCATGGTTGGCCTGGCCGGAGACGAGTGGGCCTCGATCACGCCGGCGGGCTTCTTCGCGGCCTCGGCGGACGGCGCCCGGCAATTGTCGATCGTGCGCGGGCTCGATGTCTTCGGCATCGAACAGGCGCAGGGCGCGCTCTACCGGCCGGACCTGGTCCAGGCCTCGCTGGCCGGCGATCCGAAGGGCGTCGTCGCCGCGGCGGCCCGGCGGCTCGATCTCGACCGCGTCTCGGGCTCCGGCGCCGCCCCGTCGCTCGGCTTCGCGCCCGGCGCGGACCGCAGCGCCATCGAAGGCGAGACGGTCGAACTCGAACTCGTGCTGACCGATCGCGGCGGCGGTATTGGCCGGATCGAATGGCGCGTCGGCGGCACGGTGGTCGGCAGCGATCCGGGGCCGGCCGCCGCACGGTCGGGCGAGACCCGCCTGCGCCGCCGGATCGCGCTGGCGCCGGGCGAGAACCGTGTGACCGCGATCGCCTACAACACCGCCGGGCTGATCGCTTCGGAAGCCGCCGCCGTCACCGTGACCCGCAAGGTCGCGGCCTCCGCGCCGAAGCCCCGGCTGCATGTGCTGGCGATCGGCATCGACCGCTACGAGGTCGGCCGGTTCCGGCTGAATTTCGCGGTCGCCGACGCCACCGGCCTGACGCGCGCCCTGTCGGCGGCGGGCCGGGACGTCTATTCGGAGGTCAATGTGGTGACCGTCCTCGACGGTCAGGCGACCCGGGAGGGCATCGAGGCGGCCTTCAAGGGCTTGGCCGCTGAGGTCCGGCCGGAGGATACCTTCGTGTTCTTCCTCGCCGGGCACGGCAAGACCGAGGATGGCGAGTTCCACTTCCTGCCGGTCGGATTCGGGGCGGCGGGCGACGCGTCGGTGACCTCCGGCGGCATTGCGAGCCGGCAGTGGCAGGCCTGGTTTGCGTCCGTGCCGGCGTTGAAGTCGGTGCTGCTGTTCGACGCCTGCGAGAGCGGTTCGATGGCGGTGCGCGGCATCGAGCGGTCGACCGCGATGGATCGCCTGATCAAGGCGACCGGCCGGACCATCATCACGGCGGCGGCCGAGACCGAAGCCGCCAACGAGGGCTATCGCGGCCACGGCATCTTCACCCATGCGGTGCTCGACGGGCTCGCCAAGGCGGATGCCGATGGCGATGGCGAGATCCTGGTCACCGAGCTGTCGAGCTACGTCTTCAAGACCGTGCAGGCGACCAGCCGGGCGCATTTCGGCCGCGACCAGACCCCGCAGATGCGAATCGTCGGCGCGCCCTTCGCGATCGGCCGCCCGATCGCCGAGACCGCAGACCCGGCCGCGGCGAGTGCTGTCGAGGCGATTCCGGCCCGGCCGACCCATGTGCTGCTGCGCCCGATCGCGGCCCTGCCGGGCCCGGGCGCCCGATCCGGCGCCGCGGCCGGCGCGCCGCTCGCCGCCGGCATGCAGGTCAGGGTCGTGGAAAGCCGCGACGGCTGGTCCCTGATCGCGCGCGACGGGCGTCGCCTCGGCTATGTCCCGGCCGACAGCCTGCTCGCCCTGCAGTGAGCGGTCGGCCGGGCCGCGCAACATGAACTGAATTCATCTCGACCTTCATTCTTTGCGTTTTCCGCCTTGCCCTCGACCGGGGAATATGGCGGCCCGCGCGCCTCCGGCCGGCTGTCGCATGACGGCGGCCGGAGGCGTGTCGGTACAAAGCAAAAGATCGGGAGAGATGCCGGAGATGGACGCCGCAACCCTGCAGGAGTTGGCGCATGCCATCCGCTTTCTGGCCGTCGACGCCATCCTGGCGGCCGGGGAGGGGCATCAGGGCGTGCCGCTCGGCATGGCCGAGATCGCGACCGTGCTCGCGACGCGGCACCTGCGCTTCGATCCCGCCGACCCGACCTGGGCCGACCGCGACCGCGTGGTCGTCTCCAACGGCCACGGCTCGATGCTGCTCTACGCGCTGCTCCACCTGACCGGCTACGCGAAGATCTCCCTCGACGAGGTGAAGCGGTTTCGCGAACTCGGTTCGCATTGCGCCGGCCACCCGGAATATGACCCCGCCGCCGGCATCGAGACGACCACCGGGCCGCTCGGCCAGGGCATCGCCAACGCGCTCGGCATGGCGATCGCCGAGGCGCATCTCGCCGCGCGCTTCGGCGGCGATCTGGTCGACCATCGCACCTGGGCCTTCGTCGGCGACGGCTGCCTGCAGGAGGGCGTCGGCCAGGAGGTGATCCAGCTGGCCGGCCATTTGAGGCTCGGCCGTCTGACCTTCTTCTGGGACGACAACGCGATCACCGACGACGGCGCGACGCGACTGTCGATCTCCGAGGATGTGGCCGAGCGCTTCCGCGTCGCCGGCTGGCACGTCGTCGAGATCGACGGTCACGACATCGCGGCGATCGATGCCGCGATCGTGCTCGCCAAGGCCGATCCGCGGCCGTCCCTGATCGCCTGCCGGACCATCATCGCGCGCGGCGTGGCGCGTCTGGAGGGCCAGCGCGGCGGCCATTCCGGCAAGCTGTTCCCGGCCGATCGCGACGCCATGGCGGCCGCCTTCGGCTGGACCGGCGCCGCCTTCGAGACGCCGGCCGGGGTCGCCGCCGCCTGGCGGCGTACCGCGGAGCCGGGCCGGTCGGCCCGCGCGGCCTGGGCGGCGCGGCTCGCCGGCGCCGACGCCGACCGCCGCGCCCTGTTCGAGCGCACGATGGCCGGGGACCTGCCGGAGGGCTGGCGTCCGGCGCTCCAGGCCCACAAGGCTCGTCTTGCGGACGAAGGCCAGCCGGCCTTCTCGATCCAGACCTCGAGCGATGTCGCCGCGCTCCTCTACGACATCGTGCCGGAGATGATGGTCGGCTGCGCCGATCTGGAGGCCCCGACCAACCACAAGCGCCAGCTCGCTGCCTTCGACGCCGCCGACCGCGCCGGGCGCTACATCCATTGCGGCGTGCGCGAGCATGCCATGGGGTCGCTCGCCAACGGGCTCGCCGCGCATGGCGGCGTGATCCCGCTCGCGGTCACCTATCTGCCCTTCTCCGATTATGAGCGGCCGGCCATGCGCATGGCGGCGCTGATGGGCCTGCCGGTCAAGTTCGTGTTCAGCCACGACTCGATCGGCATCGGCAAGAACGGGCCGACCCACCAGCCGGTCGAGATGCTGGCCGGCCTGCGCGCCCTGCCCAACATGCTGGTGATGCGACCGGCCGACGCGGTCGAGACCGCCGAATGCTGGGAGATCGCGCTCGACCATCGCACCGGACCGGTCTCGCTGATCTTCGCCCGCCAGCAGGTGCCGATGCTGCGCCGCGACGGCGGCCCGGACAATCGCTGCCGGCGCGGCGCCTATGTGCTTGCCGAGGCCGAGGGCGGCCCGCGTCGCGTGACGCTGCTGTCGACCGGCTCGGAGGTGCAGATCGCGCTCGCCGCGCGGGCTATCCTGCAGGCCGAGGGCGTGCCGACGGCGGTCGTCTCGATGCCCTGCTGGGAACTGTTCGAAGCGCAACCGGCCGACTATCGCGCGGCCGTGCTCGGCGCCGGAACCGTGCGCGTCGCCGTCGAGGCCGCGGTGAAGTTCGGCTGGGAGCGCTGGATCGGCGAGGCCGGCGGCTTCGTCGGCATGACCGGCTTCGGCGCCTCCGGGCCGGCCGATGCGCTCTACCGCCATTTCGGGGTCACGGCGGAGGCTGTCGTCGCGGCGACCCGGGCGGGCCTGGCCCGACCCTGACGGCTGGGGGGCGCCGGCTCCCGCTCGATCCCGTCGGGCGTCAGGCGTTGCCTTCGGCCGCCGCCGCGGCACGCCAGCGGGCGCCGTGGCGCTCGGCGGTCCGGCCGATGCGCGAAAGCACCAGCAGCGGCAGGAGGCCGACCAGCACGATGGCAAGCGCGGCCGGGGCGGCATCGCCAATCGCCTCGCGCGAGGCCTGCACATAGACCCAGGTCGCCAGGGTCTCGACATTGAAGGGGCGCAGCAGCAGCGTCGCCGGCAGTTCCTTCATGGCGTCGACGAAGACCAGCAGGCCGGCCGAGACCAGCACCGGCCTGAGTAGCGGCAGGTGGATCTCGACGAGGCTCTGCTCGGCGGTGCGTCCGAGTGTGCGCGCGGCCATGTCGAGATGCAGGCTGATCTTGGAGAGGCCGGATTCGATCGAGCCGATCGAGACGGCCAGGAAGCGGACCACATAGGCGTAGATCAGGCCGACGCCGGAGGAGACCAGCACCAGTCCGGCGCCGGTGCCGAAGATCAGCGCGGTCGCCTCGTTCAGCCGGTTGTCGAGATAGGTCAGCGGCAGCAGGATGCCGACGGCGAGCACCGCGCCCGGCACCGCGTAGCCGACCGAACTGGCGCGGGCCAGCGCGCGCACCGTGCGCGTCGGGTTGAGGCGGACCGCATAGGCCAGCACCAGCCCGATGCCGACGGTCAGCGCCGCGGCCGCGGCGGCGAAGACCAGGCTGTTGCGGGCGGCGCGGATCAGGCCCGGATCGGTCAGCACTTCGAGCCGGCGCGAGGCATAGTCGGCGAGCACTGAGACCGGCACCACGAAGCCGAGCAGCACCGGCAGCGCGCAGGCCGCGAAGGCCAGCGCCGCGTGGCTGCCGGACAGCCGGTAGCCCGCCATCGGCCGGTTGCGCGAGGCCGCATGGCTGAAGCGCTGGTGCCGCCGGGCATGGCGCTCGGCCCAGACCAGGAGGAACACCACGGCGAGCATCAGGCAGGCGATCTGCGCCGCGCCCGACAGGCTGCCGCGATTGAGCCAGGTGTCGTAGACCGAGAAGGTCAGCGTCTTGACGCCGAGATATTCGACCGCGCCGATATCGTTGAGGCATTCCATCAGCGACAGCGTCACGCCGACGGCCAGTGCCGGGCGGGCGAGCGGCAGCGCCACGCGGAAGAAGACCCGCCAGGGACCCGCGCCGAGCGTGCGGGCGACATCGATGGTCGCGGCCGACTGCAGCGCGAACATCGCCCGGGTGGTCATGTAGACATAGGGGTAGAGCACGAGGCTCATGACGAAGATCGCGCTCGGCAGGGAGCGCGGGTTCGGGAACCAGTAGTCCTTGGCCGACTTGAAGCCGAACAGCCAGCGGATCGCGCTCTGCACCGGGCCGGTGAAGTCGAGCACTTCGACATGCGCGTAGGCGACGATATAGGTCGGGATCGCCAGCGGCAGCAGCAGCGCCCATTCCAGGAAGCCGCGGCCGGGGAAACGGCAGGTGGCGACGATCCAGGCGGTTGTCACCCCGATCGCGGCCGTCAGGCAGCCGATTCCGGCCATCAGCAGAAAAGTCGTCACGGTCGCGCCGGGCAGCACCGTGCCGATCAGATGCAGCCAGGGCGACGTGCCCTCGTCGGCCTCCACGGGGAAGATCGCGACGAGGGCGAGGACCACGAGCGGCAGCGCGGCCAGCACGGCCACGATCCAGACCGCCACCCGCCAGGTGCGGCCCTGGCCGGTACCGGCGAAGACGGGCGCGGCATCGGCCCCGGTCCCGAGGTCCGGGTCGTTGACGAGGCTCATGGGGCGATCGCGTTTCGGCAGGGCATCATCATGCTGTCCTGCCGGGGATCGCGACCCAAGTCCAGTCGGGGCCATTGCCGAGCCGCCGGGATTCTGCCGGAAGCCGCCGGATCAGCTGCCCGGGCCGTCGTCGAAGCCGACCTTGTCGACCAGCTCGCTGGCCTTGGTGCGGTTCTTGGCGATCTCCGCGAAGCTCGCCTTGTCGGCCTCCAGCTTGCCGAGATCGGCGATCAGCGGCGTCGGCGCGACGCCGGCCACGACCGGATACTCGAAGTTCAGCTCGGCATAGAGCTTCTGCGCCTCGCCGCCGACCATGAACTCGACCAGCTTCAGGGCGGCGTCGCGGTTGGGCGCGTTCTTGGCGAGCAGCGCGCCGGAAATGTTCACATGGCTGCCGCCGCTGGCGAAAGTCGGCATGACCACGCGCACCGACTTGGCCCATTCCTTCTGCTCGGGCTCCTTCTCGTTGGTCGCCATCAGCCCGTAATAGTAGGTGTTGCCGACGCCGATGTCGCACTCGCCCGAATAGACCGCCTTGACTTGGCTGCGGTCGTTGCCGGACGGCTTCGCTGCCAGATTCTGCTTGAAGCCCTTCAGCCAGGCCTCGGTCTTGTCCGGGCCGAGATGGGTGATCATCGAGGCGATCAGGGCGATATTGTAGGGATGCTGGCCGGAGCGGACGCAGAGCTTGCCCTTCCACTTCGGGTCGGCCAGGTCCGCATAGGTCAGGCTGGTGTCCTTCACGCGCTCCTTGGAGACGTAGAAGATGCGGGCGCGGTAGGTCAGGCCGACCCAGGTGCCGTCATGGTCGCGGAACTGCGCCGGCACGGCCTTGTCGACCGCCGCCGATTTGATCGGCTGGCCGATGCCCATCGCCTTGGCCTTCTCCAGGATGGCGGCGTCGACGGCGATGAACAGGTCGGCAGGGCTGGCGGCGCCCTCGGCGCGGATGCGCTCCTCCAACCCCTTGTTGGAGAACACCACATTCACGCGGATGCCGGTCTCCTTCGTGAACTGGTCGAAGATCGGCTGGATCAGCGGCTGTTCGCGGTAGGTATAGACGTTGACCTCGGCAGCCGCAGCGGCGCCGGCGGTCGCGACCACCATGGCAAATCCGACACCCAGCCGGGGGACCCAATTGCAAGACATCGTCAAACTCCTCGTTCCATCAGGGGGCAAGGCCCTGCGTTCCGGGTTGAGCGTCAGGTCCGCTCTGCCGGCACCGTAGGCACGGGGTTTTGTCGATGTCAAACCGAATTCGAGTGATTTCTCAATGAGTTAGAATAATTAAAAAGTAGCCTGGGAGTTTTCCGGATGTTTCCGCCGTCACCCCGGTAGCGGCGTGCCGCCGTCGAGAACCGTGCGATACCAGGGCCGGTCGACATTGCCGCCGGACAGAATCACCGCCGTCCGCCGACCGCCGAGCCTCTCGCGATCGGCCATCAGCGCCGCCAGCGCCGCCGCCCCGGCGCCCTCGGCGATGTTGTGTGTCGTCGCATAGAGGAGCCGCATGGCCTCGGCGACGGCCGCATCCGAGACGGTGACGATGCCGGCGGCGCCGGCCTTGATGATGGCGAAGGCCTCCGGGGAGGGCACCCGCACCGCCATGCCGTCGGCGAAGGTGACGGCCGTGTTGGTCGAGACCGGCCGTCCGGCCTCGAGCGAGAGCCGATAGCAGACGGCATTCTCCGACACGACGCCGACGATCTCCGTCGTCAGGCCGAGCGCATCGCGCGCCGCGATCAGCCCGCAGATGCCCGAGCCGAGCCCGATCGGCACATAGACCCGGTCGAGATCGGGCACCCCCCGGAACAGCTCGATCGCATAGGTGCCGACGCCGGCGACCAGATCCCGGTGGAAGGAGGGCACCATCTCCCAGCCGCGCTCGGCGGCGATCGCGGCGGCCCGCTCGCGCGCCTCGTCGAAATCCCGGCCATGTTCGATCAGTTCGGCGCCGAAGGCCCGCATGGCGGCGTTCTTCTCGACCGAATTGCCGAGCGGCACCACGATGGCGCAGCCGAGCCCGGTACCGCGCACCGCATGGGCGATCGACTGCCCGTGATTGCCGCGCGTCGCCGAAACGACGCCGCTGACCTGGGGCCGCTCGCGCAGCAGCCGGTCGACATAGACGAGCCCGCCGCGCGCCTTGAAGGCGCCCGTCATCAGGTGGTTCTCGTGTTTCACCCAGACCGGCGCGCCGATGGCCGCCTCCAGGAGCGGCCAGGCCATTTGCGGCGTCGGGGCGAGGCGGCGGTAGACCACCTCCGCGGCGGCTTCGAAATCGGCGATCGTCAGCATGCGGCACGGTCCTTCTGGCGCGGTCCGACACGCTTGCCCGCCGCCGTCATTCGGTCCAATCAAAAGTGATGATCGAATCGTTCGTTTCGGGTGCAGATTCAACGCAACCGGAACGGGGATCGGCAGCCGGACGGCCGTCGTCCGGCCGTCGCCGGGATCGTTCATCGTCGAGGAGGGGGGATGCCCGGCCGGATGTGGTCCGGAAGCGGCGTCCCGGGAGTGTCACCATGCCGCGCGCCGAACTCGCCATCATGCCGCCGATCCGGACGCTGCCGGGCCTGACGCTGGCTGCCGCCATTCTGGCCGCCTCGCCCCAGCCGGCGGAGGCGCAGGCCTCTTTCGACTGCACCAAGGCGAAGACTGCGGTCGAAAAGGCGATCTGCGCCGACCGCAATCTCGGCGCGCTCGACCGCAAGATGGCGGCCGCCTATGGGGCGGCGCTGAAGCGCTTCGACGCCGCCACCGGCCGCCTGATCCGCGAGGATCAGCAGACGGCCATGCAGCTGCGCGACTGGGCCTTCGAGTTCGAGGATTTCGACATGGCCGGCTTCCTGGAGAGCCGGGTGGTCCAGCTCGATGCCTATGACGCGGCCCCGCGCGCCGGCTTCGTCGGCACCTGGGCCAATGTCGGCGGCACGGCGACGGTCGAGGCCTCGCCCAAGGGCCTCAGCGTCGCGGTCACGGCCAGCGACGGCGCGATCGGCCGCTGGATCTGCCAGTTCGAGGGCATCGGCCGGCTCGACGGCGCCCAGATGGTGGTCGCCGAGGCGCCCGGCTCCAGCGACTACGAGGGCTGGACGCTGCGCGTCGTTCGCGACGGCCAGTCGATCCGCATCACCGCCGAAAAGCCCGCCGGTTTCGAGGGCACGCCGCCCTATTGCGGCGCGGTCGGCAGCGTCGACGGCACCTACATCGCCGCCAAGCCCTATACGAACTGAGCCTTTGACCACGCAATCAGGGAGTTGGTGGTTCGGATTCACGGGACGGATGGGAACCATCCGTCTCGATCGCACCACTAGCCCGCCAGCACCCGCGTCACCGGGAAGGTGACGGTGACCAGGGTGCCCTGGTTGACGGCGGAATCGATCCGGAAGGCGGCGCGGTTGGCTTCGACCAGCGCCTTGGTCAGCGGCAGGCCGAGGCCGGTGCCGGTGCTGCGCGCGCGGGCGGTGTGGAGCTGGCGGAACGGTTCCAGGGCGGCCTGGATCTCCTTCTCGGTCATGCCGTAGCCGGTATCGCGGACGCGCAGCACGACCTCACCGCTGTCCTCCAGTGCCGCCGACACGATCACCTGACCGCCCGCAGGCGTGAACTTGACCGCGTTGGACAGGAGGTTGAGCACGATCTGGCGCACCGACCGGCTGTCGGCGACCACCGGCGGCACGCTGCCCGGCAGCGATGTGCGGATGATGATCCGCTCGCGGTTGGCCTGCGGCTGCATCATGGCCACGCATTCGGCGGCCAGATCGGCCAGCGAGACCGCCTCGAAGGTCAGTTCCAGCTTGCCCGCCTCGACCTTCGAAAGGTCGAGCAGGTCGTTGATCAGGCTCATGATATGCGAGCCCGAGCTGTGGATGTCGCGCAGATAGTCCTTGTAGCGCTCGGTGCCGACCGGCCCGAAGCGCTCGTCGAGCATCACTTCCGAGAAGCCGATGATCGCATTGAGCGGCGTGCGGATCTCGTGGCTGATCTTGGCCAGGAACTCGGACTTGTGCATCGAGGCCTCCTCGGCACGGCGGCGCGCGCCGGTCAGTTCCTCCTCGGACTTCTTCCACTGCGTGATGTCGCGCAGCACGGCGCAGAATTTCGAACCGGCGCCGGACGAAATGCGGCCGATGGTCATGAACAGTGGGATCAGCCCCTCCGGACGCACCTGGCCGATCACCTCGCGCCCGTCATTGAGCACGCTGGCGACGCCGTTGCGGGCGAGCCCGTCGAGATAGTCCTGCGCCGAGCGGCGGCTTTCCGGGGCGAGCAGATCGTCCAGTCCCTGGCCCATCATTTCGGCGCGGTCCATGCCGAACAGCGCCTCGGCGGCCCGGTTGGCCGACAGCACCTGACCGTCGCCGTCGAGCATGATCACGCCGTCGGTCGCCGTGTCGACGATCGCCTCCAGTTCGGCGGAGCGTTCGCGCGCCTCGCCGAGCGCCTCCAGGGCGGCCCGGCCGGAGGCCGTCTCCGCCGCCGCCTCGGCGATCGGGCGCGGCAGGCGGTCGAGGGTCAGGAGCAGCGCCGGTCCGGCCCCCCAGGGCACCGGCGCCAGCCGCGCCGCGACCGGCACGACCTCGCCGGTCCGCGTCAGCACCGGCACGGGACGGGTGCGGCCTTCTTCGGCGAAGCGCCGGCCGACATGCTCGCCGGCGAACAGCACATCGAGCCCGCCGGACGCTTCGAGATCGGCCAGATCGGCATAGCCGGTCAGGGCCAGGAAGGCTCCGTTGACATAGACGAGGTCGTCCTCGCGCAACACCGCGCAGCCGACCGGCAAGCGGTCCAGGATGCGGCTGGCCAGACGCACGTCGTCATCGCCCGGCGCCACCGGTTGGCCGGCGACCGGTTGGGCCGGCGCCGGCCGGGCGGCCGGCGGCTCGACCGCGGTTGCGGGTTCGATCTTCGCATCCGGCTCCGGCGCGGAAGCCGCACTGGATGCCGGCCGCGCAATGGCCATGATGGCGGCCGATCCGGAGCTCGACGGCGCGAAGCCGCCGGGGGTGATCGTCGACTGTGCCGAGCCGATCGCGGCCGGCGTGCCGCCCGGCAATGGCGGCGCGACCTCGGCGGGTGCGGCAACGTCCGGCTGCCCGGACCCCGTGGCGTCGAACCCCGCCGGAGCCTCCGAACCCGTTTCGGTGCCCGGCTCGGGCTCTTCCGAATCGCTGCCGGCATCGTCGCCTTCAAGCCGGGCCCCGAGGGCCGCCGCGATTTGCCGGAAGGCGATGCGCTCGGGTGCGCTCAGCCGATGGGTGTCGATGGCCACCCGATGCGCGCCGGGCAGCGTCACGACGCGGGACCCGCGATTGGCCGGGACGGTCACGATCCGGCCGGAGTCCGGCGGACGGAACATGCGCTCCGCCTGCGGTCCCGCCGCCGGCCCGGCATCCGCAGAGAGGCGCGCCCCATCGACGATCTCGGCCGGCACCGGGTAGACCGGCGGCACGACGGCCCGGTCCCCCGCCGGCAGCGCGTCCATGGCCGCGACGGGCGCGCTATCCAACGCCGGCGCGTCCGCGCCATCCAACGCCGCTGCGTCCGCGCCCTCCGCCTGCTGACCCTCCGGCGCGATTTCCGCGGGCGCCGCGATCTCGCCGGCGAAAGCGGCCTCGTCGACGGCCGGGCCGGGATCCTCGCTGCGGCGCGGTTCGACCTCGTCCGGCGCGTCGTCGCCCTCGGCGCCGATGGAGGACGGGCCGGCGCCCTGATCCGGGCCGGCATCGGCATCGGTCGGGCCGGGCGGGCCGGGCCGATCGATCTTGTCGGAAGCGGTCGGCGCCGCGAGGCGCTCGCCGGTCGCGTCCGGATCGGGCAGCGGCGCCCCGGTGCGGCACAATCCGAAGCCCTGATAGCCTTCGAACGACCGGTCGCGCGCCAGGGTCGGCAGCGCGGTCAGGTCGACCGGCACGCGCAGCGCCTGGCCTTCCACCGGCCAGGCCAGATCCCGGATGGTCCAGGTCTGCCGGCGGCCGAGGGCCTCGGCGACGCGGTCGTCCGGATCGAGGTCGAGGCGGGCGCGCGCTTCGGCCCAGGACAGGCCGGCCAGCGCGGCCGCCTGCGGGCCGACGGCCCGGGCCAAGTCGTCGGAAACGAACGTGAAGCGGCCGGCCGAATCCATCCGCCAGACGAAGCGGCTCGGTCGCGCCTCGGGCACGAACCGGAAGAGCGGAGGCGTCCGATCTCCGTCCCGGCTCGGGACCTCGCCGGTCGAAGCTGCCGGCGCCGCCATTGCCGTCGCCGCCGGGATCGCGGGGCCGGCAGCGTCCGCCGGCTCCGTCGCGACCGCCGGCTCCAGGGCGACGTCCGGCTCGGCGTCCGGCGCCGGATCGGGCAGGACGGTCGGTGGCGACAGGGCCGCCGGCGGATGGGTGATCAGATCGACGGCCAGACGCAGATCGTCGCTGCTCGCCCCCGGATAGAGCGGCGCATGCGGCAGGGGCGCGGCGAAGCCGGCGAACAGGGCATCGTCGGCGGCGGCCGCGGCCTCTTCCGCATCGGATATGCGCGCAGCCGGCAGGGCCACCGGTTCCGGCGCTCCCGAGGCCTCCGCCGCCCAGCGGCTGAAATCCTCCGGACCGGGCACGGGCGACAGGGCGAAGAAGATCGGGTCCAGCAGATGGTCCGGCTCGCCGAGGTCGCGGTATTCGGGCGCGGTGTCGGCGGGCGCGGCGGTCGGCGCCGGATCCGCTGAGCCCGCCGCGACCGCCGGGGCGTCTTCGACAGCCTTTGCGTCGGACGCCTCGACCGCGCCGGTCGCTGCGCCGGGCGCCACCCGCTCGATCGCGATGATGCGCAGGTCGCGACTGCCGCCGATCCGCGCCACCATGGCCTCGGCCATCCCGTCGGCCGCCGCGACTCGGGTGCGCGCCAGCGGCCGGTTCGCGGCCGCCACGACGAAGTCCTCGATTGCGTCCTGAACGCCGTCGAGCAGGGCGTAGTCGCCCGAGGCCGACAGGACCTCCCCGTCCGCATCGAAGGCTGCCAGCAGGCGGGCCGGATCGGCGAGCAGCGCCAGGCTGGCGGCGATGTCGCCCGCCGCGCCGGGCCGGGCGGGCAATTCCAGCAGCAGCACCGGCGCCTCGTCCAGGTCGGGCAGCCGCGTCATCGTGCAGGCGGTCACGACCGGGTTGAGGCCGTCGCGATGGGTAACCAGTTCGGTCTGGCGGCGGCCGACCGCGGCCCGGGCGCCGAAGCGCGCCAACTGGGTCAGGATGGCGGCGGGCAGGGGCGGGGGATTGCCGAAGGCCGCGGCCAGGTCGGTCACGCCGACACGCTCCGCTGCGGCCGCGTTCAGAAAGAGAAGGCCGCATGAGGTGCCGTCGACGACCATGACCGGGCGCGCGGCGGACAGGCTTTCGCCGACCTCAGCGACGGTCATGAGCGTGAAGGCAGTCTCGACGGTCCTGCGCATGCCAACCCCGGCGCCCCGTGCGGGCGTAGATTCCGACAGGTCCGGCACCGTCCCGGTTCCGGCCTGTTAACTGCCCATTAATATAAAGAAAGCCTCAACGCGGTCCACAAGTGCCGCCGGCTATCGACAGGTTCTGCCCGTCAAGGTTAACGGCGGGGGTTCGGCTGGCGGCTTGAAGCGCGGCGCCAGCGGAGACACAATCGCCCGGCCGGGGCGAATCCTCACTTCGATGATCCGGGCCTAAGGCAACATCACCTGCGGGACAAGAGCCATGGCGCAAGACAAACAGAAACCTTTTGAGGTGCCGGAGCAATTGCGCAGCCTGACCCAGGACAGCGTCGATCAGGCCCGCAAGGCCTTCGACGACTATGTGGCGGCGACGCGCGCTGCGGTTTCCAAGCTGGAGGCGACGTCCTCCGACGCGCAGAGCGGCGCGCTTGATCTGAACCGCAAGATTCTCGAACTGGCGGAAGAGAATGTCTCCAGCGCCTTCACGCACGCCCAGCGTCTCGTCGGCGCGCGCGACCTGCAGGAGATCATGACGCTGCAGAGCGAGTTCCTGAAGCGCCAGATGGCCAATCTCGGCGAGCAGGCGCGCGTCCTGAGCGATGCCGGCGCCCGCACCGCCTCCGAATTCGCCGGCCGCAGCACCGAGCGCTGATCGTCCGCCGGGCGAGGGCGCCGCGCGAATCGGAACGGCGACCAGCGCCCGACGGGCGGGCCGGATCCGGCGATCCGCCGGCTGCGGGGCTGCGGGGCTGCGGGCGGCGCGGCAGCCCCGGAACCGATATGCCCCGCTGCCGCCGGCGCGCGCGGGCACCGGAGCGGTGCGCCGGTTATGGCGGCTGTCCCGGTCGACCGCGGACTGCGCCGGGCCGGAAATCGCTGTGCCGCGCGGCCGCCCGTAGTCCCGCGCGCTTCTGCAGGCCCGCCATCCGCCGGATGCCTGCCCGCAGCCGGCGGGATCGCAAGGGACGCACCGGCAAAGACCTGTGGAAATCCTCCGGGCCTCCGGCCCGGCCGGCCGGCGCCGCCCCGCACGCCGAGCGTCGCCGTTCCCGCCATCCGCCACTTCGGCCGACCGAAGCACGAGTCCCCCCGCCCCCAGAACGCAGTCGCAAGCCCCTTGCCAAGCCGCCCGATTGCGCCTATCAGGATCGCGCCCTTGGGCGGCTGTAGCTCAGTTGGTTAGAGCGTCGGATTGTGGCTCCGAAGGTCGCTGGTTCGAGTCCAGCCAGCCGTACCATATAAACTATTCAAAATACTCATATTTTCGTTTGCATGGGTGCATGGCGTGCCATGACCTGGCCTTCAGGTAAGCACCGGGTCTGCACGCTAGCCGAATTGGGTTGAGCGATGTGGATCGCTCTCCGGGCAGGGAAGCCGCCGGGGATGCGCATCTCCATCGATCGAACAGCTCGGTGGCTGCGGCGATCTCCAATGATGGAACTGTGCCGTCCGCGAGGCTGGGAAGCCGTCGACGGACTAGCCGTGCATCGACTGCCGAGATGACAGCGGCCGCAGGAACGGTCACTGGCAACGCCTGGGGTCAGCGCCGCGCTTGCTGATCTTCCGGTAGCTTACGGTGAGGCATTCGCGGAGGCCGTCGACACGATTGCGCGCTTTCTGGTCCCTTTCGAATGCCGGTTGATGGTCAACTACGGCCTTTATGGCGATGATGACGAAGCAAAGATGCTTATGAAAATCAACGACAAAACAAAGGCGAGCGCACTCCTGAAACTGCTGCAGCTTACCGTCGGACGTCCGAAGGAGCCGTTGTTCCTGACGACCTCACGGATGCGTTGGATCAGGTCCGGTCTGTAGCGCCAAGCCTCACCGATTCCCCAGTATTCCGCCGTCTCTCAACTGCTGCCCGCAGGTAGTGTCCCTTCACAATCTCCGGACTTCCCGCGTATTGTCGCCGAATGAGCGCATCCGCCTTCCATCCCGAGGACAGGGCCCGGTCGTTGATCGACCGGCAGCTCGGCGCGTGCGGATGGTCGATCCAGTCCAAGGCCGAGATGAATCTCGGCGCGGGTCTCGGCGTGGCGGTGCGCGAATTCCAGACGGGTTCCGGGCCGGTGGACTATGGCCTGTTCGTCGGCCGAAGGCTCTGCGGGGTGATCGAGGCGAAGCCCGAAGGCACGACGCTGTCCGGCTTCTCGGAGCAGGCCGCGCGCTATATCGCCGACGTGCCGAAACACCTGGTGCGCGAGGCGGGCCAGGTCCGCTTCGAATATGTCGCTTCGGGCACCGAACTCTTGTTCCGCGATCACGCCGATCCCGATCCGGTGTCGCGACGCATCTTCGCCTTTCACCGTCCTGAAACCCTGGAACGCCTGCTCAGGGAGCCCGAGACGATCCGCACTCGGCTGGGCGCGATGCCGCCGGTCGATCGCGACGGCCTGCGCACCTGCCAGATCGATGCGGTGGCGGCCCTCGAAGCCTCGATGGCGGCCAACCACCCGCGCGCCCTGGTGCAGATGGCGACGGGTGCCGGCAAGACCTTCACGGCCTGCACGCTGAGCTACCGTCTGCTCGCCCATGCCGGCTTCCGGCGCATCCTGTTCCTGGCCGACCGCGCCAATCTCGTGCGCCAGACGCGCGACGAATATCTCGCCTTTCGCCCGCCCGGGACCGGGCGGTCCTTCTCCGAAATCTACAACGTCCAGAAGCTCGGCGCCGGCGGGCTGGATCGACAGGCGCAGGTCGTCGTTGCCACCATCCAGCGGGTCTTCTCGGTGCTGTCGGGCCGGGACCTCGCGGAGGAGGACGAGGAGGGCTCGTCCTTCGAAGGCGCCGGCGTAGAGACCGAACGGCTCGTCGCCTACAACCCGTCGATCCCGATCGAGAGCTTCGATCTCGTGATCACCGACGAATGCCACCGCTCGATCTACGGCACCTGGCGGCAGGTGCTCGATTATTTCGACGCCTTCACGGTCGGCCTCACGGCCACGCCGTCCCTGCACACGCTCGGCTATTTCGGGCGGAACCTCGTGGCGCAATATCCCTACGAGCGGTCGGTCGTCGACGGCGTCAATGTGGGCTTCGACATCTTCCGCATCCGCACGGAAATCGGCGAGCGCGGCGCGACCGTCAAGGCGGGCTACGACCTGCCGGTGCGCGACAAGCGGACCCGGGCCGAACGCTACGAGACTCTGTCGGAGGATTTTTCCTACACGCCCGATCAGCTCGACCGCTCCGTGCTGGTGCCGAACCAGATCCGCACCGTGCTGGAGACCTACCGGGATTCGTTGTTCACGGAGCTCTTTCCGGGGCGCCGGGACGTGCCCAAGACGCTGATCTTCGCCAAGGACGACCACCATGCCGAGGAGATCGTCGGTCTGGTGCGCGAGGTGTTCGGCAAGGGCAACGACTTTGCGAAGAAGATCACGTACCGCACCGATGGCGCCGACCCGGAAGCCCTGATCCGCGCCTTCCGCAACGACTACCATCCGCGCGTCGCCGTCACCGTGGACATGATCGCCACCGGCACGGACGTGAAGCCGATCGAGGTGCTCGTCTTCCTGCGTGACGTGAAGTCGGAGCTCTATTTCGAGCAGATGAAGGGGCGCGGCGCGCGCACCATCCCGGCCGAGAAGCTGCGCGAGGTGACGCCGGACGCCGAGGCGAAGACCCGCTTCGTGCTGATCGATGCCGTCGGCGTGTCGGAAAGTCTCAAGACCGTCTCCCAGCCCCTGGAACGCGACCGCGTCATTTCCTTCGACCGGCTGATCGACGATATCGCGGCCGGACGGCGCGACGACGATGCCTTCGCCACGCTCGCCGCGCGGCTGGCCGCGCTCGACCGGCGCATCGGCGACAGGGACCGTGCGGCCATCGCCAAGGCGGCCGGCGGGATCGATCTGTCCGGCCTCGCCGCCCGCCTCCTCGATGCCATCGATCCGGATGCCTTGGCGACGCGCGTGCCGGAGGACGCGCCGGAGTCCGTGCGGCGGCGGGCGCGCGAGGCCGCCAAGGATGCGGCGGCGCTGGCCTTCGACGACCCCGCCCTGCGGCGCCTGCTCAAGGACGTCAAGGCCGCAGCCGACATCCGCATCGATACGGTCTCCACCGATGCCGTGGTCTCCTCGGGCTGGGACGCGACCAAGGCGGCCGACACGGTGGCGCGGTTCCGGCGCTTTCTCGAAGAACGGCGGGACGAACTCGTCGCGCTGCAGATCCTCTACCGGCTGCCCCATGCGCAGCGGCGGCTGACCTACGAGGCGGTGGACGATCTGAAGGAGGCGCTGAAGCGTCCGCCCTGGCTCCTGGAGCCGGTCGACCTCTGGCGCGCCTACCGGCGCATCGCATCCGACACGGTGCGCGGTAGTCCGGCCGGCACGCTGGCCGATATCGTCATGCTGGCGCGCTATGCGCTCGGCCAGATCGAGGCCCTGGAACCGCTGCCCGGCCTCGTCGCCGGGCGCTTCAATCTCTGGCTGGGGCGGGAGGAGAAGGCCGGGCGCCGCTATACCGACGAGCAGCGGGCCTGGCTGACGGCGATTCGCGACCACCTGAGCGTCAATATCGAGATCCGGCCCGAGGACCTGATGGAGGCGCCGGACTTCGCCGCCCGCGGCGGCATCCTCCGCGCGCGGGCGATGTTCGGCCTGCGTCTGCCGAAGCTGCTCGATGAATTGACCGAGGTGCTGGTGGCGTGATATCTATCATATGGTATCTATCATTGAGGCCTGCGCCATGACGTCGACGGCAAAGCTGTTCACCCACGGGCGTTCGCAGGCGGTGCGGCTGCCGAAGGAGTTCCGTTTCGAAGGGCGTGAGGTCCGGGCGACCCGTGTCGGCGACAGGGTCGTGCTCGAGCCGATGGAGGACGGCACAATGCCGTGGTCGCTCGTCGACCAGACGGGGGATGCCCCCTTCATGGCGGAAGGTCGCGAGCAGCCGGCGATGCCGGAGGACCGTGTGGTGTTCGAGCGGTGATCCACCTCGACACCAATGTGGCGATTGCCCTCCTGAACGACCGGCCGCCGCAGGTGCGCGCGCGCTTCGATGCGGCGCTGGCGGCCGGAACGCCGCTCGGCCTGTCGGTCGTCGTCTTTCACGAATTGATGTATGGCGCCGCAGCGAGCGAGCGCCGCAAGGCGAACGAAGACAAGATCGCCATCTTCGTCGCCGCCGGCCGGCTGTCGCTGCTGCCCTTCACGCCTGGGGACGCCTCCGAGGCAGCCGATATCCGCGCCCATCTGAAGCGGACCGGTAGCCCCATCGGCCCCTATGACCTCTTGATCGCGGCCCAGGCGCGCCGTGCTGGAACAACCTTGGTGACGGCGAACACGCGGGAATTCGCGCGCGTGCCCGGCCTGATCGTGGCGGACTGGGCGGCATGATGGATGCGCTTTCGGCGCCGGCGCGCCAGCATGGCGAGGAACCTTGGCCGCTGCCGGCGGGGTGGGCTTGGGTTCCGCTTAAAGCCGTGAGCAGCTTTATTGGTCGCGGACGGGGACCGACATATGTCGAAGCGGGCGGCGTCCCGGTCGTCAATCAAAGATGCATCAGGTGGCACCGGCTTGAACGTCTCCACTTCAAGCTCACTGCGCGGGAGGCGTTTGATCGCCTATCGCCTGAACTTCGTATCAGAACGGGTGATCTCCTTTGGAACTCGACTGGAACCGGAACAATTGGGCGAGCGGTTGTCTACGACGGATCGATCCCGGAACTGACGGTTGACTCTCACGTCACCATTGTTCGTCCGTCATCGATTGAACCTGGATTTCTCGGATACTTCGCGGAAACATCGCGTGTCCAGCGGCTTGTAGTCGATGGCCATGTCGGTTCGACGAACCAGCAGGAAATGCCGCGCACATTCGTCGAAGAACTCCTTGTCCCCCTCGCGCCCCTCGCCGAGCAGCGCCGCATCGTGGCGCGGGTGGATGCGCTCTTTGCCGAGATCGCCGAGGGCGAGGCGGCGCTCGGTGCGGCCCGCAAGGGGCTCGACACTTTCCGCCGCGCGCTTCTGAAAGCCGCCGTGACCGGCGAACTGACCAAGGATTGGCGCGCTGCGAACCCGGTCGGCGAGACCGGCCACGACCTGCTCGTGCGCATCCGGGCCGAACGCGCTACCAAGGGGCATACCAAACACGGAGACGTTGCGCCTCTGCGATCTGGCTTGCCTGATTTGCCGAACGGCTGGGCTTGGTGTGTAGTTAAAGAGGCGGGCGACGTGCAGCTTGGGAGGCAGCGTGCCCCGCAGCATCATCGTGGTGCACACATGCGGCCCTATCTCCGCGTGGCCAATGTCATGGAGGATCGGCTCGATCTCTCCGATGTAAAATGGATGAACTTCACGCCCGAAGAGTTTCACATATTCGCCCTAGAGCCCGGAGACATCCTGCTGAACGAAGGGCAGGCGCCTGATTTAATAGGACGTCCGGCCCTCTACAAGGGCGAGATTAAAGACTGTTGCTTTCAGAAGACACTTCTTCGATTCCGAGCTTGTCAGTATATCGATCCAGATTTCGCGCTGTTGGTCTTTCGCCACTACATGCATTCGGGGCGATTCAAGCGCGAGAGCAGGATCACGACGAACATCGGTCATTTGACGCAGGTCAGATTCGTCGAAATCGAATTCCCCATCCCCCCACCCGCCGAAGCCGCCGAAATCCTCCGCCGCGTTTCCGACGCGCTCGCCGCGGCCGCCGACACACAGGCGATGCTGGAGGCGGAAGCCGCCGACGCCGCGCGGCTGAAGCAATCCATCCTCAAGGCCGCCTTCGAAGGCCGCCTCGTCGCCCAGGACCCCGCCGACGAACCCGTCAGCGCGATGCTGGCTCGGCTCAAGGCCAGCGAACCAACCGCAAAAATCGTCCGGCGCCGGCCGCGTGCCAAATCAGAGTGAGGGTCCCACACATGCAATTCGAGCCCATGGAGTTGGAACCGATCAAGGCCGGGCAGGAACGCCTCAGCCGCGTGTTCAGCGACGAGTTCGCCTTCGCGATCCCGACCTATCAGCGTCCCTATGCCTGGGAGAAGGAGCAGGCCGAGGCGCTGCTCGCCGACATCCTCGCGGCGCTCGACGAGGCGATCGAGACCAAGGCGCCGGTCACCTATTTTCTCGGCAGCATCGTGCTGATCAAGCAGCCCGGCGCGCCCGAAGCCAAGGTCGTCGACGGCCAGCAGCGTTTGACCACGCTGACGATCCTGCTTTCTGTACTGCGCGATCTTTCCTCGCTCGAAGTCGGGATCAAGCGACACGCCTATATCTGCGAGGAAGGCGACCCCGACAAAGGCACCAAAAGCCGCTATCGCCTGACCCTGCGCAAGCGCGATGAGGAATTCTTCCGCGCCACCGTTCAGAACAAGGGCGCCACGAATGCGCTGCCCGGCACCAAGGGGCTGACCGACAGCCGCCTGCGCATCGTCGAAAACGCCACGCTGTTCCACGATCGCGCCAAGGCGATGACGCCCGAAGCCCGCGACCGGCTGGTCGCGTTCCTGTTGCAGCGCTGCTATCTCGTGGTCATTGCGGTCGCGAATGTCGACATGGCGCATCGTGTGTTCACGGTGCTGAATGCGCGCGGCCTCGATCTCACGCCGGCCGATATCCTGAAAGCCGATCTCCTGGACCGCGTCGCCGCGGCCGACGAGAAGGACTATTCGGATTCCTGGGAGGCGATCGAAGAACAGCTCGGCCGCGATCGCTTTGCCGAACTCTTCCAGCACATCCGCATGATCTACCAGCGCGAGAAGCCGCGCGAGCGACTGGAGGTCGGCTTCAAGAAGTTCGTCACCGACTTCGCGGACCATGCGAAGTTCATGAAGGGCGTGTTGCAGCCTTTCGGCGCGACATTCGCCAAGCTGCTCTCGCCGCCGGCATTTGCCACGCTCTATGGCGACGAGGCCACCAAACGTCTGCGCTATCTCACCAAACTCGACAACAACGACTGGATGCCGGTCGCGCTGAAGTTCTTCGTCGATACGAATATATCCGCCGGGGATGCGGCCTTGTTCATGCGGCGACTTGAGACGCTGGCTTATTTTCTGTTCGTCACTCGTGCCGATATCAACGAGCGCATCCGGCGCTACGCGAATGTGCTGACCGATCTTGTCGGCGGCGAATGGAAGGGTCGGTCGATCGAGCTGGCCGCGCAAGACAAGGCGGCTTTCCGCGCCGATCTCGACGGCCCGATCTATCAGGTGACGCGGGTGCGGCTGCCGCTGCTTCTGCGCCTCGATGCCGAGCTTTCGTCCGGTGGGGCGACCTACAGCCACGATATCGTTTCTGTGGAACATGTGCTGCCGCAGACGCCGGAAGCGGCGAGCCAGTGGCTGAAGGATTTCCCCGACGATGCGATCCGCAACGGGTGGACGCACAAGCTGGCCAACCTCGTACTTCTGACACTTCGAAAGAACATCCAGGCCAGCAATTGGGACTTCTCGACCAAGAAGAACCGATATTTCTCCGAAAGCGGCGGGGTGTCGCCGTTCGTCATCACGACGCAGGTGCTGGGCGAACAGTCCTGGACGCCCACGGTTCTCGAAGCCCGGCAAAGGGCGCTGCTCGCGAAGCTCCACACGACATGGGACATTGCGCCCGAGGCCCAGTCATGAACGCCCAAACCCTCGTCGCCAAGGTCTGGAACTTCGCGCATGTGCTGCGCGATCAGGGCGTCAGCTACCAAGCCTATATCAGCCAGATCTCCTATCTTCTGTTCCTCAAGATGGACGAGGAGCGCGTCACCCAGATCGGCGAGGCCTCGATGCTGCCGGAGGGCGCGCGCTGGGGCGACATCAAGGATCTCTCCGGCGAGGCCCTGAATGCGGCCTATGGCAGGCTCCTCGACAAGCTGTCGAGGCAGGGCGGCATCATCGGTGCGATCTTCCTCAAGGCGCAGAACGAAATCCAGGATCCGGCCAAGCTGAAACGGCTCGTCGGCCTAATCGACGGAGAGGTCTGGCTCGGTCTGCCGGTCGACGTGAAGGGCAACATCTACGAGGGACTGCTCGCCCGCAACGCCGAGGACGTGAAGTCGGGTGCCGGACAGTATTTCACGCCGCGTCCGGTCATCGAAGCCATGGTCCAGGTGGTCGATCCCGAACCGCATCAGAGCGTGCACGATCCCGCCTGCGGCACGGCCGGCTTCCTGCTCGCCGCCTGGGAGCACATGAAGAGGCACCCGCGCGCTCAGGACAAGGCGACCTATCTGGCGCTGAAGAACAAGTTCTCGGGCATCGACATCGTGCCCGAAGTCGTGCGCCTGGCGGCGATGAACCTCTATCTGCACGGCATCACCGGCGTCGACTCCATCGTCGAGGCGAAGGATGCGCTGCTCGGCGCCGGCGGCCGGAGCTTCGACATCGTCCTCACCAATCCGCCTTTCGGCCGCAAGCAGAGCTATCGCATCGTCCGCAACGACGGCGAAATCGACAGCGAGCGCGAGGACTACGACCGGCAGGACTTCTTCGTCACCACCTCGAACAAGCAGCTGAACTTCCTTCAGCACATCATGACCGTGCTCGCCCCAAGCGGCGAAGCCGCGGTGGTGCTGCCCGACAACGTCCTGTTCGAAGGCGGCGCGGGCGAGACGATCCGGCGGCGGCTCCTGCGCAATTTCGATTTCCACACCCTGCTGCGCCTGCCGACCGGCATCTTCTACAAGCAGGGCGTCAAGGCGAACGTGCTGTTCTTCGACAAGAAGCCGCCCTCCGAGACCGCCGCCACCAAGGACCTCTGGATCTACGACCTGAGGACGAACCAGCGCTTCACCCTCAAGGAGCGCCCGATGGTGCGGGCCGACCTCGACGACTTCGTCGCCTGCTATCGGTCCGGCCGGCGGTTCGAGCGCGAGGAGAGTGAGAAGTTCAGGCGCTTCCCGCTCGATGCGCTGCTCGCCCGCGACAAGGTCAATCTCGACATCTTCTGGCTGAAGGACGACGCGCTCGACGATCCCGATCTTCTGCCGCCGCCGGATGAAGTCGCCGCCGAGATCGTCGAAAGCCTCGAGACGGCCTTGGAGCGGTTCCGTGGCGTTGCTGCGGCGTTGGGAACCTAGAGGAGCAGACTGTCGGAACAGCCGGCGCGGCACCTTGACGCCGCCGAAGCTGCAGGCATGGCGCGCCGCTGCTCAGGATTCGGCGCGCGCTTGGTTGGCTTCGCCGGATCGGGCGCCCAAGGGGATGCCGACGCGCTCGCTTTCTCGGATCGCGTTGCCGAGCCTGCTCTCGGTTCGGATCCATCGGCAACGGGCCAGGGGATGGCGCCCGAGGTGTCGGAAGTCTGGCCGGGCGAAACGGGGATCCCATCGGGGACCCGGCGATGGTCGCGGGGTTGCCGCCTATTGCGCGGGCCTCGCGTCGTCGCGCATGGCTCGACGAACGCCTGCTCCCCGCCGCCAGTGAGGCCCCGAACCACGATCGCCTCCCAACGCAAGCGACCTTGAATCGCATCCAGCCGAAGAGTGGAATCCTGGCTGCCAAGAGGTCATCTATGGCAATTCCGTAGGTGATCTACTGGAAAAGGATTGGTAATCCTCGATCGATACCAATATCGATGAGTTCTAATATTCGATCGATCAAAAGAGTTCCATCAACATCAAAGAAACTATCCATCAGGGTCTCTGGAGTGATTCCGTTTGTCGATAGGAATTGCAGTCTCCAGCCGTCGATCGCGGGATCCGGCGGAAACCGGCGCAGCGCATCGCGAATTTCGATCAATTCTCTTTTCAGATCCGCCAAAGCCGTGACCGGCCATTCGCCATCGCAGTTCGAATGCAACATCAGGACCGGAAATCGCGAGCCTTTGCCTCCACGTTCAAGTGCGCCTGTGATCGAATCCCTGAAATGTTCGAAATCGGAGTATCGCCCAACTCCGATGCCGTCGATCTCTTCGTCCTCGTCAAACACAGTCAGGTATAGTCCCATTGTTTCCTCACGACTTTGAAGATTCTTCGGTTCTCGGAGATATGCGTGATAAGAGGGGCGCTGATCTTGCAGAATATCGGGACTAACAATATTAAATTCTTATTTTCCTTGGCGGCGCGATAGGTGAGCGTTTTAATTTGATAGGTCAATCTAAGGAATGAGACTAATTTGATCAAAATCAATTCGGTCTGCGTCTCCCCATCCGGCATGATACCTCTTGCTTTGTGTGCCGACAGGCGATCGTCAGGCATGCCAGACCTCTCCTCGCAAGGCTATTGATGTCGCGTGCGCAAGATCGACAGTCCATGTGCCGTGCCCCAGAGGCGCCGGTCCTGCGCGCATTCTCCAGACGCTTCGGCTGAAGTGATCGACAGGAGCAGGATCGACCGGGTCACGGCATCGACGGACTTGAGCTCCCGACCCAAAGGGAACTCGCACGCTTCGTGGGCGCCGAGCCTTTGGAGGATCCTGCGCGGCCGATGTCGCCATCCCGCCCCTCAACCCTCCCCGGCCTTGAGATAGCCGGCCATCTCGTCCTGCGGGACCATGCTGCCGCCGGTCGCCCAGAGGATGTGGGTGGCGCGGGCGAGGCGGTCGGGGGTGAGGGCCAGGCGGGCGCGGTAGGCGGGATCGGCGGTGATCCAGGCGGGGCCGGGGGCGCCGGCGATGGCGGAGGGTTCCAGTTCGAGGCCCTCGGTCCGCTTCAGGAGGGCGAGGAGGCGGAAGAGATGGGTGTCGGCGACGGTGAAGTAGCCGTCGACCAGGCGGCTCATGGCGCGGCCGACGAAGCCGGACGGGCGGCCGACCGCCAGACCGTCGGCGGCGGTGCGGTTGGAGAGGCCGAAATCCTGTACCGCGACGGCGTCGTGACGGCCGGTCAGCACGCCGAGCAGCATGGCCGGCGATGCGGTCGGCTCGGCGAAGAGGCAGTGTACGGCGTCGCCATAGACGAGCTTCAGCCCGAAGGCGATGCCGCCCGGGCCGCCGCCGACGCCGCAGGGCAGGTGGACGAAGAGCGGATGCTCGCGGTCGACCGCGACGCCCATGGCGGCCAGTTGCGGCTGCAGGCGCAGGGCCGCGACCGCATAGCCGAGAAACAGGTCCCGCGAATGCTCGTCGTCGACGAAATGGCAGGCCGGGTCGGCTGCCGCCTCGGCGCGGCCCTGCGCCACGGCGGCGCCGTAGTCGGCCGCATGCTCGACGACCGCGACCCCGGCGGCCCTGAGCTTCGCCTTCTTCCAGGCGCGCGCCTCCGCCGACATGTGCACGGTCGTGCGGAAGCCGAGCCGTGCCCCCATCAGGCCGATCGACAGGCCGAGATTGCCGGTCGAGCCGACCGCGATGGCGTGCCGTCCGAACAGGTCCCGCGCCGCCGGTTCGGCCAGCGCCAAGGTGTCGCCGTCCGGGCCGATCAGGCCGGCGGCGCGCGCCAGCGTCTCGGCGCGCTTCAGCACCTCGTAGAAGCCGCCGCGCGCCTTGATCGAGCCGGAGACCGGCAGGTGGCTGTCCTTCTTGATCAGGAGGCGGCCGGCCGGCGCGTCCGGCCCGAGCGCGGCGGCGAAGGCCGGGGCGGCGACCAGATCGGATTCGATGATCCCGCCGGTCGCGGCGAGTTCGGGGAACAGGCGGGCGAGCAGCGGCGCGAAGCGGTCGAGCCGGGCTTCGGCATCGCGCAGGTCGGTGAGGCCGAGCCCGACATCGCCGAGCGCCTCGGCGGCGGGGACGACCGCCGGATTGAACCAGGCCGTCTCGCGCCCGGCGACCAGATCGGCGATCGGCGGAAATTCGGCGAC
The DNA here is from genome assembly GCF_018729455.1 of Prosthecodimorpha staleyi. Classification (NCBI taxonomy): domain Bacteria; kingdom Pseudomonadati; phylum Pseudomonadota; class Alphaproteobacteria; order Hyphomicrobiales; family Ancalomicrobiaceae; genus Prosthecodimorpha; species Prosthecodimorpha staleyi. The sequence continues at coordinate 374,023 of NZ_JAHHZF010000006.1, read as the reverse complement.
CCAGTCGGCCAGGCTGCGGCCGTGGATGATGCGGGTCTGGTCGGTGCTCAAGGCAGGGCTTCCGGTTGACGGGATCCGAGACCCTTGTCTCGGATGGCGGCCGCGCCGGCAAGGGGGGGCAGGGCAAGGCCGCGTCGGCAAGGGGGAAGGGCGGCCGCGCCGGTGGAGACTTTTCTAGGGAAACGGCCGTAGCGCAACAGGCATCTCGCCGTCCGGCCTGGCGCCCCGGCGGGCCGCTGTGCCGGCCGGGCGCCGGCTCGGCGATCCCGCCTGCGCCCGCCCGCGGGGAGCTCGCCGGGGGGGGGGGCGGCCGCGGCCCTGCCGGCAGGCTGAACGCCTTCGATACTTTGCCGAATGTTTCCTTTATGATCACTTTTTCTTCAGGAGGACAATCTATCGCTTGCAGCGTCACGATTTCATGCTTCCTGCGTGGGGCTTGAAAGCCTTCGTTCCCCCTGTCGGTCTGTCGCTGGTCCTGAGGAGATCTCATGTCGGAAAATTCGCCGAAGCCGTTGGCGATCCTTGTGTTGCTCGCGCTGGCCGGCTGCGGCGAAAGTGGAAGCGGCAAGGCCGGGGCGGCCGGCGCGCCGCCGTCGCCGCCGCCGCCGCCCGAGGTCGGCTACGTCGTCCTGCACCCGGCCTCGATCCCGTTCCTGGCCTCCATTCCGGGCCGGACGGTCGCCTCCGCGGTCAGCGAGATCCGTCCGCAGGTCAGCGGCATCGTGCTGAAACGCCCGTTCAAGGAGGGGTCGCTGGTCAAGGCCGGCGACATTCTCTACGAGATCGACGACCGCACCTATCGCGCGGCGCTCGATTCCACGCAGGCGAGCGTCGAGAAGGCCCAGGCGACCACCGACAATGCCGAGATCGAGCTGAAGCGGCAGGAACAGCTGCTCCAGCGCAATACGGTCGCCCAGTCGACCGTCGATACCGCCCGCGCCACGCTGCGGCAGGCCCAGGCCGACCTCGCGCTCGCCCGCGCCAATCTGCAGTCGGCCCAGATCAATCTCGACAACACCAAGGTCAAGGCGCCGATCTCCGGCCTGATCGGCACGTCGAGCGTCACCGAGGGCGCGCTCGTCACCGCCAACCAGACCGCGGCGCTGACCACCATCCGGCAGGTCGACCCGATGTATGTCGATCTGACCGAATCCGGCGAGACCATCCTGCGGGTCCGCCGCGAGATCGATCAGGGCAAGGTGCAGCTCGCCAATGACGGCGCCAAGGTGCGGCTGACGCTCGGCGACGGCACGCGCTACGGCGAGGTCGGCTCGATCGAGGCCTTCGAGGGCAGCGTCAGCGGATCGACCGGCGCCATGACCATCCGCGCCAGCATCCCGAATCCGCAGCGCATCCTGCTGCCCGGTCTCTATGTCCGCGCCACCGTCGAGGTCGGCAATCGCAGCCAGGCCTTCCTGGTCCCGCAGATGGCGGTCAGCCGCAACCCGAAAGGGCAGGCGACGGCCTTGTTCGTCACCGCCGACGGCAAGGCGGAATCGCGCCTCCTGCTGGCGGCCGACAGCTACGGGACGTCCTGGATCATCCGCGACGGCGTCAAGGACGGCGACCGCTTGATCGTCGACGGGGTCCAGAAGGCGCGCCCGGGCCAGGCCGTGCGGCCGGTCGAGGTGCGCATCGGCGAGGACGGCGTCGCGCGCCTGATCTCCGCGGCGCCGGCGGCCGGATCGGCACCCGCGCCCGCCCCAACCGGCAGCGCGCCGGCCGGCAGCGCCGCGCCGGCGCGCTGAGGAGGACGCCGCCATGTCCCGTTTCTTCATCCGCCGTCCGATCTTCGCCTGGGTCATTGCGATCACCATCATGCTGGCCGGCGCGCTGGCGCTGACCACGCTGCCGGTCGCCCAGTATCCGGACATCGCGCCGCCGACCGTGCGCATCAACGCCACCTATCCGGGCGCGAGCGCCGAGACGGTCGAGAACTCGGTCACCAAGGTGATCGAACAGAATCTGACCGGCCTGGAAAATCTCGACTACATCGCGGCCAACAGCACCTCGAGCGGCCAGGCCTCGATCACGCTGACCTTCAACAAGAACGCCAATCCGGACATCGCCCAGGTCCAGGTGCAGAACAAGCTGCAGCTGGTGCAGTCCCTGCTGCCCGATGCGGTGACCCAGCAAGGCGTCACCGTGACCAAGGGTGGGCAAAGCATCTTCATGGTCGTGACGCTGATCTCGACCGACGGCAGCCTGTCCTCAGACGATCTCGGCGACTATATCGCCAGCAATATCGAGGATCCGATCCGGCGCGTGCCCGGCGTCGGCGACCTCAACATCTTCGGCTCCGGCTATGCCATGCGCATCTGGCTCGATCCGGACCGGCTGAACCGCTTCCAGCTGACCCCGGCCGATGTCGTCGCGGCCGTGCGGGCGCAGAATGCCCAGGTCTCCGTCGGCCAGCTCGGCGCGACGCCGCTGGCGCCCGGCCAGCAGATGAACGTCACCATCACGGCGCAGAGCCAGCTGTCGACGCCCGAACAGTTCCGCGCCATCAAGCTGAAGACCGACACGGCGGGGGCGATCGTGCGCCTGTCGGATGTGGCGCGCGTCGAGGTCGGAGCGAAATCCTATGCCACCTCGTCCTACTACAACGGCCGCCCCTCGGCCGGCTTCGGCGTGAACCTCGCCACCGGCGCCAATGCGCTCGATACCGCCGTCGGCATCAAGGCGGCGATGGAGACGCTGAAGCGCGCATTGCCGGCCAATGTCGAGGTGGTCGTCCCCTATGACACGACGCCCTTCGTCGAACTGTCGATCGGCAAGGTCGAGCACACGCTGATCGAGGCGATCGTGCTCGTGTTCTTCGTGATGCTGATCTTCCTGCAGAACCTGCGCGCGACCTTCATCCCGATGATCGCCGTGCCGGTCGTGCTGCTCGGCACCTTCGGCGTGCTCGCCCTGTTCGGCTATTCGATCAACACCCTGACCATGTTCGCCATGGTGCTGGCGATCGGCCTGCTCGTCGACGACGCGATCGTGGTGGTCGAGAATGTCGAGCGCGTCATGAACGAGGAGGGGCTTTCGCCCCTGGAGGCGACCGAGAAGTCGATGGACGAGATCACCGGCGCGCTGATCGGCATCGCGCTGGTGCTCTCCGCCGTGTTCGTGCCGATGGCCTTCTTCGGCGGCTCCGTCGGGATCATCTATCGGCAGTTCTCGGTGACCATCGTCACCGCCATGCTGCTGTCGGTCGTGGTCGCGCTGGTGCTGACCCCGGCCCTGACCGCCTCGCTCCTGAAGCCGCATGACGGCGGCGCGCGCAGCGGCTTTTTCGGTCTCTTCAACCGCGGTTTCGGCCGGCTGACCGGCGGCTACGTCGCCGGCGTCGCCGGCATCCTGAAGCGGCCGCTGCGGGTTCTGCTGATCTATGCCGTCCTGATCGGCGGCGCCGGCATGCTGTTTCGCGTCATTCCGGGCTCCTTCATCCCCGAGGAGGACCAGGGCATGCTGATGGTCTCGATCCAGCTGCCGAGCGGGGCGACGGAAACGCGCACCAAGGCGGTCCTGGAGCAGGTCACGCGGCATTTCCTGGACGGCGAGAAGGACGCCGTCGAGGGCGTCTTCGGCGCGGTCGGCTTCGGTCTCGGCGGCAACGGCCAGAACATGGCCATGGCCTTCGTTCGCCTGAAGGATTTCTCGCTGCGTCACGAGCCGCGGCTCTACGCCCATGCGGTCGCCGGCCGCGCCATGGCGGCGCTCTCGCGCATCCGCGACGCGCAGGTCTTCGCCCTGGCACCCCCGGCCATTCAGGGGCTCGGCCAATCCGGCGGATTCGACATGTATCTGCAGGACGCCGGCGGCATCGGCCGTGCGGCGCTCAACGAAGGCCGCGACAAGCTGATCGCAGCCGCCAACCAGGATGGCCGGCTCTCCGCCGTGCGCCAGAACGGCCAGCCCGACCAGGCCCAGTTCCGCATCGATGTCGACCAGGAGCGGGCCGGCGCGCTCGGCCTGTCGGTCGCCGACATCAATGCCGTGCTGACCACCGCCTGGGCCGGCACCTACGTCAACGACTTCGTCGACCGCGGCAAGATCAAGCCGGTCTATGTCCAGGGCGACGCGCCTTACCGCATGCAGCCGGACGATGTCGACCGCTGGTTCGTGCGCAATGGCCGCGGCGAGATGGTGCCCTTCTCGGCCTTCTCCAGCAACAGTTGGTCCTTTGGCGCGCCCCGGCTCGACCGCTTCAACGGGCTGCCCGCTGTCAACATCCAGGGCAATGCGGTCGCCGGCGTCAGTTCGGGGACCGCGATGGATGCGGTGGAACAACTGGTCGCGCCGCTCGGCCAGAACTTTGCGGTGCAGTGGGCCGGCCTGTCGTTCCAGGAGCGGCTGTCCGGCAGCCAGGCGACGGCCCTCTACCTGATCTCGGTGCTGGTCGTGTTCCTGTGCCTCGCCGCCCTCTACGAGAGCTGGTCGATCCCCTTCTCGGTCATCCTCGCGGTCCCGGTCGGCATCCTCGGCGCGCTGGTGGCGGCGAAAGTATTCGGGCAGTCGAACGACGTCTATTTCAAGGTCGGCCTGCTCACCACCATCGGGCTGGCGGCCAAGAACGCGATCCTGATCGTCGAATTCGCCCGCGACCTGCAAGTCCGGGGCAAGGGGCTGGCCGAGGCGACGCTCGAAGCCTCGCGCCTGCGCCTGCGCCCGATCGTGATGACCTCGCTCGCCTTCATCCTCGGCGTGCTGCCGCTGGCCATCGCCACGGGGGCGGCCTCGGGCGCGCAGAACGCGATCGGTATCGGCGTGCTCGGCGGCATGCTGGCAGCGACTGTGCTCGGCATCTTCTTCGTGCCGCTGTTCTTCGTCCTGGTCGTCGGCACCGCGCAACGGCTGACCGGCGCGCGGCGGACGGACAAGCCCGCGGAAGCGCCGGCGCACTGACGGTCCTATCCGGCGGAGGGGCGGGGCGCCGAGGCGTCCCGCCGGCGCCCGGCGCAAAAAAACCACCCCGCCCCGGACCCGGGGCCCGGGGCCGGCTTGCGTTTCAACGGACCGTGTCCGGCCTCAGAGGCCGCCGACGCAGACGTATTTGATGTCCAGATAGTCGTCGAGGCCGTACTTGGAACCCTCGCGGCCGAGGCCGGAATCCTTGACGCCGCCGAACGGGGCGACCTCGGTGGTGAGCAGGCCCTCGTTGATGCCGACCTGGCCGAACTTCAGCGCGGCGGCGACGCGGAAGGCGCGCGCCAGGTCGCGGGTGAAGAAGTAGCCGGCGAGGCCGAAATCGGTCGCATTGGCGAGGCTGATCGCCTCGGCCTCGGTCTCGAAGCGGAACATCGGCGCGACCGGGCCGAAAGTCTCCTCGGTGGCGATGCGCATGTCCGGGGTGGCGTCGCGCAGCACCGTCGGGGTGAAGAAGGTGCCGCCGAGATCGTGGCGGCCGCCGCCGGTCACCACGCTGGCGCCCTTGGCGAGCGCGTCGGCGACATGGGCCTCGACCTTGGCGATCGCGGCCGCATTGATCAGCGGCCCCTGGGCGACGCCCGCCTCCAGCCCGTTGCCGACCTTGAGCGCCTCGACCGCCTTGGCGAACTTGGCGGCGAATTCGTCGTAGACGCCGGCCTGGACGTAGAAGCGGTTGGTGCAGACGCAGGTCTGGCCGGAATTGCGGAACTTCGACAGCACCGCCTGCTCGGCCGCGCGGTCGATGTCGGCATCGTCGAACACGATGAAGGGCGCGTTGCCGCCGAGCTCCATCGAGACGCGCTTCATATTGGCGACGGCGCGCGAAGCCAGCATCTTGCCGACCGCGGTCGAGCCCGTGAAGGTCAGCTTGCGGACGAGCGGGTTGTCGATGAATTCATCGCCGATCGGCGCGGCCGTGCCGGTGACGATGTTGACGACGCCGTCCGGCACGCCGGCCTCGGCCGCCAGCACGCCCCAGGCGAGACCCGAATAGGGCGTCAGGTCGGCCGGCTTGACAACCACCGTGCAGCCGGCGGCGAGCGCGGCGCCGACCTTGCGCGAGATCATCGAGGACGGGAAGTTCCAGGGCGTGATGCAGGCGGCGACGCCGACCGGCTCCTTCATGACCAGGATCTTGCGGCCGCCCCAGGGCGACGGGATGACATCGCCATAGACCCGGCGCGCCTCCTCGGCGAACCACTGCACATAGGCGGCCGAGCCGAGCACCTCGCCCTTGGCCTCGGCCAGCGACTTGCCCTGTTCGAGCGTCAGGAGTTCGGCGAGACCGTCCAGGTTCTCGCGGATCAGGCCGGCGAGGCGGTGGAGGATGGCGGCGCGCTCGGCCGCGGTCCTGGCGGCCCAGGCCGGCATGGCCGCATGGGCGGCCTCGATGGCGCGCTTGGTTTCGGCCCGGCCGGCATTGGGCACCGTGCCGATGATCTCGCCGGTCGCCGGATTGTTGACCTCGATCACCGCGCCGGAATCCGCTCCCACCCAGGCGCCGCCGATCAGATTGGCTTCCCGCAGGAACGGATTGGTCTTCTTCAGCATGGCACGGCTCCTCGATGGCGATCGCTTCGGTTGGACATAGGACGGCGCGCAGTCCCGCGCAATCGAGCGCGATCGCGCGGGAGACCGGCACGGCGCGCAATCCCGCCCGGCCGGCCCGCCGCCGCACGGGCACGCAAGCCGGGCCACCATCGCCGGACCGCGCCAGAATTTCATGACGTTTTTCGTCATGCGGCGGCATGCCGATGCCGTCCTCTCGCCTGTCGGCGCGTCATGGCGTAGACCGGAGCCCGAATGCCGTTGCCTGCCTGCCGGAGCCGCCCGCCGATGCTCATGCCCGTTCCCGCCTCGCTCCGGCCCACCCGCGTGGCGGGCCTGCTCGTCGTCGCGGGCGTCGTCCTCGTCCAAGCGGCCGCCGCGACCGGGGCCGCGGAGGCCGAGGTCGAGCGCCGCGCCGCCTGCATCACCCACGAGGGCGGCGACCTGCCGGCCGCCCCCGGCAAGATGCCGCCCGATCCCTGCCGCGGCATCGATCTCGACGCCGGCGCCTGCGACGCACTCGACGGCGCCGCGCAGCAGCAATGCTTCGCCCGCGAGATCGCGCTCTGGGACAAGGTGCTGGACCGGCTGAAGCCGGTCATGGCCGACCGCAAGGGCGCCCCGGAGGCCGTCGCCCGCGCGCTCGCCGGCTTCCGCAGTCATCGCGCGGCGGCCTGCCGCCTCTACGGCCGCTTCGGCATCAACACCGACAATCCGCACTATCAGCCGCGCTGCCGTCTGCGCCTGACCATCGACTATGCCAAGGACACCTATCTGCAGCTCTATTCCCCGTGATGGCGTGTCGAGCCCGCCTCTCGCGCGGCGCGTCGCGATGGCGTAGAGGAGGCAGGCTTTCGAGGGGACCGCACGTTCCATGAACAAGACGCTTGCCGCCCTGGCGCTTCTCGCGGGTCTGGTCGCCGGCGCGCCGATGCCGCCGGCCGCCTCGGCGGAGGCGGGCACCGACGAAGCCGCGCGCATCGCCCGCTGCCTGACCGGGGAGGGCGGCAACTATGAGGCCGGCAAGGGCGCGACCGTTCCGGAGGCGTGCCGGGCTCTCGACCGCGACGAGACCGTCTGCGATGCGCTCGACGGCAAGGCCTTCCTGGAATGCGTCGCCCGGCGGGTCGCGCTGTGGGACAAGGTGCTCGACCGGCTGGCCGTCGCGCTCGCCGACCAGAAGGGCAGTGCGGCCGCCCTGCGCGGTCTGACTGCCGGCTTCCGCGCGCACCGCGCCGCCGCGTGCCGCTTCTACGAGCGCTACGGCGTGGCGGAGGAGAGCCCGCGCCTGGTTCCGCGCTGCCGCCTCCGGCTGACCATCGCCTTCGCCAGGGAAACCTACCAGTCCCTGTTCCTGCCCTGAGGGGAGGGGGGAATGTCCGACCGGCGCCGCCAGTGCCGGGACGACCGATGATCTCCGAGGGCGTTCTTCCCATCTTCGAAGCCCACTCAACCCTGAACCGGCGGCGAGGCCCATGACCCCAGACCACGACGTGCCCGACGCCTATTCGGTCCGCAATGCCCTGTTCGAGCGGCCGGTCACCTGGCGCCTGCAGGCCGGGCGGCTCCGCATCGATGCCGGCATGAAGCAGCCGGTCCATCTCGACTATGCCGACATCGTCACGATGCGGCTGGTCTACGACCCGAAGCGCACGGAATGGAACCGCCAGCGCTGCACGATCACGGTCAAGACCGGCGAGCGCTTCACGATCGCCTCGGTGACCTGTCTCGATGTGATCCGCATCGCCCCGCAGACGGCGGCCTATGCCGGCTTCGTCCGCGCGCTCGCCCGGCGCATCGCGGCCGCCAATCCGGCCTGCCGCTTCGTCGCCGGCAAGCCGGCCTGGCTCTACACCCTGATGCTGGCCGCGCCGATCCCGCTGATCGGCGTGCCGCTCGCCTGGCTGGCCTCGGTCACCGGAAAGGTGCCCAATTTCCTGTTCTACGCGACGGCGCTCTTGGTGATCGCCGGGATCCCGTGGCTCTACACCCTGATCCGGCACAGGCCGCGGACCTTCGATCCGCAGGCGATCGCCGACGGCATCCTGCCGCGCTGAGGTGGCAAGGCTCCGGTCCTCGGGAAGCCGATCAGGGATCCGGGAGGTCGCCGAGCGCGGCCTCGACCGCGGCCCGGTCCGGGGCGCCGGCCTTGCCGCCGAAGACCCGGCATTTCAGCGCCGCCGCGACGTTGGCGAAGCGCACGGCCTCGATCTCGCCGGCCCCTTCGGCCAGCCGCAGCGCGAAGGCGCCGTGCCAGACATCGCCGGCCCCGAGCGTGTCGACGGCGTCGACCGGCAGGCTCGGCACGCGCAGCGGCCCGTCCGGACCGGCCACGAAGGTCCCGGCCGCGCCGTCGGTCACCGCGAGCCAGCCGGGGAGGCGGCTGCGCGCGATCGACAGCCCGGCGACGGGATCGGCGGTGCCGGTCAGGTCGGCAAGGCCGATCGCCGAGAAAACGACATGGGAGGCTGCCTGAAGCGCCGCGTCCAGCGCGCCGAGCGGCGGCTCGGCATCGAGAATGCCGGGCCGGCCGGCGTCCGCCGCGAGCCGCAGGGCGGGGGCGGCGGCACCGATCCAGCGCGTATCGGCCAGCACGGCGTCGATATCCGGCGCCAGCGCGGTCGGCAGGATATCCAGGCATTCCGGCAGGTCCGGATCGCGGAAATTGACGATCAGCCGCTCGCCGCCGGCATCGACCATGATGGCCGAAATCGAGGACTTGCCCCCGGCGACCTTGGCCACATGGCGCGGCTCGACGCCCTCGCGGACGAGATCGGCGAGGATGCGTTCGGCGATGACGTCGGCGCCGAAGCGGCCGGCATAGACGGCGCGGCCGCCGAGCCGGGCGATCGCCGCCGCCGCATTGCCGGCGCAGCCGCCGCCGCCCTCCGCGAAACGCGTCGCCCGGACCTTGCCGGCCCGGTCCGGGATCGCCTCGATGCCGAACACCATGTCGTAGGCCGCGATGCCGACGCAGAGCACCCCCGCCATGCCGGTCACCGCGCCGAGAAGCGGTATTCGGTCACCTGCCGGTAGGTCTCGCCGGGCCGGAGTTCGGCGGAACCGAAATCCGGCCGGTTCGGCGTGTCGGGGAACAGTTGCGGCTCCAGGCAGAAGCCGGCCGCCGGGCCGAACATCCGGCCGCCCGTGCCCGGGACGGGGATGTTCATCTTGGCGGCGTCGTAGAATTGCAGGCCGGGCTCGGTCGACCAGACCTCCAGCGTCGTGCCGGTTTTCGGGCCGGTGGCGCGGGCCATGAAGCGCGGCTCGGCGGCGCGGTCGCGGGCGACCACGAAATTGTGGTCGTAGGCGACGCGCGCGCCGTCGCGCTCCAGCCGGATCGGGCGCGAGCGGCGGAAGTCGAAGTCCGTACCGGCGACGGGAAGGATTTCACCGGTCGGGATCAGGTCGGCATCGACCGGCGTATAGGCCTCGGCGGCGATCTCCAGGACATGGTCGAGCACGTCCGGCCCGCCGTCGAGGTTGAAATAGCTGTGCGGCGCCAAGTTGACGACGGTCGGCGCATCGGTGACGGCAGTTAACTCGATGCGCAGGATGCCGTCGCCGGCGATCGCATAGCGGCAGCGCGCCGTGACCTGGCCCGGATAGCCCTCGTCGCCGTCCGGCGAGACGAGTTCGAGCGCGCAGGCCTTGGTGCCGCGCTCGACCACCTTCCAGGCGCGCTTGCCGAAGCCGCGCACGCCGCCATGCAGGTGATGCGTCTCGCCCGGCTTGCGGTTGAGCTCGATCTCGCGCCCGTCCAGGGTGAAGCGGCCCCCGGCGATGCGGTTGGCGTAGCGCCCCGCGATCGCACCCATATGCGAGGCATGGGCGAGATAGTCGTCGATCGTCTGCAGCCCGAGCACGGTCTGGCGTGGGCCGTCGCCGGGATCGAAGGTCAGCTCCCGGATCGAGGCGCCGTAGCCGATGATGCCGATCGACAGGCCGCCGCCCGAGATCCAGAGATTGGCGACGCCTACGCCGTCGGGCAGGAAGCCGAACATGTTGACCGGTGCCATGGCGCATCCCCCGATTTGCCCGCCGGCTCCCCCGGTTCGGGAGGCCGGCGCCGAGTTTAGGCCATCGGGTGAGCGGACGGGAACCGAAAAGCGCCTGCCGGACGAACGTCTCAGCCGGCCTGAAGCATCGCGCCGGCCCCGGTGCGTCCGTGCGCGGCCTGCGCAGCCGGGGCCGTCCAGCGTATGAACAGCCAGGCGGCGACGGCGCCGTAGATGACATGGCCGACGAAGCTCATGTAGGAGAGTTCGCCGCCCTCGCCGAGCAGATAGAAGGACAGGCCGCCGCCGAGCGGGGCGAACAGGCCGAGCGCGTTGAACCAGGTGAAGTTGCCCCACGAGATCGCATCCGCGATGGCCGGATCCCGGTTGATCGCGCGCGACGCCAGCAGGCCCAGGACCGCAGTATAGAAGATGAACATCAGCGGCGTGCCGGTGCCGTCGACGATCTGGCCGATGCAGGCGCCCGTGAAGGTCACGAACACGACGGCGTCCAGCACCAGGCCCCAGCGCGGCATCAGGCGCGAGATGACGAAGAAGGCGAGCGGATAGCCGACGATGCCGACGCCGTAATGCAGCGCCTCGCGCAGCCAGTAGGGCACCTGCAGTCCGAACTGGTGCTGCGCGATGGCATCGATCAGCCCGGCCGGCTCCAGCGGATAGCCGAGCACGGCCTTGGTCAGGACGCGGGCCCAGAGCTCCCAGACCAAGAGCCCGATGGCGCCGCCGGCCAGGAGCTTGGCCAGGAGGCCGCGCGTGCTCAGTTCCATCCGCAGGGTTTCGATCGTGGTCATGATGGGGTTCCGTTCCGCAGGTCGTCGGGTCCGCTCAGCCGCCGGTCCGCGATCGGGATCGGGCCGGCGGGTCGAGCGTGTCTCACCTCCCATTCGTTGCCGAGGGGACGATCGGGCATCACTTGCGCGTGAGCGGTGGCGGGGCGCGTCCGGTCCGGGCGCCGCACGACCGCTCCGAAGCCGGCCGAAGGCCCGCGCGGGCGGCTCCGGCCATTGCGGGTCTGCCGGATTCCCTTATTGATTTCTTATGTGATTTTGCCTCCTGCGACCTTGCCGCGGCTTGTCTTCCCGGCCGGGCTTCTATTTGATCCGGCCAGTGCATTGCAGGAGACGGTCATGGTCGGATTTGCGCGGAGGTCGGTGCTGGCGCTGGCTCTCGCTGCGTCGGTGGCCGTGATCACGACCGGCTGGGGCGCCGGCACGGCCGCGGCGGCCGAGCGGCTGAAGGTCGGCGTGCTGAAATTCGGCACCGTCAGCTGGGAGACCTCGGTCATCAAGACGCACGGGCTGGACGTGGCCGCCGGCGTCGAGATCGAGATCGTCGAACTCGCCTCCAATGATGCCGCCCGCATCGCCTTCCAGGCCGGCGAGGTCGACACGATCGTGTCGGACGTGCTCTGGGCGGCCCGGCTGACCGCCGAAAACCGGCCGGTCGTCTATATCCCGTTCTCGGCCACCGAAGGCTCGATCATGGTCGCGGCCGGCTCGCCGATCCGCACGCTCGCCGACCTCAAGGGCAAGAAGATCGGCGTCGCCGGGGGGGCGCTCGACAAGGGCTGGCTCCTGATCCAGGGCTATGCCCGGCAATCGGCCGGCATCGACCTGACGCGCGACGCCGAGCCGGTCTTCGGCGCGCCGCCGCTCCTGCAGCAGAAGCTGGAGACCGGAGAACTCGACGCCGCGCTGCTGTTCTGGAACTTCGCGGCGCGCCTGGAGGCCAAGGGCTTCCGCGAGCTGATGCCCTTCGACGAGGCGGCGCGCAAGTTCGGCATCGAGGGAAACGTTTCGATGCTCGGCTACGTGTTCCGTGCCGGTTTTGCGGCCGAGCATCCGGCGGCGCTGAAGGGGCTGGCAGAGGCCTCGCGCAAGGCCAAGGCGCTGCTCGCCGGCTCGGACGCCGAGTGGCAGCGCATCCGGCCGCAGATGCGCGCCGACGACGAGGCCACGTTCCAGGCGCTCCGGCGCCGCTTCCTGGACGGCATCCCGAAGCGGCCGGTCGAGGCCGAGCAGGCCGACGCGCGCCGGCTCTACGCGGTCCTGGCCGAAATCGGCGGCGAGCGGCTGGTCGGTCCGGCGCGCACGCTGCCGGACGGCATCTACTGGTCGGGGCTGAAAGGTGGCTCCTGACGGCGCCGGACGGGGCCGCGGCGCGCTCGGCCGATCCGGCCTGAGGGTCCTGTCGCTGGTCGTCTTCCTGCTGGTCGGGGAGGCGATCGCGCTCGTCGCCGGCCGGGCGACCATGCCGTCGCCGCTCGAGGTCGGCCGCTTCATCGTCGCCGAGACCGCGGCCGGCGAATTGCTGCGCCATCTCGCCTACACGCTCGCCCGGGTGGCGGCGGCCTTCGTGATTGCAATGGCCATCGGCACCGCGATCGGCATCGCCATGGGCCGGTCGCAGCTGATCGACCTGTTCGGCGACAGCTGGCTGATCGTGCTCCTCAACACCCCGGCCCTGGTCATCACGGTGCTGGCCTATGTCTGGTTCGGCCTCAACGAGGCGGCGGCGATCGGGGCCGTGGCGCTCAACAAGATCCCCAACGTCGCCGTGACCATGCGCGAGGGCACCCGCGCGCTCGATCCCAAGCTCGACGAGGTCGCGGAGGTCTACCGGATGTCCGCGCTGGACCGGCTGCGCCATGTCGTGCTGCCGCAGCTCGGCTCCTATCTGGCGGCCTCGGCGCGCTCCGGGCTGGCGCTGATCTGGAAGGTGGTGCTGCTGGTCGAACTGCTCGGCCGCTCGAACGGCGTCGGCTACGCCATCCACCTGCATTTCCAGAATTTCGACGTGACCGCGATCCTGGGCTATTCGGTCGCCTTCGCGGCCGTCATGCTGGTGATCGAATATGCCCTCGTGCAACCGGTGGAACGGCATGCTTCACGCTGGCGCATCCGGCACGCTTGAGGTCCGCATCGACGAGAAGCGCTTCCGCTCGGCCGAGGGCGGGGCGGTCACGGCCGTTGCGGGTCTCGACTTCTCGGTGCCGGCGGGCGATTTCGCCTGCCTGATCGGCCCGTCCGGCTGCGGCAAGTCGACCACCCTGCGCATCCTGCTCGGCCTCGACGGCGACTTCACCGGCCATGTGAAGCTGCCAGCCGCGGGCGCGCGCACCGGCGTCATGTTCCAGGAGCCGCGCCTGCTGCCCTGGCGCACGGTCGAGGACAATGTCCGCCTGATGCTGCCGCCGGCGCGTCGCGGCACCGATCTCGGCCCGCTTTTCGCCGAACTCGATCTCACGGAAGCGCGGACCCGCTTTCCGCAGGAACTGTCGCTCGGCATGGAGCGGCGCGTGGCGCTCGCCCGCGCGCTCGCCGTCGAGCCCGATCTCCTGGTGCTCGACGAGCCGCTGGTCTCGCTCGACGACATGACGGCGGCCCGGCTGCGGCGGCTGATCGCGACGGCGGCGGCGGTGCGCGGCGTCACGGTCCTGATGGTCACCCACAATGTCCGCGAGGCGCTGGAGATGGCCGACCGGCTGATTCTGCTCGCGCCGCGGCCGACCCGGGTGATCGGCGAGGAACGGCTCGAGCGGCCGCGCGGCGATCGGCCCGCCGTCTGGATCGATTCCATCCGTGCCGACCTGGCGCGGCGCTATCCGGGGACGATTTCCGAGGATTGAAGGCGCCGGGCGCCGAACCCGCGCCTGTCGCGGGCCGCCTCCGACGCCGCGGGCAGCCGCTGCCGCAGGAGAAAACGATGCGTCATTTTGCCCTTCACACCATGGCGGCGCGGCTGGTCGCGCTGGCCTGCGGTCTCGGAATCTTGTGCGCTGCGGCATGGGCCGAGGAGGCCCCGCTGCCGGTCCGGGAGGTCGCGCCGGGGCTGTTCGTCTACCAGGCCCCCTACCAATTGGCGGCGCCGATCAACGGCGGCGCCATCGGCAATGTCGGTTTCGTGGTCGGCGGCGATGCGGTCGCGGTGATCGACACCGGCGGCAGCGCGGCGGCCGGCCGGCGCCTGCTCGCGGCCGTGCGGGCCCAAACCGACAAGCCGATCCGCTGGGTCATCAACACCCATTTCCATCCCGACCACGTGCTCGGCAACGTCGCCTTCCGTGCCGATGGGACCCGGTTCGTCGGCCATGCCAACCTGAAGCTCGCGCTGCTCAGCCGCGCGACCGTCTATCTGGAGGCCAACCGCCGTCTGGTCGGGGAGGCCGATTTCGCCGGGACCGAGATCGTTCCGCCCGACGAGGCGGTGTCGGGCCGGCGCGAGATCGATCTGGGCGGGCGTATCCTGGTGCTGGAAGCCCATCCGACGGCCCATACCAATGCCGATCTGAGCGTGTATGACACCGCGACCCGCAGCTGGTGGCTCGCAGACCTCCTGTTCGTGCGTCACGTGCCTGCGCTGGACGGCAGCCTGGCGGGCTGGCTGAAGGTGATGGCGGACGCCGCGAAGCGGCCGGTCGACCGGGTGGTGCCCGGCCATGGGCCGGCGTCGCTGTCGTGGCCGGACGCGATGGCGCCGCAATGGCGCTACCTGAACCGGCTGCGCGACGATGTCCGCGCCATGGTCGCCGACGGCCGCACCATCGCCGAGGCGGCCGCCAAGGCCGGCATTTCCGAGCGCGACGCCTGGGCCTTGTTCGACGATTTCAATGCCCGGAACGCGACCGCCGCCTTCAAGGAGATGGAATGGGAGTAGCAAAGCGCCATGCCTCGAATTCAGGCAGGCGCCCATCCCGTGGGCATGCCCGGCAGGTCTTGGCAACGTTTCCGAAATGATAATTGCTGCAATGCATTAAGAGGGCGAGCCGGAATGTCGCAGGGGGCACGGGCTCCGCAATGCCTTTCCGGCGGGCCGCTACGTGAAAATACGTATTGCCGGGTAAGAAGGCTCTTATTAGGGTCTTCTCAGTCTTCGGCTTCAACCACCTCATGTCTGGGAGCGTGAGGTGCGGTTCGTAGGCCTGGCAGGGACGGAAGCGCCCTGTGTGTAGACCGACTCATGTCCGGTCGTGACACGCTGCCGAAGATCTGGTTCCCGAAATTCGGTGTTCTGGCGGCGCTTTCCCGTGTGCGGGACGCGGTGTCGGTCACGCTTGGGAGGAAGCCTTATGATCATCAATAAGTTCGTGGCGGCGCTTGCCGGTACGGTCGCCCTTTCGGCGCCGGCCTTCGCCAACGACGAAATCATCAAGCTGACGCAGGACCCCAACCAGTGGGTCCTTCAGACGGGTGACTATGCCAACACCCGCTACTCGAAACTGAACCAGATCAACAAGGACAACGTCTCGAAGCTCCAGGTCGCCTGGACCTTCTCGACGGGCGTCCTGCGCGGTCACGAAGGTTCGCCGCTCGTGGTCGGGGACGTGATGTACGTCCACACCCCGTTCCCGAACATCGTCTATGCGCTCGACCTGAACAACGAGGGTCGCATCATCTGGAAGTATGAGCCGAAGCAGGATCCTTCGGTCATCCCGGTGATGTGCTGCGACACCGTCAACCGCGGCCTCGCCTATGGCGACGGCAAGGTGTTCCTGCATCAGGCCGACACCACCGTCGTCGCCCTGGACATGAAGACCGGCAAGGAAGTCTGGAAGGTCGTCAACGGCGATCCCAAGCGCGGCGAGACCAACACCGCCACCGTTCTTCCGGTGAAGGACAAGGTGATCGTCGGCATCTCGGGCGGCGAGTTCGGCGTGCAGTGCCACGTCACCGCCTACGACATCAAGACCGGCAAGCGCGTCTGGCGCGGCTACTCGATGGGCCCGGATGATCAGACCCTGATGGATCCGGTCAAGACCACCCATCTGGGCAAGCCGGTCGGCAAGGACTCCGGCATCAACACCTGGCAGGGCGACCAGTGGAAGACCGGCGGCGGCTGCACCTGGGGCTGGTATTCCTACGACCCCAAGCTGAACCTGATGTATTACGGTTCGGGCAACCCCTCGACCTGGAATCCGAAGCAGCGCCCGGGTGACAACCGCTGGTCGATGACCATCTGGGGTCGCGATGTCGACACCGGCATGGCCAAGTGGGTCTACCAGATGACCCCCCATGACGAGTGGGACTTCGACGGCATCAACGAGATGATCCTCACGGATCAGGAAATCGGCGGCAAGGTCACGCCGCTGCTGACGCACTTCGACCGCAACGGTCTCGGCTATACGCTGAACCGCGAGAACGGCGATCTGATCGTCGCCGAGAAGTTCGATCCGGTCGTCAACTGGACCACCGGCGTCGACATGAACAAGTCGAGCCCGACCTATGGCCGTCCGGCGGTCGTGGCCAAGTACTCGACCGAGCAGAACGGCGAAGACGTGAACTCGAAGGGCATCTGCCCGGCGGCTCTCGGCACCAAGGACCAGCAGCCTGCGGCCTACTCGCCGAAGACCCAGCTGTTCTACGTTCCGACCAACCACGTCTGCATGGACTACGAGCCGTTCAAGGTGACCTACACCCCCGGCCAGCCCTATGTCGGCGCGACCCTTGCGATGTATCCGGCCCCGAACAGCCACGGCGGCATGGGCAACTTCATCGCCTGGGACGGCAAGACGGGTAAGATCGTCTGGTCCAACAAGGAGCAGTTCTCCGTGTGGTCCGGCGCCCTCGCCACTGCCGGCGACGTGGTCTTCTACGGCACGCTCGAAGGCTATCTGAAGGCCGTCGACTCCGTGTCGGGCAAGGAACTGTACAAGTTCAAGACCCCGTCGGGCATCATCGGTAACGTGATGACCTACACCAACAAGGGCAAGCAGTACGTCGCCATCCTGTCGGGCGTCGGTGGTTGGGCCGGTATCGGTCTGGCGGCCGGTCTGACCGACCCGAATGCCGGTCTCGGCGCGGTCGGCGGCTATGCCGGTCTCAGCAACTACACCGCTCTCGGTGGCCAGCTGACCGTCTTCGCTCTGCCCAACTAAGATCTCCGCGATCTGCGACAAAGGGACCGGCGTCACCTCGTTGACGCCGGTCTCTTTTTTTCTACATAAGACAAGGACTAGGGCAGCCGGTCAGGCCGTCGTCAACGGTAGCGTCGTTTGGGAGAAAGCGCGCCATGTCGATCAAGAAGTCAGCATATCTTATGGTTTTCTTAGGCGCGCTGGCCGCTGCTGGGTCCGTCATCGCGGGTCCGGCGGTGAAATCGGAAGACGGCAAGTATCTCGACAAGGACGGCAATCCGACCTGGAACAAGAAGGACGACGGCACCTGGGACTGGTACACCTTCTCGGGCTACCGCCGCTATCATGCCGAGTGCCATGTCTGTCACGGCCCGGACGGCGAAGGCTCGACCTATGCCCCGGCGCTGCGCGTCTCGCTGCAGACCATGACCTACGACCAGTTCCAGGAGACGGTCGTCAACGGCCGCACCGTGCACACGTCCGGCAAGGAGAGCGTCATGCCCTCCTTCGGCACCAACAAGAACGTGATGTGCTACATCGACGACATCTACGTCTATCTGAAGGCCCGCGCCGACGGTGCGCTGGCGCGCGCCCGGCCGGAGAAGCGCGAGGCGAAGATCGACGCGATCAAGCAGTATGAAGACGCCTGTATGGCGAACTGAGCCATGAACAGTCGGATCGCCGCCTGCCTTCTCGTCGCCCTTGCGCCGCTCCCGGCCGCCGCCCAGCAGCGGCCGGCCGTGGTCTCCGACGAGGCCTTCCGGGTCTGCGGCGATCCCGCCAACATGCCGTTCTCGAACCGCGACGAGGGCGGGTTCGAGAACAAGATTGCCGAGCTGATCGCGGCCGAGGTCAAGCTGCCCCTGCGCTATTTCTGGATGCCGCAGGGGCCCGGCTTCGTCCGCAACACACTCGGCACCAAGCTGTGCGACGTGATCATCGGCTACGCCTCGGGCGCGGACCCGGTGCAGAACACCAATGCCTACTACAAGTCCGCCTTCGTGCTGATCGCCAAGGCCGGCGGTCCGCTCGACGGCGTCGACCGCCTGTCGGACGAGCGGCTGAAGGACAAGCGGATCGGGCTGATCGCGGCCACGCCGCCGGCCGACTACATGCTGCGCTACGGCCTGCTGCCGAAGGCGAAATCCTATCCGCTGATCGTCGACCGCCGCTACGATTCGCCCGCCGAGGCGATGATTTCGGATATCGTCTCCGGCGAGATCGATGCCGGCATCCTGTGGGGACCGAACGGGGGATGGTTCGCCCGGCAGGCCGCGACGCCGCTGACCGTGACCGCCCTGACCCACGAGACCAACGGTCCGCCCATGTCGTTCCGGATCACCTTCGGCATCCGCCACGGCGAGCTGGAGTGGAAGCGCCGGCTCAACGAATTGATCGCCGGGCGCCAGGGCGAGATCGACCGGATCCTGCTCGGCTATGGCGTGCCCCTGCTCGACGACCAGGACCGGCCGATCACCAAGCCGCGCAGTTGATCAACGCGCCGGCGACCACCGCCCGGCGGCGATCGCCCCGATCCCCCGCCGCCGCATCGGTCGGCCGCCCCGGAGAGTGTTCGATGGCCCGCCCCGTGCCGATCCGCCGCCTCTCGACCGAGCGCATCGCCGCCGCTCTCGTGGTCTCGATCCTCTGCATGTCCGTGCCGGCCGCGGCCGCTGCCCTGCTCGGAGGCGCTGCGGCCGCGGCGGCCGAAGCCGCGCCGGCAGAACCCGACGCCTACCGCATGGACGATTTCCGCACCCCGACGCCTGAGACGCTGAAGGGCGCGCGGGTGATCGATGCCGACCCCGCCTATGATCTCTGGGCGGCGCGCGACGCGCTGTTCGTCGACGTGCTGCCGCGCGCGCCGAAGCCCGCCAACCTGCCGCCCGGCACGATCTGGCGCGACAAGCCGCGCGCCAATATCCCCGGCTCGATCTGGCTCGCCAATGTCGGTTACGGCGCGCTCTCGCCCGAGATGGACCGCTATTTCCGCGCCGGCCTTCAGGCGATCACGGGGGGCGACAAGAGCCGGCCGATCGTGTTCTATTGCCTTGCAGATTGTTGGATGAGTTGGAATGCCGCGCGCCGGGCCATGCTCGACTATGGCTATTCGAACGTGATCTGGTTCCCGGGCGGGACGGACGGATGGGCGGAAATGAACTTTCCGACGGAGAAGTCCGAGCCCTGGATCGAGGGCGAACCGGCACCCGCGCGACCTGCCGGGCCGCCTCCGGTCAAGCCGGCCATCGTGCATTCGACACAGTCGACGCCGACACTGTCGAAGCCGTAGCGGCCGCCTTCCGGCCGCAACGCCGGCCGGTTCGGGATTCCTCTCGAACCGCCGATCCTCCTGGGCGGTGGACCATCATGCGCGAAACGTCCATAGGCCGGCTGCGCCGCGCCGGGTCTCCGGGGCCGCAGGAAAAGACCTTTTCGGCCGTCGCCGCCGCAGCCCTGCTTTCGGCGGCGCTCGCCGTCCCTGTCCGTGCCGAGACGCGCGAGGCCGTCGTCGGCAAGATGAGCGTGAGCTACGAGAGCAGCCGCTGGACGCTGACGAACGTTTCGCCCGACGGTTTAATGCTGACCCCGTCGGACCCGCACGACCGCAAGCGCAGCCGGGTCGCGGTCCTCCGCTCGCCGCTGAACTGTGCCGGTCTGGCGAAAGTGCATCTGCCGGATTCGCTCTACGTGGTTCCGACCATCGCGCCCGACTCGCTCGCCGGCCGCCGCGGCGAGCGTCACACGGCCCATACCCTGTGCCGCAATGCCACCCCGCGCGGCGAATTGCTCTGCGTGCCGACGCCGTCCGGCACCTACGCGCTGATCGCGACCATCGCCTCCTGTCGCAGCGGTCCCGGCTTCGGCCGCGGCGATCCATTCGAGGAATTCTTCGATTCGGTGCGGTTCCTGCCATGAACGCGAACAACGCAGCCGCCCGGCGATGTGGACAGGGGGCGGCCCGGCCGGACCGCCGCGGTGCACGATCCTGCGCGCCGGGTGGGCCGGATCACGGAGTGGCCGGGCCGGACATTTCGACCGATGGGCGCTGGGCGGCGGACAGGTAGGTCTCGAGCGCCGGGTCGATCTTCTCGCGCGTGGTCCTGAGCCAGTCGAGCGGATTGTCGGTCACGAAGCGGTCGCCCGAAGTCGCCGTCATCCAATGGCCCCGGCCGTCCTCGGCGGAGACCGCCGCCACTTTGCCGGACGCCGCGTCGCGCCAGCGAATCGTTCCGTCGAGCCCACCCGTGATCACCCGGCGTCCGTCCCGGGCGAAGATCAGCGATGTGACGGTATCGGCGTGACTCCGGTCCCGCCAGATCTCCGCGCCCAGTTCCGGGTCCCACAGCCGCACCGAGAGATCGCTGCTGCCGCTGGCGAGGGTCCGGCCGTCGGGTGCGAAGGCGAGGGCGCGAACGCTGCCGGAATGACCGGTCAGGCGCTGCAGGGCCTTGCCGCCGGGCAGTTCCCAAATCTGAATGTCGCCCGAGTCGAGACCGGCGGCGAGCCTGCGGCCGTCGGGCGCAAAGGCGATCGCACGCACCCGCTCGGGGTGGCTGAGCGCGAGCGTCTGCAGCCCGCTGGCCGGATCCCAGATCTTGACCAGGGATTTTCCGGCGGCCGCAACCGTCCGTCCATCCGGCGCGAAGGCGATCGCCCGGACCGCGTCGTCGAAGGTGCCGAGGGTCTTCTGCGCCTGACCGGTCGCCGCATTCACGAGGGCCAGGACATTTCCGGTTCCGCCATAGGCAACCGTCTGGCCGTCCGGCGAGACCGCGACCGCATAGATCGCATAGGTCCACTCGCGGGCGATCGTGTGGGTCCAGAGCGACTGCCCGGAGCCCGTGTCCCACAGCCGGAGCGACCGGTCGCCGCTGCCGGAGACGATGCTGAGCCCGGCCGGGGCGAAGGACACGGCGTTGACCGGCCCCTTGTGCCCGGAGATCGCACGGACCAGGCGGCCGGACGGACCGTCCCAAAGGGTCAGGCCGGCATCGGTCGCCGCGGCCAGGAGCCTTCCATTCGGACTGAGCGCCAGCGCCGTGACCGGCCGCCGGTCGCGGGCGCGTTCGATCAGTTCGGTCGCCGATGCTGGCGCGCCGACATCCGCAGGCTTCGGCGGCGCCATCATGGTCGCGGCAGGTGGAGGGCGCCGCTCCGGAACGGTCGCGGCTGCCGCTGCGGGGGGCAGCGCGGCTGTCCGGCCCGCCAACCGCTTCGCCTCGATCCGGGCCAGATCGGCCAGGAAGCCGGTCGGGTGATGGGTCAGAAACAACTGCCAGGCTTCGGCCGTGCCGATGCGGCGTGCCTCGTCATAGTCCGCGCGCTGGTCCGCGCGGCCCGCCCCGGATGGGGGCGTCCCGGCCCCGCCGGTCTCGACCGGCTTCCGGCTCAGGGCGATCAGATCGGAGCCGAGCGATCCGGTCTTGTAGGGTTCCTGCGGGTCGCCGCCGCTGCGCGCCGCGATCGGCCGCGTGGCCGCGACCACGTCGTCATGGACGCGGCGGAGCGCATATTCGACATCGAGGCCCGGCGTCACCAGGTGGTGGACGAGGCTTGCGGTGAACGGACTGAGCCCGCCGTCGCCGTCATAGGCGACCGTCCCGGGAGCGGTCGCGTAGGCGATCAGGGTGTTGGAGCGCCCCGGATCGGTCCGCCTCAGCCCGCGCGTCAGGGCGCCCTTGGTGCGCTTCATCCGCGCGACGAAGGGATTGTCGCGGCAGGCATCGAGCAGGACGAGCCTGAGCCGGGTGGCGCCCTCAAGGGCTTCGAGCGCGTCGTCGAGGGCGATCGCCTCCCGCCGCGCAGCGGTCTCGCTCATGAGCCGGGCATCGCGCGGCACGAGATAGTTGGTGCCGTTCACCTCGATGCCGTGACCCGAATAGTAGAGCACCGCGATCTCGGCGCCCTGGACCTTCTCGCGAAACTCCTCGATGGCCGCATCCATGGCGCGGAGATCGAGATTCTTGTGCGCGATCACGGTATCGAAGCCGGCCTCGCGCAGGCTGGCCTCCATGGCGTCCACGTCGCGGGTCGGATTGCTCAGCGGCGCGGCGGGATAGTCGGCATTGCCGATCAGCAGCGCGACGCGCGCGGCAGCGCGGGCATCCGCACAGGGCCACAGCGCGGCGACGACCAAGACCAGCGACGCTGCGGTACTGCGCAACAGACCTGCGACCATGATCCCGCCCCCAGGAGCGCCGGCCGGCATGCCGGACGCCGCCAATTCTGGCCGGATCGGCCCCGCCCTGGCAAGCCGGCAGGGCGCGATCGGGGGGGCGGCCGCCCGGCAAAACGATTGGCGCGGCCGGCGGCGGTCCGGTCGGGACGGATCCGGCCCGCTGAACCGAAACGCCGGTTCTCTGACGACTATCCCAGCCGTTCGATGCCGGCGCGGTCGATGCGGGCCGCAACGTCGCCGACGCGCTCGCCCTTGACGATGAGGTCGGGGGCGATTTCGGCGAGGGGCACGACCACGAAGGCGCGCTCGAGCATGTAGGGATGCGGGACGACCAGGCCGGGCAGGTCGACGGTGCGGTCGTCATAGGTCAGAATGTCGATGTCGAGCGTGCGCGGCCCCCACTTTTCCAGGCGCCGGCGGCCGAATTCCTGCTCGATCGACAGCACCAGCGCGAGCAGGGTCTCGGGCGCGAGCTCCGTCTCGATGCCCACGCAGGCATTGACATAGGGCGGCTGGTCGAGCTTGCCCCAGGGCGGGGTGCCGTAGTCGGCCGAACGGGCGACGATACGCGCACCGCGCGCGGCGAGGCGTTCGACGGCGGCCGCGATGGTGGCGCGCACGTCCCCGATATTGCCGCCGAGACCCAGATAGGCTCTAGCCATCGCGGCTGCGCTCGATCTCGATGGTGACGCCGTCCAGGATGGTCGGGATCGGGGCGGCCGGCTTTTCGACGCGGACCAGCACGGAGGTGATGATCGCGAAGCGCTCCAGGATCTGGCTGGCGACCCGCTCGGCGAGCGCCTCGATCAGGTGGAAGCGCTGCCCGGTCGAGACCTTCACGACGATCTCGGCGATCTGGTCGTAGGAGGCGGTCTTGTGCCAGTCGTCGCTGGTCCCGGCCGGTTTCAGGTCGAGCCGGGCATCGATCGAGATGTAGAAGCGCTGGCCGAGCCGCTCCTCTTCCGGGAAGACGCCGTGATAGGCGTAGACGGCGATGCGCGACAGGAGGATGCGGTCGGTCATCGTTCGGTCCCCGTGATGGCCGTCCCCGTGATGGCCTTCCCCATGATGGCGTCGGCGATGCGCGCGGCCTCTCGATGGGCGAGCACGTCGTGGACGCGGATGATGTCGGCCCCGTGGGCGATGGCCATGACGTTGGAGGCGATGGTGCCGTTGATCCGCTCGCGCGGCGTCTTGTCGAGCAGCTTGCCGATCAGCGACTTGCGCGACGTGCCGACCAGCAGCGGGAAGCCGAGCGCCTTCAGGTCGCCGAGCCGGCGCAGGGCGTCGAGATTCTGTTCGAAAGTCTTGCCGAAGCCGATGCCGGGATCGAGCACGATGCGGCCGTCCGGGATGCCGGCGGCGCGCGCGATGGCGAGCGTCCTGTCGAAGAAGGCCTTCATCTCCTCGACGATGTCCAGGCTCCCGTCGACCGTCTCGCGATTGTGCATGGCGATCACCGGCGCGGCGAAATCGGCCGCGACCCGGGCGATCTCGGGATCGCGCTGCAGGCCCCAGACGTCGTTCAGGATGCGGGCGCCGGCCTCGAAGGCGGCGCGGGCCGTCACGGCCTTGTAGGTGTCGATCGAGATCGGCGCCGCGACGCTGGCGACGGCCTGGCGCAGCACCGGCAGCACGCGCGCCATCTCCTCGTCGGCCGGCACGGCAGTGTGGCCGGGCCGGGTCGATTCCCCGCCGATGTCGAGAATGTCCGCGCCCTCCGCGACCAGTTCGACGGCATGGGCGGTCGCCGCCTCGAAGCTCGCAAACAGGCCGCCGTCGGAGAAGCTGTCCGGCGTGACGTTGAGAATGCCCATGATCAGCGTGCGCCGGCCGAGATCCGGCAAGCAATCGATCCGGGCGGCCGAAGCCGCGGGATGGTCGGTCAAGCGCTCCTCCCTGGCGACCCGGCGCGCCGCCGGATGTCTCGCGCTGGCCGAGAGCTATAGCGGATCTCGCGAGCGATGGCGCGCGCCGTCTTCGCCGCAGGGGAGGGGTCCGGCTGCGTCGGGGCAGCGGCGAGGTGCCGCGGCGAGGCGTCCTGTCTTCACACGAAGTCGTGTTTCCCGGACCCCGGCTGCTCGTATATTATGCACATCTAACGAATAGACGTCGGGAGGATCATCCATGCGCACGCGGTTCAGGCAGGTTGTGGCGGGGGCGATGCTGGTGGCCGGGCTGGCGGTGGCCGGCGCGGCGCGGTCGGCTGCCGAGGACCAGACCACCTGGGCGGGCCTGAAGACGGACGTGTTCGGCAACCGCGCGATCGAGGACGGCAAGGGCATTCTGACACTGTCGACCCCGGTGCGCGCCGAAGATGCCGCGACGGTGCCGGTCGACTTCTCGGTCGCGCTGCCGGAGGGCGACGGCCGCAGCGTCAAGGCGGTGACGCTGATCATCGACGAGAATCCCTCGCCGGTCGCGGCCACCTTCCGCTTCGGCGACGGCCAGCGCGAGGTCGGCCTGTCGACCCGCATCCGCGTCAACAGCTATTCCTATGTGCGGGCCATCGCCGAGACGAGCGACGGCCGCCTCTATATGACCGCCAATTTCGTCAAGGCCTCGGGCGGCTGCTCGGCCCCGGCCGGCAAGGATCCGCAGGAGGCGCTGCAGAATCTCGGCAAGATGAAGTTCCGCCGCTTCGCCGCGGCCGGCCAGTCCGAAGCGCAGATCCAGATCCGTCACCCGAACAATTCCGGCCTGCAGATGGATCAGGTCAGCCGGCTCTATATCCCGGCCTGGTTCGTCCGCAACGTCACCGTCCGTCAGGGCGACAAGACGCTGCTCGCCATGGAGGGCGGCATCTCGATCTCCGAGGACCCGACCTTCCGCTTCAAGATGGCCGAACAGCCCGGCGACGTGACCGTCGATGTCGTCGATACCGAAAACAAGGTCTTCACCGGCCGCTTCGAGGGCAAGTCCGGCAGCTGACTTTTCATGGCGTCCGCCGATTCGGCCGGAAGCCGGATCGCTCCTCCTCCCAGACGCGACTTGCCGGGCCGGCCTCGAGAGAGGCGCGGCCCGATTTTTTGGGATCGGCCTCCGGTCGCCGGCCGCGCGACCCGGAGGCGCCGTCGCCGCGTGGGATCAGGCCGCGATATCGGTGGACTGGATGCGCTGGACGCCGGCCGCGGCCATGTCGGTCCAGGCCTTGGCGAGCGAGCCCTGGGTGTCGATGGCGCGGCAGCCGTCCTCGACCACATAGGTGGCGAAACCGGCCTTGCGGGCGTCGAGCGCGGTCCAGGCGACGCAGAAGTCGGTTGCCAAACCTGCCACGAACACGGTGTCGATGGCGCGCGCCTTCAGATAGGCGGCGAGCCCCGTGGTCGTCTTGGCATCCGCCTCGGTGAAGCCGGAATAGCTGTCGACCGTGTGATGGAAGCCCTTGCGGATGACGAGGCCAGCCTGCGGAATGGCGAGATCCTTGGCGAGAGCGGCCCCGTCCGTGCCCTGCACGCAATGGTCCGGCCAGAGCACCTGCTTGCCGTAGGGCAGATCGATCATCTCGAACGGCTTCTTGCCCGGATGGCTGGAGGCGAAGGAGATGTGGCCGGGCGTGTGCCAGTCCTGCGTCAGGACGACATTGGCGAAGACCTTGGCGATCTTGTTGATCACCGGAACCACCTGATCGCCGTCCTTGACCGCCAGACTGCCGCCCGGCAGGAAGCAGTTCTGCACGTCGATGACCAGGAGGGCCGCATTCTCGCCCGGCTTGATCGGGGCGGCCCGCAGCGCGCCGGGCGCGAGTGCCGCGACGAAGGTCGTTCCCAGGCCTGCCAATAGTTGCCGCCGATGCATCATGTCTGCGTCCTCCGCTGTGGTCTCCTGAAGGAAATCACTTTGCGGCAGGACCGTAAAGGCGCACGAGGCACGTCCCGAATCCGGCCCGGCCGACCGAGCGTGGACGCGGCTGCGCACAGCCCGAGCTCGCCGCGCCGTCGCTGCATCGGCGCTCAAGAAAACTCCAAAAACGTTTTGGAAAAAATCCGGGCCGAGAGTGCTCCCGGCCCGGTCAAGGTGGCCTTTGAAAGGCATGATCCAGAGGGGAGAACCAACGACCGCTAGATCAGGGCGGCCGAGGCATCCAGCTTGCAGCGGCGAGGTTAACAATTCATCAATATATCGAATGCCTGCCGCGCAACATAAACGAAGCCGCAGGGCAGGCATCGTCCGGGCATCGCAATCCTTGACGGATGTGGGCCGCCACACCGGCTACGGCGTCAACCCGGCATCCGCGCGATCCGGGGCGATCCGCCGATCCCGCCGCCTGGGACGCACGGCGGGACCGGCATTCGTGGCGAGGGTGCCGGTCGTCAGAAGGTCCAGCGCTCGGCCTTGGTGATCAGAAAGTCGCGGAACACCTTGACGCGGGCGGTGTTGCGCATCTCTTCCGGATAGACGAAGTAGCAGTCGAAGGCCGGCACGTCGGCCTCCGGGATCAGCTGCACCAGTTCCGAGCCCGGATCGATCAGATAGTCCGGCAGCAGCGCTATGCCGATGCCCCGCTCCACCGCGCGCTTGATGGCGATCACGTTGTTGATCTTCAGCGTCGCCTTGCGCGGATTGCCCGGCTGCCGGCCGGCGGTCTCCAGCCAGTTCATGTCGCGCAGATAGGTCGGGGTGGACTGGCCGAAGGTCACGGTGCGGTGCTCGTCGAGATCGGCGACGCTTTCCGGGCTGCCGTGGCGCTTCAGATAGGCCTGCGAGGCGTAGAGGTGGAAATGCACCGTGAACAGCTTGCGCTGGATCAGGTCCGGCTGCACCGGCTGGCGGATGCGCAGCGCCACGTCGGCCTGCCGCATGCCGAGATCGAGCTCCTCGTCGTCGAGGATCAGTTCGAGCTGCACATCCGGGTAGAGGTCGACGAATTCGTGGATGCGTGCGGTCAGCCAGGAGGTGCCGAGCCCGAAGGTCGTGGTCACGCGCAGCGACCCGGACGGCTTCTCCTTGGTCTCGACCAGCCGCGAACGCACCTGATCGAGCTTGACCAGAACCTCGCGCGCGGTGCGGAACAGGAGTTCGCCCTGCTCGGTCAGGATCAGGCCGCGGGCATGGCGATGGAACAGGGGGACGTTCAAATCCTGTTCCAGCGCGCTGACCTGCCGGCTGACCGCCGATTGGCTCATGTCCAGCTTTTCGCCGGCATGCGTGAAGCTGCCGGCTTCGGCGGCGGCGTGAAAAATACGGAGCTTGTCCCAGTCCAAGCCGATTCCCCCTCGTCTGTCGCGGCGCGCCCGACCGGCTCCGGATCGTATCCGTCGCCGGTTTCCGCGCGACCTTTACTCGGCTGCTTCGCGGTGATGCGAAATCCCGGCGATGAATTTCTCGGCCTCCAGCGCCGCCATGCAGCCCATCCCGGCCGCGGTGACGGCCTGACGGAACACATCGTCGGCCACGTCGCCGGCGGCGAAGACGCCCGGAACGCTGGTGGCGGTGGAATAGGGCGCCGTCCAGATGTAGCCGGACGGCTTCAGGCGGACCTGACCCTCGAACAGCTCGACGGCAGGCTTGTGGCCGATCGCCACGAAGACGCCGTCGACCGCGATGTCGGTCAGCGCGCCGGTCTTGACGTTCCTGAGCCGGGCGCCCGTCACGCCCGGCGGCGTGCCGCCGCCCAGCACCTCGGCGACTTCGCTGTCCCAGATCACCTCGATCTTGGGATTGGCGGCCAGCCGCTGCTGCAGGATGCGTTCCGCCCGGAAGCTGTCGCGCCGGTGCACGACGGTCACCTTGGCGGCATGATTGGTCAGATAGAGGGCCTCCTCGACGGCGGTGTTGCCGCCGCCGACCACCAGCACGTTGCGGCCGCGGTAGAAGAAGCCGTCGCAGGTGGCGCAGGCCGAGACGCCGAAGCCGCGGAAGGTCTCCTCCGACGGCAGGCCGAGCCAGCGCGCCTGCGCGCCGGTGGCGATGACCAGGGTCTCGCCCTCGTAGACCGTGCCGGAATCGCCCTCCAGGCGGAACGGCCGGCGCGACAGGTCGGCCCTGGTGATCGTGTCGTAGACGATCTTGGTCCCGACATGCTCGGCCTGGGCGCGCATCTGCTCCATCAGCCACGGCCCCTGGATCGCCTCGGCGAAGCCCGGATAGTTCTCGACCTCGGTCGTGACGGTCAGCTGGCCGCCCGGCTGGATGCCGGCGATCAGCACCGGTTCGAGCATGGCACGGGCCGCATAGATCGCCGCCGTGTAGCCGGCAGGGCCGGAGCCGATGATGAGGACCTTCGAAGATGCCATGGATAGAAACCTTGCTCGCCGATGCCGGGCAGCCCCGGATCAGATTCCCTTACGCCCGCCGCGACGTCGGGGTTTCGCATCGCTCATGCCCCGCCGCGTCCCGTGGTGCGAAACGCCTCAAGCCGGCGGGCGATTTCGTCCGCTACGACCTTCGTAGAATCCAACGCTTCATATGTATAGCTTTCCAGCCGACCTTCAAATGGCCGGATCAGGCCTCGGCTATATAACCCGTCGAGAAATCGTCGAAACTTGTTCTTCAAGGTTGCCGGTTCGTGCACCAGGACCGGCCGGCCGGTCGCCAGGGCCTCCGAAACCATGTTGTGGCTGTCCCCGGTGACCACGATCGCATCCGCGAGCGCCAGCATGGCCGGGTAGGGATTGTCGCCCTCGCCGGTCCAGACGAAGGCCGGTCGGCGCCCGACGATCGCGGCGATGCGCGCGGCCAGGGCGGGATCGGTCCGGCGCGATGGCGTCATCATGAACGAGCCGGCCTCGGGCAGGAGGCGCTCCAGGCGGTCGGGCAGGGCGTCGAGGCCCGGGCCGCCGCCGACGACGACGGCGATGCGCGGGCCGGGCAGGGTCTCGGCCCAGACCGGGGGGCGGGCCCGGTGACGGGCGAGGAGCGCGGGCGCGATCCGGTGCGGGCTCGTCTCGGTGACCACGATGGAACGCCCGCGCGGGCCGTCATGCGCCGGCATCCAGAGCATGTCGAAGGCGCCGCGATGCGGCGGGCGCGGATCGCGCAGGAAGACCACGAAGCTGCGCCGGCCGGCCCGGCGCTTGATCGCCCGGGCGAAGGGCACGGCCGGCGCGCCGCAGGCGAGCACCAGATCGGGCCAGGGCGGCGCCAGTTCGTCGGGCAGGGCGGCCGGCCAGCCGGCGAGATCGGCCAGCTTCGCCAGATGGGACCGTTCGCGCGGCACGACATGAAGGCGGGGGTGCGCGCCGAGCGCCTCGGCGAGGCCGAGGCAGGGGCCGACATCGCCGGCCTTGCCGTCGGTCAGGATCCAGACGGTCGGGGGCGACGCGGCGGTCGGCGCGGGCGGGTCGGACAGGATCGGCCTCCATGCGGTCATTTCCGCGCGGCGGCGAAAGTGCTACAGAGCGGCGACGCGGCGCAACCCCCATCAGAGTCTTCGACCCTCGCCGGCCGGCGCCACGGCCGCATGGGTCCGCGGCTTCGGATTCCCCCTTGAAACATCGTCTCGACGAGATCGACTGGCACATCCTGCGCGAGTTGCAGGCCGACGGCCGCATGACCAATGTCGAACTGGCGCGACGGGTCGGCATCTCGGCGCCGCCCTGCCTGCGCCGTGTGCGATCGCTGGAGGAGGCGGGCATCATCCGCGGCTATCGCACGCTGCTCGACGAGAAGGCGCTCGGTTTCGATCTGGTCGCCTTCTGCTTCGTCTCGCTGGCGAGCCAGGCCGATCACGACCTCGCCGCCTTCCAGGACAAGGTGCGCGGCTGGGCCCTGGTCCGGGAATGCTGGATCCTGTCCGGCGAGATCGACTTCATGCTGAAATGCGTCGCCCCCGACCTGCGCAGCTTCCAGGATTTCGTCATCGACGAACTGACCAAGGCCCCGGCCGTCGCCGGCGTGAAGACCGCCCTCGCCATCCGCACCGCCAAAGACGAACCGACGGTGCCGATCGGGTGAGGGGGCGCCGGTCCGGCCGCACGCGATCCCGTTCATGGAGCAGACATGGAAATGCCCGGCAAGCCCGGGCATTTCGTGTCGTCGGACGTGTGCGACCGTGCGGCCGTCAGCCGAAGCGGACGCCGATCACCTCGTAGGAGCGGGCGCCGCCCGGGGCCATGACCTCGACGGTGTCGCCGACATCCTTGCCGATCAGCGCGCGGGCGATCGGCGAGGAGATCGAGATGCGGCCGAGCTTCACGTCGGCCTCCATGTCGCCGACGATCTGGTAGGTGCGCTTCTCCTCCGTATCCTCGTCGACGAGGGTGACGGTGGCGCCGAACTTGATCTTGGTGCCGTGGAGCTTGGTGACGTCGATCACCTCGGCGCGGCTGAGCTTGTCCTCGAGCTCGGCGATGCGGCCCTCGTTGTGGCTCTGCGCCTCCTTGGCGGCGTGGTACTCGGCATTTTCCGAGAGGTCGCCATGGGCACGCGCTTCCGAGATGGCGGCGATGATGCGCGGCCGCTCTTCCTGCTGACGCATCTTCAGCTCGGATTCGAGAGCGGTGAAGCCGGCCGGCGTCATCGGTATCTTTTCCATGGGTTGGAACCCCCGATTTTCTCACGAGCAAGCGGCGCGTCTGGCGTGGCGCCTCCTGCATTCACGTTGGTGATGCGGCACCGGCTCCGCCGCGGGACGTTGCCGTCCGGACCGAACCTGCGCCAGGGCGGCGGTCGCCCGATCGATCTCGGGACGCCCGCCGCGCCGTGGAATTCCGGGCCAGGGGACCGGATCCCGGCTGCCGCCGGACCGGTTCCCGTCCCGTCCGGACGCACCGGACATGACAACAGTTCGCAGACGGCGTCCCAGAGTTGCCCCTTGGGAAACCGTCTCATGCCAGCGCCCGGCCGCCGATGCACCGATCGGCCCCGAGGCGCCCGATTCCCTGGAAGCGGCGTTCCGCCTTCGCATCGGCCCCGGGCGAACGACGCCTGTTGCGGGCCTTCGGGCGAGACGGCTCGCCGAGCGCATGGTCTCGGCGAAGCTTCGGAACGCTCTTTCCGCCCCGGTGTTCCGAAACACCCGCTTTCGCCGTGCAGGGCCGGCGGAAGCGGACGCATCGGATCACCGGGGTGATCCGGCCGGACGCAGATCCGACGCACCCGAAGCGTGGGTCCTTGCGGGCCGCCCGTCAAGGCCCGAAACACCCCTTAGGGACAGATCGAGCCGCCGGATCAGGCCTCGGCCGGGAAATAGGACTGCAGCGGACGGACTTCCAGTTCGCCGTTGGCATAGGCGACGATCGCCTGTGTCGCCGCGATGGCTCCCGACAGGGTGGTGTAGTAGGGCACCTTGTGCAGCAGTGCGGCCCGGCGCAGCGAACGGCTGTCGCCGAGCGCCTGGTTGCCTTCGGTCGTGTTGAAGACCAGATGCACCTCGCCGTTCTTGATCCGGTCGACGACATGCGGACGGCCTTCCAGCACCTTGTTGATCTTGGTGCAGGCGATCCCGTTCTCCTCCAGGTAGCGCTGCGTGCCCGAGGTGGCGATCAGGCGGAAGCCGGTCTCCGCCAGCGCCCGCATGGAGGCGAGGATGCGCGGCTTGTCGTCGTCGCGCACCGACACGAACACCGTGCCGCCGGTCGGCACGCGCTGGCCGGCGCCGAGCTGCGACTTGGCGAAGGCCATCGCATAGTCGGTGTCGAGCCCCATCACCTCGCCGGTCGACTTCATCTCCGGGCCGAGCACCGTGTCGACGCCGGGGAAGCGCGCGAAGGGGAACACCGCCTCCTTGACGGCGATGTGGCCGAGCGCCTTCGGCTTCAGGCCGAAGCCGGCGAGAGGCTCGCCGGCCATCACCCGCGAGGCGATCTTGGCGACCGGAATGCCGATCGTCTTGGCGACGAAGGGCACCGTGCGCGAGGCGCGCGGATTGACCTCCAGCACGTAGACCACGCCGTCCTTGACCGCATATTGCACGTTCATCAGGCCGCCCACGTCGAGCGCCAGCGCCAGCGCGCGGGTCTGCCGCTCGATCTCGGCGACGATCTCGGCCTTCAGCGAATGGGTCGGCAGCGAGCAGGCGCTGTCGCCGGAATGGATGCCGGCCTCTTCGATATGTTCCATGATGCCGGCGATGAAGACATCCTTGCCGTCGCACAGGGCATCGACATCGACTTCGATCGCGTCCGACAGATAGCGGTCGAACAGGAGCGGGGACTTGCCCAGCACCATGTTGATCTGGCCGGTCTTGTCGTTCGGATACTTGGCCTTCACGTCGGCCGGGACCATGCCGGGCAGCACGCCGAGCAGATAGTCGTCGAACTGGCTCTCGTCGCGCACGATCATCATGGCGCGGCCGCCGAGCACGTAGGACGGGCGGACGACCAGCGGGAAGCCGAGGTCGCCGGCGACCAGGCGCGACTGCTCGATCGAATAGGCGATGCCGTTCTTCGGCTGCCGCAGGCCGAGCTTGTCGAGCAGCCGCTTGAAGCGGTCGCGGTCCTCGGCCAGGTCGATGGCGTCGACGGTGGTGCCGAGAATCGGCACGCCGGCCTTCTCGAGCGCGCCGGCGAGCTTCAGCGGGGTCTGCCCGCCGAACTGCACGATGACGCCGTGCAGGGTGCCGTTGGTCTGTTCGAGCCGCAGGATCTCGAGCACGTCCTCGGCGGTCAGCGGTTCGAAATAGAGCCGGTCGGAGGTGTCGTAGTCGGTCGAGACCGTCTCCGGATTGCAGTTGACCATGATGGTCTCGTAGCCGGCATCCTTCAGCGAGAAGGCGGCATGGCAGCAGCAGTAGTCGAACTCGATACCCTGGCCGATCCGGTTCGGGCCGCCGCCGAGGATGACGATCTTGCGCGCCTCAGAGGGCCGGGCCTCGTCGGCGGGGGCGCCGGCGAAGGGCATCTCGTAGCTCGAATACATGTAGGCGGTCGGCGAGGCGAATTCGGCCGCGCAGGTGTCGATCCGCTTGTAGACCGGATGCACGCCGAGCCCGCCGCGCATCGCCGCCACCTCGGCCTCGGCCTTGCCGGCGAGTTCCGCGAGCCTTGCGTCCGAGAAGCCCATCGCCTTCAGGCGCCGGAAGGCGCCCGCGGTCGGCGGCAGGCCGTGGGCACGGACCTTGGCCTCCATGTCGACGATCGCCTGCAACTGCTCCAGGAACCACGGATCGATCTTGCAGATCTGATGGATCTGGTCGTGGCTCATGCCGTAGCGCATGGCCTGGGCGACATGACGCAGCCGGTCCGGCGTCGGCGTGCCGAGCGCGGCGCGGATGGCGTTCTTGTCGTCGCCCTGGCCGAGGCCGGGGATCTCGATCTCGTTGAGGCCGGTCAGCCCGGTCTCCAGGCCGCGCAACGCCTTCTGCAGCGATTCGCCGAAGGTCCGCCCGATCGCCATGACCTCGCCGACC
Organism: Prosthecodimorpha staleyi; assembly: GCF_018729455.1. NCBI lineage: Bacteria > Pseudomonadati > Pseudomonadota > Alphaproteobacteria > Hyphomicrobiales > Ancalomicrobiaceae > Prosthecodimorpha > Prosthecodimorpha staleyi. The sequence goes on along the minus strand of NZ_JAHHZF010000006.1, from coordinate 340,211 downwards.
GATTTCATCGACGTGGTCAGCAGCTGATCGGCGCCCGGGAACTTCTCGAAGGCGAAGCGCGGGATCTTGGTGACCACATAGTCGATGGTCGGCTCGAAGCTCGCCGGGGTCGCGCCGCCGGTGATGTCGTTGGCCAGTTCGTCGAGCGTGTAGCCGACCGCCAGCCGGGCCGCCACCTTCGCGATCGGGAAGCCGGTCGCCTTGGAGGCCAGCGCCGAGGAGCGCGACACGCGCGGGTTCATCTCGATGACGACCATGCGGCCGTCTTCCGGGTTGACCGCGAACTGGACGTTGGAGCCGCCGGTCTCGACGCCGATCTCGCGCAGCACCGCCAGCGAGGCGTCGCGCATGATCTGGTATTCCTTGTCGGTCAGCGTCAGGGCCGGCGCGACGGTGATCGAATCGCCGGTATGCACGCCCATCGGATCGAGATTCTCGATCGAGCAGACGATGATGCAGTTGTCCGCCCGGTCGCGGACCACCTCCATCTCGTATTCCTTCCAGCCGAGCACCGATTCCTCGATCAGCACCTCGGTGGTCGGCGAGGCGTCCAGGCCCCGCTCGACGATGTCGAGCAGTTCGGCGCGGTTGTAGGCGATGCCGCCGCCGGTGCCGCCCATGGTGAAGGACGGTCGGATGATCGCCGGCAGGCCGATCTCCTCGAGCGCGTCGAGCGCCTCGGTCAGCCCCTTGGCGACGTAGCGGCGCTTGCGCTCCTCTTCCTTCGCGTTCCACTCGGCCTGGAACCCGCGCACGGCCTTCAGCCGCTCCTCCTCGGAGACGGGCAGGGCCTTCAGCCGCGCGATCTCGGCCTCGTAGGTCTCCCGGTCCTGGCGCTTCAGGTCGCCGGCATCGGCGAAGCGCGCCTTCGGGGTCGCCAGGCCGATCTTGGTCATGGCGTTGCGGAACAGTTCCCGGTCCTCGGCCTTGTCGATCGCCTCGGCGGTCGCGCCGATCATCTCGACATCGAACTTCTCCAGGACGCCCATCTTGCGCAGCGACAGCGCGGTGTTGAGCGCGGTCTGGCCGCCCATGGTCGGCAGGATGGCGAAGCCCTTCGAGCGGTCGCCGCGCTCGCGCTCGACGATCTTGGCGACCACCTCCGGCGTGATCGGCTCGATATAGGTGGCATCGGCCAGTTCCGGATCGGTCATGATCGTGGCCGGGTTCGAATTGACCAGCACGATCCGGTAGCCCTCGGCCTTCAGCGCCTTGCAGGCCTGCGTGCCGGAATAGTCGAACTCGCAGGCCTGGCCGATGACGATCGGGCCGGCCCCGATGATGAGAATGGTTTCAATGTCGGTCCGTTTCGGCATATTTCGCTCGCGTCCAGCCTCCGTCGCGCGGGATGCGCGCGCCGTCAGGGCTGCGGTCTGTTCGGATGGGCCCGGGGGCTTATAGGGGAAAAGGTGCGGGCCGGGAAGGGGCGCGGTCATCCTGAGGGGGGCATAGCCGCGCCGAGTACACGTCGGCCAGTCCTGAAGAAATCATCATATGATGCCAATAGTTTTTTAGTCAAAACAAACAAATTATCCGCATGCGTGTTGTATAATTTGTTCTTTTGTTCGTCATATATGCCGCTGTGATCCATATTCCATTCAGGATAAAGCGCATACGTATATACTTTCGGTCTGCTTTTCGGAAATACAAAGAAATGAGTTCCTAGAAAATCACGAAAATCTATCAGCAAGGAATGCAATTTATCTGCCTCTATCCGCAGGTCATTATTAATGATTTCTTTAGACGGATCCTCTAGTATATCAATGAGTTTGTCCAATAAAATCAATTGATCATTATTGTATAGATGGCGTGCATTAATGGCACGGATATTATCTATGAAATTAGCCGGACTTGAATTAGATAGCAAATCTCTGAAAACCAGCGCGTCAGAAGCCAATTCAGATTTTTTATTATTATTATTTGCAATTTTATCACTAATAAATATAGAAAAGGAGTACACACATACTATTAAAAACACGATAACGCCGACCCATGGCTGCGATTCTATTTTTAGTTCTATTTGAATGTATTTTTTCGCTATCTCGAATATTATTGGCAGCCACCACGGCGATAAAATCGAACCAACAGCGACAATTAAACCAGTAATAATAATTCTGCTATGATCTGCCCTCTTTGTTACTCCATAATACCATTCGAACCATCCGCGCAGTCCTGCCGCAATGCTCTGATACCCTTTCTGCACAGTCGACCTCCCAAGATGCTCGGACAGCAATTCGACCGCAGTGTAACTAGAAGTGACCAAAAATGCTCGCTGCCCTCTCCGATCAGTTCCTGCGCTATGTCGCGGTTGGCCTCGCCGCCGCGGTCGGCCACTACGCGACCCTGATCGGGCTGGTCGAGACCGAAGCGGCCGGCCCGGTCGTCGGGTCGCTCGCCGGCTTCGTCGTCGGCGGCGTGATCTCGTATCTGCTCAACCGCCGTTTCACCTTCGACAGCGACCGCAGCCATGCCGGCGCGGTGCCGCGCTTCGCCCTGATCGCCGGCGCCGCCTTCCTGCTGACCGGCTTCCTGATGCACGCCATGGCCGACTGGGCCGGCATCCACTACATGCTCGCCCAGCTCGTCACGACCGGCATCGTCCTGGTCTGGACCTTCTTCGCCAATCGGTTCTGGACGTTCGGGACGTAGCCGGCCGGGGTCCGCGCCAGGCCGGACTCCGACATTGGCGTCCCGCGCATGTCGACGTCAGCGGCCGGCCTGTTCAAAGCACTTGGGGTCGGATTGCGCCGGCCGGCACGGGTGTCGTCGCGGCGATCCCATCAAGGGTTAACTGAAATTCGAAAAGTAACTTCAGATTGAAAAATTGGGCCTCGGCCGTTCCGGAGACCGGATCCGGCCGTTCGGTGATGATCGCTGGATATTCCCGCCTTCCATGCCGCACAATTCGGCCATAAGACCCTCGATCATCTCCCGGGTCATCCGGATGGGATCAAGTTCACCGATCACGCTATGCCGGAAATACAGTGAGTCCATCGCATCGTTGTGGCCCGCATAGGCGACGGTCCAGCCGGGATAGATGCGCGATGCAATCGGCGTGAAGCTTACGACAGTCAGGCCGGACTGCCGCTGGTCTTCAGCAATCTTGATGATCTGATTTGTCAGAAGCGACCGCTCTCCTTCCATGGACTGCAGGAAGTAGCGTTCATTGAAAAGCAGAGCGCCAGATAGACCGGAAGCATTGTCGTATGTGGTGCACGACAAAAGGATTTCTTTGACCCAATTTGCCGCAGTTCCCTTCAGGGAGCAGCGCGTATAAAAATTAACTCTTGCCAAGTACATGCCGGACTCCCTCCCTGGAAGAAATCTAAACGATTTGGTCCGGTGTTGCTAGGCTAATATTCTTGAGCCCCAAGCGTATACGCGCTTCTACGTAACCGGGTTTTGGGAACCGGATCCCCGCCGTCGAACGACGTCGCTGCCGTCCTGTCGGCGCGCTCGAGCCGCGGACGGCTGCAGCCCTTAAGCTGCGATCAAGGGCATAGGTGTATCCTGCTGGTGGAACTGTCGAGGTCCGCATCCATGCCGCAATCGGCCGAGAAGGTGATTGGACGAAAGCTAGCCGTGCTGGTGACGCTGTCCGTTGCCGCCTCGCTGTTCGTGCTGTCCGGTTTCTCGGTGATCTATGCCCTTTCGGGGGAGATCGAGGAGAAGCATCGGACATTGACCGCGACCGCCCAGGTCTTTGCCTTTGCCAGCGCGACGGCCGCGCGCAACGGCGATGCGGCCGAGGGCATGGCGGCCCTCCGGGCGATCGGCCAGATCGACTCCGTGACCCATGCCCGCATCGAGCGCGGCCACGACGTGCTGGCGGCCATGGGACGGACCGTCCAGCTGGATCGCGACAGCCGCTTTCGGGCCGAAGGCGTTCGGCCGGGGATCCTGGACGTGCTGCGCAGCCGCACGATCGAGGTTGCCGTACCGATCATCGACGCGGGCGAGCCCGTCGGAACCCTGGTGCTGGTCGCCGCCACCGACGATCTGTTCCGGCCGGTCGTGGCGATGCTGTTCGCCTTTGCGTCGGCGACGGCCGCGGCGCTGGCCGTCGGGTTGATGATCGCTGCCGGGCTCCGGCGCAGCATCATCGACCCGGTCATCCGCCGGCTGGCGGTGTTCGGTCGCTACGTCACCTCGAAGGAGGTGCGCGATCTTCTGCGCGCGATCGAAGCCGGCGAGATGACGCCCGTCTACCAGCCGATCATGGATGCGTCGGGCCGAGAGATCGTCGGTGTCGAAACGCTCATCCGCTGGCAGCGTATGGATGCCAGCCTGGTTTCTCCGGCGCAGTTCATTCCTCTGGCCGAGGGGGCCGGTTTGATTGACCGGATCGGCGACCTCGTCCTGCGTCAGGCCTGCCTCGATACCCGCGACTGGGGTACGCTGACGGTGGCGATCAACGTCTCGCCGATGCAAATCCAGTCGGAAGGCTTCGCCGCCGGCACGCTGGCCATCCTGGCCGAACTCGGTTTCCCGCCCGCGCGCCTGATTGTCGAGATCACCGAAAGTGCATTGCTCGGCGACGACCCGGTCGTGCATCGTCAGATCGCGGCCCTGCGCGCGGCCGGCATCGCCATCGCGCTGGACGATTTCGGGACCGGCTTCGCCAGTCTTTCCTATCTGCGCCGGTTTCGGTTCGACGAACTGAAGATCGACAAGTCCTTCACGGAGGGCGTCGACCGTTCGACCGATGCCGCCGCGATCGTCGAGGCGACGGTCTCGATGGCGCTGGCGCTCGGCATGAAGGTGGTGGCGGAAGGCGTCGAGCGGGCCGAACAGCACCGCTTTCTGGTCTCGGCCGGCGTTCACTACATGCAGGGCTATCTGTTCGGCCGGCCGCAGCGGGCGGCCGAGATCACGGCGCGCCTTGCGGCGACTCCGGCCTGACCGGATGTCCGGCCCGGTTCAATTCTCCAGCCAGATCTTGCCGCCGAGATTGCCGACGCCCTGGGGGACAGGAATCGGCGTGGACCCGTAGTCCGTGTTCATCACGAGATTCGGTCCGGCATAGAGTTCCATGCGCCGCGTGACGACAATCGTATAGGCGGAGCGGACGGCGATCGGCTTGGTGGCGTCGACGATGAGGCGTCCTTTCGGGATATAGATGGTCCCGAGCAGGGTGTGGGCATTGTCGCTCATGATCTTGTGTTCGCGCAGATCGGGCGCGGCACGGTCCTCGAACAGCAGCAGGCCGGCCATCGGGCCGTCCTTCGGTGCCGTGAGATCGATCGTCGAAGCGGTGGCGAACAGCAGCGTCGAGGTCGAACCTCGCAGGTAGATGCCGACATAGCCGCCGCGCAGCGTGGCCCCGCCGTCGACCACGAGCGGACCGTCGCGCATCACGTAGATGCCGGGCGAGAGCTGGACGATCGCGCCGTTGGTGACCTTCAGGCCGCCGCAATAGGTGCCGGGCCGCAGGATCTCGATGGTGGCCGAGACGACCCGATTCATCACCGAGCAGGCGCTGTCGGCCGGCGCGGGCCGATCGGCGAGCGGATCGGGCACCGGCGGACAATCGGTCAGCGGTTCAGGCGTGAAGTTGATCTTGCCGCCGACCTTGCCGCCGGCCGAGCAGGTCAGGGACGACGTGATCGAAGCGGATTGCTGCGACGTGAGACCCTGCGGGCTGGTCGAATTCGAGAAGATCGAACAGTTGCTGGCCGTCAGCGTGGCGCTGCCTTCCAGATGCAGCGTGCGCGGCGCCTTGGGGTCGAGCGCCACCAGACAGATCGGCGGACCGGCGGAAATCCGGGCCGTCGAATGCACGTCGACGCTCCACATCCCATCGCCGCCCGGCAACGGGATGGTGCCGGAGACGGCGCCGGAAATCTCGACATAGACGGCCGTTTGACGGTCGATCACCTTGGTCGCGATGGTCCAGGCAGGGTCGTCGCCGAGCCGGGCCCGGGCGATCGCGGTTGCGATCGCTGCGATCTGGGCGGAGTCGGCTCGTGCCAATGCGAGTTCGCGGGCGGCGCCGGTGGCAGCGGAGTCCGCCACATCCTGCAGGCGTGCCCGCTCGGCGAAGGTCAGTGAGACGTTGACGGCCCCACCGATGGCGAACAGGCAGGCGGGCAACAGGAGAGCGATAACCGGGGCGGTAGCCGCGCCGATATCGGTAAAAATACGTTGGAAAAGACGCCAGGACAACATATGTGCATGCAAACATGATGGATCGTGCTTGCAAATCGTATGATCCGCCCATTAAATATTCAACAATCGTTGCAATACGAGAAAATTAATGTTGTTAACCAATGCGGTGCATGTCTTGAGTATATTTCAGATCAAACATTGAGTTGCTTTTTGTTCACATTTATATTATCAGATCGACTCGATAAATCTCAGTATAACATAGTTAAGTCATACGTAAATGTTGTTTCAAAATTTGAAATACGCAGGCTGGTGCGATGAATGTGGAAGCAGTCGGGCCGAACAGATCTTTCGCTACCAAAACCTTTGCAGGGCATGGATCGCCGGCCGACTTGAATGGATGAGCTGCGATCGGAGCTGGCTCGGCCGGGGAACGATCGGCTTGCATCCGCACGATCGGATGCGACCGGGAGCGCCTCACGCCGGCCGCGCCCGAAACGCCATGCGGCGCTGGTCGAAGCCGAGATTGGGGTGCAGGCGCTCGGCCTTGAAGCCGGCGGCCTGCAGCCGGGCGAGCATGTCGGCTTCCGCGTGGCGCGCGAGGCCGACCTGAGCCCGAAGCTTGCGGTAGGGGGAGAAGAAGGTTGCGGCGAGGCCGGAGAAGGCGGCCAGGAAGAAGCCGTGCCGCCATCCGGTGGCCAGCAGGTTCCTCACGTCGCCGACGAGATCGTCCTCAGGCGGGATCACGTCGGCGATGACGAGGCTGCCGCCCGGCGCGAGCAGGCGGCGCGCATCGGCGAGGAGCCCGGCGAGGCTCGGCGCGTCGAGATATTGCAGCACCGAGTTGACCACCATCAGGTCGACGCGGCCGGCATGGTCGCGGATCAGTTCGTCCGGCGCCACCACCCTGATTCTCGGCTCGCCCCTCAGGCGCTCGGCCACGCGCATGCGGGTGTTCTCGGCGGCATCGCACAAGAGCAGTTCGCCGCAGGCGCCGGCCACATCGGCAGCCGCCAAGGCATCGCCGCAGCCCCAGTCGACGACGACGGCCGTCGGCGAGGGGACCAGGGCACGGATGTCGTGGGCAACGCGGTCGTAGTGCACCCGCCGATGCACGTCGTTGACGTAGATCCGATGGTGGCCGTTCCAGAATTCCAGCCAGGATGAGGACATGCGTTCTCTTGCGGGATGGCCGGCGGGCCCCGGCCCGCGCTCGAACGCCGGGACAGTAGCATGGCGCGGGGGAGGTGCAACGAAGCCCGGCCGACGAGCATGGATCAGAACCTGTGACGACCATCGTCATGTTTTATAAAACTGTATATTTTTCAATAACATAAATTGTCATAAATGTGAATCGTCAGGGGCGCAGTATTTTGGGTGTCGATCGCCCGCTCTGCCATCCTGGGTGGGCGTCTGTCGACGGGGCGGGGGGCAAGGTCTATCGACACGAGGCTCGCCATGTTCGAGTTGTTTCGCGTACGCAAGTCCATGCGCCGTGACGAAACCGACCTGGATTGGATTGCCCGGTTCAATGGCCGGGTCCGTCATCCGATCCGGAGTCTGAAGGTGTGGTGGCGCCGGCGGCGGCGCCTGTCGACGTCGCCGCTCGGTATCCCGCGCCGGAACGCTCCTATATAACGGCCTTCGGAGATTGCGGTCCGCCGCGGCGGCTGGCGATCCCCGCTGGGCGTTCGGGAGACGGCGATGCGCTGGGAAGGTCGGGAAGAGAGTTCCAACATCGAGGATCGCCGCGGCGGCGGCGGGGGATTCGACACCGGCGGCGGCATGGGCGGCGGCGGGCTCGGCGGTGGTGGTTTCGGCCTGCCGATCAATCTCGGCGGCGGCGGCATCGGCACCATCCTGGTGATCCTGGTCATCTCCTGGGTGCTTGGCATCAACCCGCTGACGCTGCTGTCCGGCCAGTCGATCGGCCCGGGCGGTTCCCAGTTCGAGCGTCAGACCCGCACGGCGCCGCCGCCGAGCGGCGCCAGGCGCGACGAGCAGACCCGATTCGTCTCGGTGGTGCTGCGCGATACCGAACTGCGCTGGAAGCAGCTCCTGCCGCAGCAGGCCGGCGACCTCGTCCGCGCCGCCTCCGGCAAGCCCTACGAGGAACCGCGGCTGGTGCTGTTCAACGGCTCGACCCGCTCGCCCTGCGGCGAGGCGAGCGCGGCGACCGGGCCGTTCTATTGTCCGGGGGACCGCAAGGTCTATATCGACCTCGCCTTCTACGATCAGTTGAAGACCCGCTTCAAGGCGCCGGGCGATTTCGCGCAGGCCTATGTCATCGCCCACGAGATCGGCCACCACATCCAGAACCTGATCGGCGTGCTGCCGGAGTTCAACCGGCGCCGCCAGCAGGTTAGCGAGCGCGAGGCGAACCGCCTGTCGGTCCGCGTCGAACTGCAGGCCGACTGCTTTGCCGGCGTCTGGGCGTACCACGCCCAGAAGGAGCGCGACTTCATCGAGGCCGGGGATATCGAGGAGGCGCTCAACGCCGCCTCGCGCATCGGCGACGATTCGATCCAGCGCACCATCCAGGGCTACTCGGTGCCGGACAGCTTCACCCACGGCTCGTCCGAACAGCGCGTGCGCTGGTTCAAGACCGGCTTCGAAAGCGGCCGCATGGCCAGTTGCGACACGTTCCGCGGCAATATTTGAAATCGTTCGAATCCGGCCGGATTCTCACCGGACGGATTCGAATTCATTGCAGACCGGAGGGCTACGCGTCCGCTGCGGTTGCCGCAGCGGAATGCGCGTTCACTGCACCGAGGCCGAGCGGCCGATGGGGCCGGCGATCGGCTCGCGGTCGGCCTTGATGCCGGCCTTCGACAGGATCGCGGTCTCGCCGGTCGGTGCGGCGTTGACGAGCACGACCGCCATGGCACCGGTCATGAAGCCGAGCACGACGATGCCCAGGATCAGTCCGTAGGCGACCGCCCCCGGACCCGACTTGACTGCGATACCTTCCGCCATGACTCGCCCCCGCAACTGAACGCTACGAGACCCAGGATGGGCGGGCTAACCTTAATGAAGTCTTGCGCGTCGATGCCGGCGGAAGTCCTACCGAAGCGCCGCCAGAGCGCCCGTGACGCGCGCCCAGACGCCCGCATCCGCTCCGGTGCGCGGCGCTTCGGCGGCGGGCAGTTGCGCGGCCGGGAGCGCGGATCGGCTGGAAATCGAACCGGTTACGGTCGGATCCGCGGCCGGAACGGCCCGTGCCAGGAGATTGGCGGCGACCACCGCCAGCACGATCAGGGCCGCCGCCCCGCGCACAAAATCCCGCGTGGACGGACCCGAGAAGAGATCGACGAGGGTTCGCATGCAGCCTCCGGAGGCGATGTCGCCCTCGAGAATCCGCCGCCATGGTTAACGCTCCGTGAAGCCGCCGCGCCCGGCCCTGAGCCTTGTGCAAGGCCCGATCTGGGCGGCCGGCCCTGATCGGAAAACGCTTGCGCGGACAAGAGCATCAGGAGCGTCGTCCGATCCCTTCGCCGGGATGGCACTGCTAGACGGCGACCCGCTCCGGCACCGGCGCCTCGCCCTTGCGGGCCCGGATCAGGTTCACGAAGCGCGTGAACAGATAGTGGCTGTCGCGCGGGCCGGGCGAGGCTTCCGGGTGATACTGCACCGAGAAGACCGGCTTGCCCTTGATGCGGATGCCGCAGTTCGAGCCGTCGAACAGCGAGACATGCGTCTCCTCGACATCGTCCGGCAGGGTGGCGCGATCGACCGCGAAGCCGTGGTTCATCGAGGTGATCTCGACCTTGCCGGTGGTGAAATCCTTCACCGGATGATTGGCGCCGTGATGACCCTGATGCATCTTCACCGTGTCGGCGCCGAGGGCGAGGCCGAGCATCTGGTGGCCGAGGCAGATGCCGAAGGTCGGGATTCCCGCCGCAATCACCGCCCGGATGGTCGGCACCGCATAGGCCCCCGTCGCCGCCGGATCGCCGGGGCCGTTGGAGAGGAACACGCCGTCCGGCTGGTGGCCGAGCACGTCCTCAGGCGTCGCGGTCGCCGGCAGCACCGTGACGCGGCAGCCGGCATCGGCGAGCAGGCGCAGGATGTTGCGCTTCACGCCGTAGTCGATCGCCACCACGTGATGGACCGGCGCCTCCTGGCGGCCGTAGCCGCGGCCGAGTTCCCAGGTGGTCTCGTCCCAGGTGAAGGTCTGCCCAGTGGTCACGTCCGGCACCAGATCCATGCCGACGAGACCCGGCCAGCCCGCCGCCTCGGCCTTCAGGGCGTCGAGGTCGAACCCGCCGTCCGGGGCATGGGCGATGACCGCATTGGGCATGCCGGCTTCGCGGATCAGTGCGGTCAGCGCGCGCGTGTCGATGCCGGCAATGCCGACGATACCGCGCGCCTTGAGCCAGAGGTCGAGATGCCGGGTCGAGCGCCAGTTGGCCGGATCGGTCACTTCGGCCTTCAGCACGACGCCGCGCGCCCCGGCGGCGGCGGCCAGGTTGACGGTCTCGATGTCCTCGTCGTTGACGCCGACATTGCCGATATGCGGAAACGTGAAGGTGATGATCTGGCCGGCATAGGAGGGATCGGTCAGAATCTCCTGATAGCCGGTCATGGCGGTGTTGAAGCACACCTCGCCGACCCGGCTGCCGACAGCGCCGAGGCCGATGCCTTCGATCACCGTCCCGTCGGCCAGCACCAGCAGCGCGGTCGGTCGCGGCTCGGCCCAGACATTCGGGTCTGTTCCGGGGATGGCTCCGGGCGCGATCGACATGGCTTCTTTTCCCGACGAAGTTGGACTAGAGAACGACCCCCGACTGATATCGGGCGTGCCCTTGCGGCCCTGGGACCGGCCCGGGCGCCCCTTCACCTAGGCGCGGCGCGCCCCCGAGTCAATGTTTCAGACACCCCGAACGAGGACGGACAGGCCATGCGCGAGAAGCTCCAGGACGACGTCAAGGCGGCCATGAAGGCGGGTGACAAGGCCCGCCTGACCACGCTGCGCATGATCGGCGCGGCCATCAAGGACAAGGACATCGCGGCGCGCGGCGGCGCCGCCGACGGCCATATCTCGGATGCCGACATCCAGGACCTGCTGGTCAAGCTGATCAAGTCGCGCGAGGATTCCGCCAAGCTCTACGACGACGGCGGCCGGCCGGAACTGGCCGACAAGGAGCGCGCCGAGATCGCCGTGATCCGCGCCTATCTGCCGACGCCGATGGACCCGGCCGAGGTCGAAGCCGCCGTCAGGGCCGTCGTCGCCGAACTCGGCGCCGCCGGCATGAAGGACATGGGCCGCGTCATGGCCGCCCTGAAGGAGCGCTATTCCGGCCGCATGGACATGGGCAAGGCCGGCGGCACCGTAAAGGCCGCCCTGGCCGGCTGACGTCGGGCCTCCGCGATCGCGGGGGGCGTTTCCTCGATCCGTCAACGGGCCAATCCCTTCTCCCCCTGACGGGAAGGGGCCGCCGGATCGGAGCGGGCATTTCCGCGATCTTTCTGCGGGTTAGCTCCCGTCTTCCCCTGAGGGGGACGATCGGGCGGGTTGGCGAGCGGGCGGGGGTGGGGCACTTCTCGGCGTCGCGGCGACGCGATAGCCTGGAGCGGGTGAGGCGGCCGGTCTTGGTTGATGCCCGGGGACGGGATCGGGCCGACGCGGCGCCCGGCCCGGCTGTCGGTCGCCGGGTGGCGGCCCAGAGGAGTGCCAGCAGATGTTCGTGAAGTTCTTCGGTGAACTGAAGAGCGCCGGAATCCCGGTCTCGCTGCGCGAATATCTGCTGCTCATGGAGGGTATCGAACGGGATATCGCGGAGAGCCGCGTCGAGGATTTCTATTATCTGGCGCGCGCCACCCTGGTGAAGGACGAGAAGAACCTCGACAAGTTCGACCGGGTCTTCGGCCATGTCTTCAAGGGTCTGGACCTGATGGCCGAGACGCTGTCGGCCGACATCCCCGAGGAATGGCTGCGCAAGCTGGCCGAGAAGTCGCTGACCGAAGAGGAAAAGCGCCAGATCGAGGCGCTGGGTGGCTGGGACAAGCTGATGGAGACGCTGAAGAAGCGTCTCGAGGAACAGAAGGGGCGGCATCAGGGCGGGTCGAAATGGATCGGCACGGCCGGAACCTCGCCCTTTGGCGCCTATGGCTACAATCCCGAAGGCATCCGCATCGGCCAGGATCGCAGCCGCAACCGGCGCGCCGTCAAGGTCTGGGACAAGCGCGAATTCAAGGATCTCGACGATTCGGTCGAACTCGGTACGCGCAACATCAAGGTGGCGCTGAAACGGTTGCGGAAATTCGCCCGGACCGGAGCAGCCGACGAACTCGATCTCGACGGTACCATCCAGTCGACCGCCCATCACGGCTATCTCGACATCCAGATGCGCCCCGAGCGGCGCAATGCCGTCAAGCTGCTGGTCTTCTTCGATATCGGCGGCTCCATGGACGATCACGTGCGCATCTGCGAGGAACTGTTCTCGGCGGTGCGCTCCGAGTTCAAGACGCTCGAATATTTCTATTTTCATAATTGTCTTTACGAATACGTCTGGAAGAACAACAAACGGCGGCAGACCGAGCGGATTCCGACCTTCGACGTGCTGCACAAATACCCGCACGACTATAAAATCGTCTTCGTCGGCGACGCTTCGATGAGCCCCTACGAGATCACCTATCCGGGCGGCTCGGTCGAGCATTGGAACGAGGAAGCCGGCGCAGCCTGGTTGTCGCGCGTGACGCAGGTCTATCCGAAGACCATCTGGATCAATCCGGTGCCGGAAAAGCACTGGCAATACACGCATTCGATCCAGATGATCCGGCAGCTGATGGGCGACCGGATGTTCCCGCTGACGCTCGAAGGGCTCGACCGGGCCGTCAAGGAACTGGCGCGCTGACGCGGGGCCCGATCGGGGTGCTGCGCTCCGACCGAAAAAGCCCGAGCAAACAAAGTTATAGAGAGCATCACCCGGTCGCTTCGGATCGGATGATGCTCAGGGTCCATGCGCAACGACCATACGCCCCCGTCGGAACATCGTCGGGCCGGCCGCTCGCCGCGGACCGTTCCGGTCAGTCGCGCACCACCATCACCGAGCAGGGCGCGTGGCGCACGATCTTGGCGGCATTGGAGCCGATCAGGTAGGTGGCCATCGAGGGACGGTGCGAGGAGATCACGATCAGGTCGGCCTTCCATTCGGCGGCCTCGTCGACGACCTCGTGATAGACGCTGCCGATCCGGGTGGTCACCGAGGCGTGGCTGGCGGGCTGACCGCTCGCCTGGATCAGGGCGGCGAGCTTGTCCCGGGTCTGGGCCTCGAGCTGATCCTCGAAATCGGGCGGCAGGAATTCGGTGACATAGCCGCCGACCACCGGCGTCACGGCGACGAGCCGGACCTCCCCACCGGATTGACGGGCCAGTCCGACGGCGGTCTCGATCGCGTGGACGGCGAATTCGGTTTCGCCCGGATCGACCGGCACCAGAATCTTCCTGAACATGACCCACTCCCATGGTTTCTGTGCGCGCCATGGTAGACGAAAGGCGCAGGACGGCCTTGAGCAAGGTCAATCCGGCCGGCACGGACCCGCCCTCGGGCCGAGGACCATCCCGGAGCGGGAGGCTGGCCGTGGCGCCGCATGGTCCCGGCCGTCGCGAGGGGGCGCGGGGGGCGCCGGGCCGAGCCGGCGCGGCGCCTGCCGGTCAGGGGGGGCCGGTCAGGGGGGCCGGTCAGGCGCAAGTCGGTCAGGGGCGTGTCGTTCAGGGGCGTGCCGGCCGTCCGCCGCGGGCCGCGCGGGCCGCCTCGTCGTCGAGGCGCATGAAGCTCGCGTGGACCACGGATAGCATCGCGGTCTGCCAGAGAATGAACAGGATCGCCAGGTTTTCGCCATCCTTGCTGTCGCGGGCGCCGTAGAGCGCGGCGAAGACCGACAGGGCACCGGCGATCAGCGCCAGCACCACGGTCGAGCCCGGCACGCGCCGTCCGGCGGCCAATCCGGCCGCCACCATGGTGGCGATGCCGCCGATCAGGTTGCCGACATTCATCGCCAGGCTCATCGACAGGAGCTCCCGGCCGGCATTGTCCATGGCGGCCGGCACCAGCGTCTCGACGTAAGGCAGGACCAGCACGGAGGCATGATAGGCCGCCCCCCAGGCGGCGAGCACGATCAGCACGGCGCCGACGAGGGCCGGCAGCCGGCCGGCCGCGCCGGTGACCACCATCGACAGCGCCACCGCCACCCCGAAAATGACGCCGGGCACCAGCGACATGCCCTTTTCGGCGCCGGGGATGATCGAGGCCAGCGTGAAGATGTCGGGGTAGTATTTGATCGTCAGGAACGAGAGGGCACCCGACGTCACGCCGAGGACGGCGGCCGTCGGCATGCGGGAGATTTTCATGGCGGAACTCCGGTCGGCACCCGGACCGGAGCTTGGCCGGAGCCGGCGGGAAGCGCAAGGGCGCGGCAGAGGGAGTTAGGCGGCGGCGTCGCCGCCGCCGGGGCGGCGGGTCAGGTCGCGCAGGATCTCGGCGAGCCTTGGCTTCGGCAGGCCCTCATGCGGCATCGGGCGGACCAGATCGAGGGCGGCAAGGCCGATCCGGGCGGTCAGAACGCCGTTGACGATACCCTCGCCGAGCCGGGCTGAGAGCTTGGCGGCGAGCCCCTGGCCGACGACCTGCTGCACCAGCGTATCGCCGATCGCCATCGAACCGGTGACGCCGAGATGGGACAGGACGCGGCCGACGAACCCGACGAAGCCGAGCGTCCCGGGTCGTCCGCCATAGAGATCGGACAGTCGGCGGATCAGGCGGACATTCTCGTAGAGGACGAAGGCCACGTCGACCAGCGCCTTGGGGCTGATCGCGGTGACCACCGAGACGCGCTGCGCCGCCTCCGAGACGAGGCGCTGGGCGGCGGCGTCGAGCGGGGCGAGGATCTCGCGTTCGGTGAGAAGCAGGAGGTCGCGACCCTCGACCACCTCGCGCATGTGGGCGGCGAGAGCGGCGCGGCCGCGCGCAGTCTCGGGGCGCCCGGCATAGAGCCCGGCAATCTCGGTGGCGAGACGGCGGGCGGCGGCCTCGTCGTCGGCGCGGTTGGCCGTCTCGACGGCCTGGCGCAAGCGATCGATCCGGGCGAGCCGCATGAGGCCCGAGACCTCGCGTGCGACGATGGCGGCGAGCGCGAAGACGGCCAGCCCGGCAAGGCCGAGCGCGAGCCAGCCGAGCCAGTCCGCGCGGGCGAAGAGATCCCGCACCAACTGATCGACCCACAGCCCGATCGCCAGGGTGATCAGGCCGCCGAGCGCGCCGACGAGCAGCCGTGCGAAGCGCGGACCGCGACCGCCGAGCGGCACGCGGGCCTCGCGCGCCAGGGCTTGGTCGACCTCAGCCTCGGGCGGCTCGTCGATCTCGATCACGGCCCGGTGCCGATCGGCGGCACCGGATCCGGCCTGTCCCGGCGCGGCCGGCGGGTCGACCTCGATCCCGCCGGGGCCGACGCGGAAGGCCTGGGGACGGCGTGGCCGGTCGCTCATGTCAGGCGGTCTCCGATCAGGAATTCGAGCACGCGATCGAGCCGGATATGCGGCAGCGACAGGGTTACGCCCTCGGCGGTACGCTCCAGGCGGGGCGGCCGGAAGCGGACGAAGGACACGTCGGGCGCGAGCGAGGCGGTGGCGGCAGGGGCGCCGCCGGCGGCTGCGCCGGCCGCCACCTGACGGAACAGGACGTCCGGATCGGCCGGCAGGTCGCCGGGGAAGATCGCGGCCTCGGCGGTGCCGTCGAAGACCGTGTCGCCGATCGTTTCGCCGGCCGCGGGCACGCCGAGGATCGCCGGCAGGCGCTCGCCGTCGCGCGTCACGGTCGCCTCCCGGGTCGCGCGCACGGCGGCGAGCGCGACCACGTCGACGGCGGCGCCCGCGAAGGCGGCGCGCTCCATGGCGCTGCCGACCAGCCGGCGCAGGATCGCCTCCAGCCGGTCATGGCTCGAGCGGTGCAGGTGATCGGCCTTGGTGGCGGCGAACAGGATGCGGTCGATCCGCCGGGTCAGGATCGAGGACAGCCAGGAGGCGCGGCCGGGCCGGAACGCCTCCAGGATGTCGCCGAGGGCATGGCGCAGATCCTCGACCGCCGCCGGCCCGGCATTGAGTGCCTGCAGGGCGTCGACCAGCACGACCTGCCGGTCGAGACGGGCGAAATGATCGCGGAAGAAGGGGCGCACGACGATGTCGCGATAGGCGTCGTAGCGGCGCTCCATCATGGCGGCGAGCGACTTCGGCAGGGCGGCGCGGTCGCGCGCGACATCGAGCGGCGCGAAGGTGAGGGCGGGCGAGCCGTCGAGATCGCCCGGCATCAGGAAGCGGCCGGGCGGCAGGGTGGAGAGGGCATGCGTATCGGCGCGGGCGGCCCGCAGATAGTCGGTGAAGAGCGCGGCGAGGCGGCGTGCGACGGTCTCGTCCTCGGCGCCGTCCGGGTCGAGGCCTTCAAGAGCCGCCAGGAACGGGCCGGCGATCGCGGCCCGCGCCGGCAGGCGGGCGAGTTCCACCGCCTCCGCGCTCCAGCGGGCATAGTCGCGGGCGAGCAGAGGCAGGTCGAGCAGCCATTCGCCCGGATAGTCGACGATGTCGAGATGCAACTGGCCGCGACCGAGGCGGCGGTTCCAGTGGCTCGCCGATTCGTAGTTGATGGTCACGCGCAGTTCGGAAATGCGCCGGGTCGAGTCCGGCCAGACGCGCCCGACGACCATGCGCTCGACATGGGCCTCGAAATCGAAGCGCGGCACGGCGTCGTCGGGCTGGGGTTCCAGATGGGCGCCGGCCAGCCGGCCGGACTTCGCGGCCGAGAACAGGGGCAGGCGGCCGCCATGGACCAGGTTGTGGACCAGCGCGGTGATGAACACGGTCTTTCCGGCGCGCGACAGCCCCGTCACGCCGAGGCGCACCGAGGGGGCGATCATCCCGCTGGCGAAATCGGTCAGGTTGGCGAGCGCGATGCGCGCCTCGTCGGTGATGCTGGTCAGCCGCATGCTCCCTCCGCCCCCCATGTAGGCCGCCGCCCGGCCGGCGCAATGAGGGCGGGTCCGAATCGGTCGCCGCGGCGCGCCCGCAGGGAAACCGTGCGCGCGGGCCCGCGCGCACGGGCGGTGCGTCACCGGCCGCCTATTCGTCGTCGTCCTCGGCGCCTGCGTCGACCATGGCCAGTTCGCGCGGCCTGAAGAAGGCGACGATCCGGCCGCTCTTCGGCTCCACGTCGACCCAGCGCCGGGCTTCGAAATCGATCACCGCCAGAGCTGCGGTCGGGAATTTCTCGCGGATGTCGTCGGTCAGCGACGGATTGCCCTGGCCGATCAGGGTCAGGGCGAGGTCCTGCAGGGCCGGGTTGTGGCCGATCAGCAGGAGATTGCGCGATGCGCCGCCCTGGGCGCGCAGCACATCCAGGTAGCGGTCCTCGGAGGTCTCATAGAGGTCGCGCGTCAGGCGCAGTTCCATGTCTTCGTCGAGATAGGGCAGCAGGCCGGCGAGTGTCTCGCGCGTGCGGCGGGCGGACGAGCAGACGATGCGCTGCGGCTGCAGTTGATGCGTCGCCATGTGGCGGCCCATCAGCGGTGCCGCCCGGCGGCCACGGGTGTTGAGCGGCCGCTCGAAATCCTCCGCACGGTCGTCGTCCCAGGAGGACTTGGCGTGGCGGAGCAGCATGAGACGCGGCATCGGGTCCTATCCCTCGGCTCTCGACGGCCCGTCGGCCTTGCGGGCCTCATGCCGCGGCGGATATCACGCCGGCCCCCGCCGAGGCCATCGGGAATTCGCCGCAGCCGGCATTGCACCGCCGGGTTTTCCACCATTTGGAACGGCGCGGGTCCGGTGTGCAACGCCAGGCGCTTTTCGCTGCGGAAGCGGCCCTCCGGGCTTTTCCGCACCGGCGCGGCCCGGCACAATCGGGCGGCAAAGGATGAAGAGGCCGGTGGTTCGGATTCCGCGGCGGCCCGGGCGGCGGTCCGACGGCCCGGGTGGCGGCGGCCCAGGGGGGAGAACGGCATGATCGCAGTTCGCATTGCATGGCTGGCCGGCGTCGCGCTGGCGGCCGGCCTGTCGACCCTGGCCGGTGCCCGTGCCACGGAGACGGCGGCGGGCGACTGGGCCCAGGCGGACGACAAGACCGGCAAGATCCGCAGTCATGTCCGCATCGTCGAGCGTGGCGGCGTCTTCTCCGGCCATGTCCAGCGGGTCTTTCCCGATCCCGGCGAATCCAGCCACCCGATCTGCGACAAGTGCCCGGGCCGGCTGAAGAACCAGCCGATCGTCGGGATGACCTTCATGCGCGGCTTCCGGCGCGACGGCAACACCTATTCGGGCGGCACGGTGCTCGATCCGGAGGACGGCAACACCTATCAGGGCACCATGACGCTCTCGCCGGACGGCCATTCCCTGACCCTGCGCGGCTATGTCGGCACGCCGCTGTTCGGCCGCAGCCAAATCTGGCGGCGCATCCGCTGATGCGGTGATGCAGCCGTCAGGGACCTTCGTCGGCGTCGTCGTCCTCTCCGCCGGGGCGATATTCGAGCAGGTCGCCGGGCTGGCAGTCGAGCGCGGCGCAGATTCGGGCGAGCGTGCCGAAGCGGACGCCCTTCACCTTGCCGGACTTCAGCAGCGACAGATTGGCCTCGCTGATCCCGATGGTGGCGGCGAGGTCCTTGGACCGGACCTTGCGGCGGGCGAGCATCACGTCGAGATTCACGATGATCGGCATGGCGGACCTCAGACGAATTCGGCGTTTTCGGCGGCGATCTCGGCGGCGGCGCGGAACACCTCGGCGAGCGCCAGGAAGCCGACCAGGAACAGGACGTTGAGCAGGTCCTGCGGCGCGAACAGCAGGCCGATGGCGCGTTGGTCGGGCGGGTTGCCGAGGGTGACCAGCACGGTCAGGACCGGGCGGATCAGGATGCCGGCGACGACGGCGGCCAGACCGAACAGGGCCGTGCGGCGCAGGCGTGCCGCGGCTTCCGGACAGAAGACCTCGCCGATCAGGAAGCCGCCGAACAGGCGGTAGACCTCCAGGCACGCGCGCGCGACCAGCAGCCAGGCCGCCAGATGGAAGGCGACCGCCGTGCCGCGCTGCCAAAGCGCGATGTCGGCGATCGGCACCTTCAGCAGCGCGGAATAGTAGCCCGTCAGGCCGTCCCGGTCGCTCCAATGCCAGACGATCAGAGCCAGTTCCCAGACCGGATAGGCGAGGGCGGCAATGCGCAGAGACCGGCAGATGCCGCCGATCCGGGCGCGCAGCTTGCGCTCGGCCGCGGTCGCGGGAAGGGGGACTCGAAGAGCAGCCGTCATGTTTCGCTCCATGGGTTGACGCGAAAAGAAATTTACGTAAAACATAAAAAAGTCAATCCTGGAGTTAAAGTCATGACTGTTTATCGGATGGGCGCGGCGCTTCTCGCCGTGTCCCTCGTCGCCGCCTCCTGCGCCCAGATGGCCCCCGCGGGGCTGATGGCCATGAAGGATTTCGACCCGCTGACCGCCGATCCGGTCCGCCTGCGCGCCGCCGTCGCCGCGCCGGCGGCCATCGCCCCCAAGCCCGAGGGCGTCCGCCTTGATGTCGTCCATGCCCGCATCGGCGGCGCCGACCGGATCGCCCTCTCGCTCGCCCTCGAGGCGATCCCGGCAACCGCCGACGGCCTCGGCCGAACGCCGCGGGCCCGCGCCGGTTCGGCGCTGCACCTGTTCCGACTGCCGCCCAAGGAGATCGAACGGCTGCGCGCCTTCCGGGAGACGGTGGCGACCCGCAACGGTCGCGAACCCGGCGCCTGGTCCGGCAGCCTGACCATCACGGCCGCCGGCTGCCTCCTCTCCGACCGCCTGCCGGACGGCCCGCTCCTGCTCGACACCTGGATCAAGACCGAGCAGACGCCGGACTACGCGCCTTTGATCCAGGGCTACGATTTCCGGCGCGATCTTGCCGGCAAGCCCGCCGTCGAAGCGCTCGGTGCCTGCGGATAGGGCCGTCGCCCGGGCGGGGTCACAGCGACCAGTGTTTGCCGCTTCCCCGGCCCGGGCGTCCACGCAGAGCGGGGGCGCACCGTGTCGTGGCTTGTCGCCAATCCCGGCACGTCCCGAAAAGCTGGTGACCGTTGGGATGCGAGTAGGCCCCGGATCGGCGGCCCTTTGGGCCTTGTCCGGGGATGCGGTGGTGGGATCGGGCGGGGTACCCGGGTCGTGAGGCATCGGGAGACGATGGCCCATCCCGCAACGCATCCCCGGCCGGAGCGTCAGCGCAGAGCCGGGGCCCACTCTGCTTCCGGCCTTCCAAAACATTCTGATCTATAACGGAATTCAGCGGCCGTTGGGAGGCGAGTGGGCCCCGGATCGGCGGCGCGTGCGCGCCTTGTCCGGGGATGCGTTGCGAGATTGCGGCAGGGGGCCAGTGCCAAATGCTCCCCTGCCGATTGCGCGCTGCCTACTATCTACTTCTGAATGGAGCAGTGCCCCAGAGGGTCGCATCCCCGGCCGGAGCGTCAGCGGAGAGCCGGGGCCCACTCTGCTTCCGACCTTCCACAAGATTATGATCTATAACGGAATTCAGCGGCCGTTGGGAGGCGAGTAGGCCCCGGATCGGCGGCTCTTCGGGCCTTGTCCGGGGATGCGACCGCGAAATTGAAACCGCCGCGAAATTAATGCCGCACTGCCGATGCCCTGAAGGTCAGATCGAGATGAAACGTGGACGCCGTGCCGTGTGTCTTGCGGAACCCATAATGTAAAACGAGAAAAAACGCTAAAGAAGATTGGCGGACAGGTCGTTCCAGTCCGGATTATCCTTCTCTATCATCTGGATTTTCCAGTTGCGGCGCCAGCGTTTGATCCGGTACTCAAAATCAAGGGCTTCCGAAATCGTCGCAAACTCTGAAACCCAAACCAGTCGGCTCACGCCGTAGCGTTCCGTAAATCCCTTGTTGATGCGTTCCTGGTGTTCCCACATGCGGCCGGCAAGATCGGTTGTCGCACCAACATAGAGCGTGCCCTGCTTCCGACTGGCAAGGATATAGACCCAGGCAGACATGCGAAAATCCGAGATCGCCGTGAGGCAAGGGAGTTTGGCCAGGTTCAAGTGAAACGGCGACTATCTTGATTGCAGTTGCAGTTGATGCAACCAAATTCGGCGGATCCGACGATCTTTCCGCGCATCCCCGGCCGGAGCGTTAGCGGAGAGCCGGGGCCCACTCTGCTTCCGGCTTTCCACAACATTCTGATCTATAACGGAATTCAGCGGCCGTTGGGAGGCGAGTAGGCCCCGGATCGGCGGCGCGTGCGCGCCTTGTCCGGGGATCCGGTTGTGGGATTGTGGACGGCGCGCGGGTCGTGAGGCATCGGGAGACGATTGCCCATCCCGCATCGCATCCCCGGCCGGAGCGTCAGCGGAGAGCCGGGGCCTACTCTGCTTCCGGCTTTCCACAAGATTATGATCTATAACGGAATTCAGCGGCCGTTGGGAGGCGAGTGGGCCCCGGATCCGGCGGCCCTTCGGGCCTTATCCGGGGATGCGGTTGTGGGATCGGGCGGGGCGCGCGGCCGAAGCGATTCCGGGGCCGTCAGCGGCCGTCGCGGCGGGCGATGAAGGCGAGGCGTTCGAACAGGTGGACGTCCTGCTCGTTCTTGAGCAGGGCGCCGTGCAGGGGCGGGATGATCTTCTTCGGATCGCGCTCGCGCAGGGTGGTCTCGTCGATATCCTCGTTGAGGAGCAGCTTGATCCAGTCGAGCAGTTCGGACGTCGACGGCTTCTTCTTCAGGCCGGGCACGTCGCGGATTTCGAAGAAGATGCGCAACGCTTCGTCGAGCAGGCGCTTCTTCAGGCCGGGGAAATGCACGTCGACGATGGCCTGCATGGTGTCGGCATCGGGGAAGCGGATATAGTGGAAGAAGCAGCGGCGCAGGAAGGCGTCCGGCAGCTCCTTCTCGTTGTTGGAGGTGATGATGACCACCGGCCGCCGCCGCGCCCTGATCGTCTCGCCGGTCTCGTAGACGTAGAATTCCATCCGGTCGAGTTCGAGCAGCAGGTCGTTCGGGAACTCGATGTCGGCCTTGTCGATCTCGTCGATCAGCAGGACCGGACGCACCTCGGCCTCGAACGAATCCCACAGCTTGCCGCGACGGATGTAATTGCGGATGTCGCGCACCCGCTCGTCGCCGAGCTGGCTGTCGCGCAGACGCGAGACGGCGTCATACTCGTAGAGGCCCTGCTGGGCCTTGGTGGTCGACTTGACGTGCCATTCGATCAACGGCAGGCCGAGGCTGCGGGCGACCTCCCGGGCAAGCACCGTCTTGCCGGTGCCCGGCTCGCCCTTGACGAGGAGCGGGCGCTCCAGGGTGATCGCCGCATTGACGGCGATCCGCAGATCCTCGGTCGCCACATAGTCGCTGGTGCCTTCGAAGCGCATGTCCGTCCTCTCGAAATCCGGCGCGGACGATAAAGCATCGCCGCGTTGCGGCAAACCGACCCTTTGGAATGGCGGCCCGGCGCGGGCACGCCCGGCAGGTCCGGCCCGCCATCGGCTCCGGCGCCCGGCAAAAGCTGCAGGCCCCGGCGGAAACTGCCGCCCGAAAAGATTGGTAAACGAAAGTAAAATCATTGCCTGGAATGAGGAATCCGCGATTTTCGCGCTGGCACGCGGCGTGCTCCGAAACCTCGAGCCGGGTCGATGCCCGGATCCTCGCGTTGGAGGGGGCACCCCATGGGTATTTTCGGCGCCATGACGACCGCTGTTGCCGGTCTGCAGGCACAATCCTTTGCGCTGGAGAACATCTCCGGCAACATCTCGAACTCGCAGACCACCGCCTTCAAGCGGGTGGACACCTCCTTTGCCGACATCGTCATGAGCATGGGGCAGTCGTCCAGCCGGCAGAGCTCCGGCTCGGTGCTGGCCTCGGCGCGCGCGACCAACACACTGCAGGGACCCGTCTCCGCCTCCTCGATCGACACCCATATGGCGATCACGGGCGACGGCTACTTCCAGATCCAGCGCAAGGTCGGCGAAAGCGACGGTGAGGCGCAGTTCTCGGGCGCCAATCTCTATACCCGGCGCGGCGACTTCGTCATGGACAAGGAAGGCTACCTGGTCAACGGCGCCGGCGGTTACCTGATGGGCATCCCGATCGACCCGGGTACCGGCAACCCGGTCGGCGATGTGGCCCAACTCATGAAGCTGTCCACCGGACTGATCGAAGCCCGCGCCTCGACCAAGATCGAATATGCCGCCAACCTGCCGAAGGAACCCCGCACGGGGCTGCTCGACATCACCGACTATACCCAGAATCCGGGGCTGAACGCCGCCAGTGCGGCGACCGCGCCGAGCCTAACGGGAAGCCTCGCCTATACCGACATCGACCTTTCGGCCAGCGCCACCGACAGCTTCACCTTCGACGTCAACGGCACCACTGTGACGCTGGGGCCGAGCGACGGCACCGCCGGCGTGATCAGCCTCAGCGAGGCCGTGACGGCGATTTCCGCGCAGCTCCCGGCCGGCATCTCGGTTGCGGCGGGCACCGGCGCCGATGCCGGCAAGCTGGTCTTCTCCTCGACGTCGACCGGATCGTCGGCCAGCATCACGGTCGACAACATCGTTGCGACCGGCACCAATACGGTCGCGGCCGATCTGGGCTTCGGCACCTCGGCGACGGCGAGCGGCACGGATGCGGTTCCGGCCGGCACTGGCGTCGTGATCGCCTCCGATTTCGCGACCTTCCAGTCGCAGTCGCGCGAGGGCGGTTCGACCACCGTCTACGACGCCGCCGGCACGCCGGCCGACGTGCAGTTCCGCTGGGCCAAGATGGACGACTCCCCGGCGACCTGGAACCTGTTCTACCAGTCGAATTCCGAGGCCACCGGTACGGAGACCATGTGGACCAATGTCGGGACCGACTTCGTCTTCAATTCGACCGGCAAGCTGACCTCGCCGACCACCGGCGAAGTGACCATCCCCAACATGTCGATCAACGGCAACAATATGGGGTCGATCACCTTCGACTTCGGGACCAACGGGCTGACCCAATACGCCTCCTCGCAGGGCGATGTCGACGTGACCCTGACCGACCAGGACGGCTATGCGTCGGGCTCGCTGATCTCGGTCGGGGTCGGCGACAACGGGCGCATCACCGCCAACTACACCAACGGCCAGCAGATCGACGTGGCCGAGGTGCCGCTCTACCAGTTCAACGGCGATTCCGCGCTGAAGCGCGAGGATGGCGGCGCCTTCTCGGTGACGCGCGAATCCGGATCGCCGGTCAAGATGAACGAGGTCTCGATCACCGGCCAGGCGCTGGAGGGGTCGAACACCGACATCGCGGAGGAGTTCTCCAAGATGATCATCACCCAGCAGGCCTATTCGGCCAACAGCCGGATCATCACTACGGCCAACGACATGATGCAGGACGTGCTCAACATCGTCCGCTGACCGCGGAAACGTGAAGCAGGAGGTGCGTCATGGCGATCAGTTCGGCCCTGTCGATCGCGGTCAGCGGTCTCGCGTCCACACAGCGCGAGACCGACACCGTCGCGCTCAACATCGCCCACGCCCAGCAGCCGGGCTATGTCCGGCGCGAGATGACCGTTGCCGACTATGTCGGCACCAACGGCACGATCGGGCTCCGGGGCACCGTCCAGCGGCAGATCGACACCGAACTGCAGCGCCAGCTCAACCTGGCGACCCCGCAGACCACCTTCGCCGACGTCCAGAACCGGTTCGCCGGACGTCTCGACCAACTGATGGGCACGCCCGGCACGTCGAATTCCCTGTCGAGCGTCTTCGCCGCCATGAACGAGAAGCTGCAGGCACTCTCGGCAAGCCCCGACAGCCTGACGGCGCGCATCGACGCGGTCAACGCGGCCAAGCGCGTGGCGCTCAATCTCAACCAGTATTCGGCCGACATCCAGGACATGCGCACCGAGGCCGAGCAGGCGATCGCCGAGGGCGTCGGCCGCGTCAACACGCTTCTGCAGAATATCGAGACGCTGAACGAGAAGATCGTCGCCCAGAAGGCGGCCAGGCAGGATTGCGCCTCGCTGGAGGATGCCCGCGACCTCTCGGTCAAGGAACTCGCCACCTGGGTCGACGTGCAGACGCGCGAGAACGGCGCCGGTCAGATGACCGTCTTCACCCGTTCCGGACTGACCCTGGTCGACAGTTCGGCCATCACCCTGGGCTTCGACAAGCAGGGTACGCTGTCGCCCGATACGCTGTGGAACGCCGATGCCGATTTGCGCGGGGTCGGCACCATCACGGTCGAGACCAACGGCGCGCCGAGTGTCGACCTGATCGCCGGCGGACTGATCCGCTCCGGCAAACTCGCCGCCTATGTGGATGTGCGCGACCGGATGCTGGTCACCGCCCAGAACCAGATGGACGCGCTCGCCGCCTCGCTGGCCGACGCCATGCAAGGCAAGGACGTGGCCGGGACGGCGGTGACGTCCGGCGCGCAGGCCGGCTTCGACCTCGATCTCTCGGCGCTGCAATCGGGCAATCCGATCACGCTCGAAACCCTCGACACCGCGACCGGTAAGACCAAGACCGTCACATTCCTGCGCGTCGACAGCGCCGCGAGCCTGCCGCTCTCCGACGATGCCACCGCGAAGGCCGGCGACACCGTCTATGGCCTCGACTTCTCCGGCGGCATGGCCTCCGTGGCCAGCCAGATCCAGGCCGCGCTCGGTGGCGCCTACACGGTCTCCAATCCGTCCGGCTCGACGCTCCGGATCCTGGACGACGGCGCGGCCGGCACGATCGACATCAAGTCGCTGACGGCGCGCGTGACGACGACGGCGGCGATCGACGGCGATCTCGGCTTTCCGCTGTTCACCGACGGCACCGGCGGCACGCTGTTCACCGACAGCGTCGACGGCGGCCTGCAGCGGCGCGGCTTCTCGGCCCGCATCGCCGTCAACGACGCCATCCTGCAGGATCCCTCGCACCTGGTTGAGTGGCAGACGAGCCCGGCGACGCTGGCCGGCGATCCGGCGCGGCCGAACGAACTCATCAGCCGGCTCGCCGATACCAGCTTCGCCTTCGGTCCCGACACCGGCGTCGTGTCCGGGCAGACGGCCTTCACGGCGACCATCGACGGCTTCGCCAACGCGGTCGTGTCGCATTGGGGCATGACGGTCTCGGACACCCAGGCCGCCAAGGACAGTCAGGACCTGATCCAGAACAACCTGGAGACCCGGATGACGGAGTCCTCCTCGGTTAATATCGACCAGGAGATGGCCCGACTGATTCAATTGCAGTCCGCCTACGCGGCCAATGCGCGGGTGTTGCAGGTGGCGCGCGAAATGCTCGATGCGCTGATGAGGAGCTGAGCCGAATCATGGTCAATCTCACCAGCCCTCCCGGCTATTCCGCCTCGGTCGTCGCGCAGCTGATGACCATGCGCTCGCAGATGGAGGACCTGAGCCGGCAACTCGGCACCGGCATGAAGGCCACCACCTATGGCGGCCTCGGCACCGAGCGATCGGTCGCGGTCTCGCTGCGCAGCAAGCTGGAGAATACCGGCGCGTTCCAGCAGACGATCGGGCTGATGGACATCCGCCTGAAGACCACATCGACCACGCTGACGCATATGCAGAACGTCATCGACGAGACCCGCAAGGCCTTCGACCCGAACCAGTTCAACCTCTTGTCCGACGGCGTGACCGGCCAGCAGAAGAACGCCTACAACGCGCTCAACGAGTTTCTCGGCCTGATGAATTCCGAGACGGCCGGACGCTACATGTTCGGCGGCCGGCAGACCGACAAGCCGCCGGCCGAGACGATCGACCGGATCATGGACGGGTTCGGCACGCAGGCCGGCTTCAAGCAGGTCATAACCGAGCGCCGCCAGGCCGATCTCGGCAACGGCAACGGCCGGCTCAGCCTGACCGCGGCCGCCGGCGTGGTGACGCTCGCCGAGGACGGCAGCCACCCGTTCGGCTTCAAGCTGAATGCGGTCACCTCCTCGCTCGCCAACGCGACCGTGGCGGCACCGAGCGGCAGCCCGCAGACGTCCAGCATCACCTTCACGGGCCAGCCGGCGGTCGGCGAGAGCATCACCTTCACGCTCGACATGCCCGACGGCACGGCGACCAGCGTCACCCTGAAGGTCGGCGATACGACCGAACCCGACAAGGGCCTGTTCGCGCTCGGTGCGACGCCGGACGATACGGCCGCCAATCTCCAGAGCGTCTTGGCCAATCGGCTCGCCTTCGCGGCCGGCACCGACCTCACCGCCGCCTCCGCGGTGGCGGCTTCGGGCAATTTCTTCGACACTTTCGGCGGTCAGGCGCCGCAGCGCGTCGACGGTCCGCCCTTCGATACCGCGACAGCGCTGGTCGACGGCACGGCCGCCAATACGATGCAATGGTACAAGGGCGAGAATGGCGCGCTCGCACCGGGAGCCTCGCCGCGCAATCAGGTCCAGGCCCAGGTCGATACCAATGTGTCGATCTCCTACGGCATGCGCGGCAACGAGGAGGCCTTCACCTGGAACATGCGCCAGTTCGCCGTGATGGCGGCCGTCGATATGAGCGCCGGCGGTACCACCGAAAAGGCGCTGCAGTCGTCGCTCGCCAGCAAGCTGAAGGCCAATCTGGCCTCACCGCCGGGGACCCAGACGCTGACCTCGGTCGCCATGGAGATCGCGCTCGCCCAGCAGGGCAACAAGCAGGCCGGCGAGCGCCACACCCAGACGGCCGGCACGGTGCAGACCTTCCTGGACGGGATCGAGCAGTCCGACAAGAACGAGGTCGGCGTGAAGATGCTGGCCCTGCAGACCAGCATGCAGGCAAGCTATGAGGCGACCTCGATCCTCTACAAGCTCAGCCTGACCAACTACATGTGAGGACCCGAAGGGGCTCGGTCGGCGGCTCCCCGGCGCGGATGGATCACGGCGGCGGGTCGCGCGACCGCCTTCGGGGGGCGCAGCGGCCCGATCCGTCATGGGAGCGGCGGGTTCAGGGGACCGGCCGTGCCGGCGGGCGTCGAGACGGATCCGAGAGGGGCGACCGGGGCGGATCGCGGGAAAGCCGCTTGCCGAAGCGTCAGCGGCGGACGTCGCCATGCGTCTAAGGTTCGATGCGCCGGCGTTCCGGGTCGCGACAAACAGCGACGGCTGGCAGGGGCGGTTGGCAGGGGCGGTTGGCTCTGCCGATCCATCGCGATCGATGCCGATCCCGGCCGGTGCCGGCATGCATGCTCGGCAAGAAGTCCGGTGCCGGCCATAGGCCCGGTGCCGGGCAGAGGCCCGGTGCCGGCGCCCGTTCCTGCCGCCGACCGGCGAGTGCCGGTCGGGCAGGGGGTGTCACGGGTCTTCAGGCCGGAATGTCGGTCCGTTCCGGCATGGCGGCCGGCACCGAGCGCAGGCCTTCGGCGATGCGGCGGTTGATGGTCACAAGGATCGGCACGGCGTTGGCGTCGGGTTCGAGTTCGACGGCGCGGGTGTGACTGACCTGGAACAGGGCCAGGTTGGCCATGTTCTGGCGGATCTCCTGCGGCAGCGGATTGGTCGGCTCGGTCAGGGAGGCGAGCAGGATGGTCCACAGGCGACGATTGTAGCGAAGCGATTCCTGGATCTGTTCGGGATCGGTGGTCGTTCCGTCGACGATCATCTGCAACTTTGCCGCGGCCTTGAGCAGAAGCTGCGCTTCGAGCTCACGCGGGCTGGCCGTCTTCTGAGCTGTCTTCGCGTAGACCGAACTTGCGTTGTGCATGATCGAGCAGTCCTTCTTCGAATTCGATCAGTGCTTTTGCAGCCTTGATAGATTTATAGAGATTCCCGGTTAACATCTCCTTCTCGATCTCCTGAATCAGCGGAAGAGCGGAGGGGGCGGCATCCAGGAATTCCGACTTCAGGATTTGGTATTCAACCCAGTATTTCTCGTGATTGCGCGCCAGGTACATGAGTTGAATGGCAAGATAGATGCGCTTGGCACCCGTCGTTGCCGTCTTTGGCGGAAGCACGTCTTTCTCGCGGAGGATCGGCGCGTCGCCTTCGATGAACAAGCGGGTCCGCTGATTGTCGTTCGTGATGACGCAATCGCCGATGATGATCCGCTCGCCCGGCTTCAGTTCGACCTTCAACGCCATGGCGATTTTCCTTCTGGAAGAGCCTAGGTGCGGCGGGCCAAGAATTCGTAAACAATCGTTTCGCAATCCGACCGGACAAGAAAATGCGGCGGGTCATCCCCGCCGCCCATCCCGGCCCGGAGTCTTTCTGCGAATGCGAAAGCCGACGCACGCCCGATACGGCTGCGTCGGCTTTTACCCGAAACGACCTTAGCCGAACAGTCGCAGCACGCCCTGGTCGGCCTGATTGGCCAGCGAGAGGGCGGTCTGGGACAACTGCTGGCGCGTCTGCAGCGACAGGAGGTTGGCGGCTTCCTCGTTCATGTCGGCCAGCGTCAGGTTGTCGGCGCCGGTCTGCAGGGTATTGATCGTGCTCTTGGTGAAGTCCTGACGATTCTGCACGATCGACAGGTTCGAGCCGAAGGACGAGGACTGCGAGCGGATCGTATCCAGCGCGGTCTTCAGTCCGTCGAGGCGGCTGTCGAGCGCGGTGTCGTCCTCAAATTCCGCATTGGTGGCGGCATCGATGCCGAGCTTCGTATTCGAGATCTCGCGGACGTTGCCGGCCGTGTCCTTCGCCTGGACCTCGATGGTCGAGGTCGAATTCTCGTTCAGGAACAGCTTGAGCTTGTCGCCCTTCAAGAGGTTGATGCCGTTGAAGGAGGCGTCGTCGGAGAACTTGTCGAGCTGGTTGCGCAGGTCGTTGAACTGCGTGACCAGGTTCTTGCGCACGTCGTTCGGGCCGATCGCGTCGGTGGTCGTCGTGCCGGTGCCGGTGACGGCGCCGCTGGCGATACCGCTGATGTCGAGCGAGTCGGTCGACAGGTTTTCGATCCGCAGCTTGCCGTTGTCGGCGGAGGCCCGAACCTTGTCGGTCAGGCTGGTGTTGCTGTTGATGGCTGCGACCAGTTCGTCGACGGTCTTGACCGAGCCGCCGGTCGCGGCCGTTCCGGCCGTCGTGGTCGGGCTGGATCCGAACACCGCGGAGGCCCCGGCGCCGGAGAGGGTCAGATTGTTGGTGCCCGCCACCGCGCCGGCGAGCGTCAGTGTGCCGGCGTTGTTGGTCACCGTGCCGGTGATGCCGGCGGAGGTCAGCTGGGAGGTGATGTAGGTCGCGGCCGTGGCGGCATCGCCGGCATTGGCCGAGGTCAGGGTGATGTTGGCGGTGTTGGTGCCGTCCGAGATCGAGATGACCCGGTCGACCGCAGCCGCGCCGGCCGTGGTCGTGGCACCCGCGCCGAACACGGCGTTGGCGTCTGCACCGCCGACCGTCAGGCTGTTGGAGCCGTTGGCCGCGCCGGCGAGCGACAGGGTGCCCGAGCTGTTGGTGACCGTGCCGGTGATGCCGGCGGAGGTCATCTGGGAGTTGATGTAGGATGCGGCCGTGGCGGCATCGCCGGCATTGGCCGAGGTCAGCGTGATGTTGGCGGTGTTGGTGCCGTCCGAGATCGTGATCACGCGGTCGACCGCGGCGACGGCGGCGGAGCCGGCGGTGCCGGTCTGGCCGGCGGTGCCGTCGAAGCCGGTCGAGTTGGTCGCCGTCGAGGTGCTGCCGTCGTTGATCGCGACGGAGGTCACGCTGACGTTGGACGACGTCCCGGTGGACGACGAGGTCAGAGCGAGGTCGCCGGAGCTGTTCGAGGCGGTGGCGCCGGTCAGCTTGGAGTTGATGACGGTGGCCAATTCATCGACGGTAGCGATGGTGCCGCCGCCGCCGCCGAGCGCGGTGATGACCTCGGCCTGGGTGAAGGTCAGGGCCTGCGCGGAACCGTCGACGGAGACGTTGAACTCGAGCGTGTCCGACGCACCGAGCGAGAAGGACGCGAAGGTGCCCGACGCGGTGACGCCGCCCGAGGTCGCGGCGACAGCTGCGGTCGGGGCCTGATAGGCGGCGGAGCCCGCGACGGTGCTCTGCACCGCCGCGGTCGGCGCCGTGTAGGCGGCCGAACCGACGATCGTGTTCTGGACGGCCGCTGCGGCGGTGGTGTTCAGGGCCACGTTGACCGCGGTCGAACCGACGGCGCCACCGGAGAACGAGATGTTCTTCAGCGCCGAGGTGCCGATCGTCGTGGTGTCGAGCGAATAGGTCTGCGACTTGAAGGTCTTGTCCTGGCGCGCCTGACGGACCGTGGATTGAAGTGATTCGATCGTCCGCGTGATCGCCTTGAGGCCGTTGTCGGCGGCTTCCAGCACCTTGATGCCGCTCGACAGACCATCCAGCAGGTTGGTCAGGTCCTTCGCCCGGCTGGTCAGCGACGCGGCGGTGAAGAAATTCGTCGGATTGTCGAGTGCCGAATTGACCTTCTTGCCGGTCGACAACCGCCCCTGCGTCAGGGCGACCTTATCCGCCGTGTTCTGCAACTGGAGCAGATTGTTGCGGATGCCTTTGGAAAGGACGATATCGGACATCTTTGGCTTCCCTCGCAGGGCCTCGACGCGGAGTCGATTACTGTTCGGGGCATTAAGCACTCATTAGGGTTAATGAAGTGTTTACACGCTGTGCCGAGATTCATCCGGATGAACGCGAAAAGGGCGGCGGGGAGAACCCCGCCGCCGATGGCGTCCGAACAGTCTTCGCAGCGATCAGAACAGTCGCAGCACGCCCTGGTCGGCCTGATTGGCCAGCGAGAGGGCGGTCTGGGACAGCTGCTGGCGCGTCTGCAGCGACAGGAGGTTGGCGGCTTCCTCGTTGGCATCGGCCAGGACGAGGTTGTCGGAACCGGTCTGCAGCGTGTTGATCATGTTCTTGGTGAAGTCCTGCCGGTTCTGCACGATCGACAGGTTCGAACCGAACGACGACGACTGAGAGCGGATCGTGTCGAGCGATTCCTTGAGGGTGTTCAGACGTTCGTCGAGCTGCGCGTCGTCCTCGAATTCGGCGTTGCTCGCCGCATCGATGCCGAGCTTCGAGTTCGTGATCTCGCGAACGTTGCCGGCCGTGTCCTTCGCCTGGATCTCGAGGGTGGAGGTCGAGTTCTCGTTGAAGTTCAGCTTGAGCTTGTCGCCCTTCAGGAGGTTGATGCCGTTGAAGGACGCGTCGTCCGACAGCTTGTCGAGCTGGTTGCGCAGGTCGTTGAACTGCGTCACCAGGTTCTTGCGGATGTCGTTCGGGCCGATCGTGTTGGAGGCCGAGCCGGAGCCGGTCACCGAACCGGTCGAGCTCACGCCGCCGACGGTCAGGTCCGCGGTCGACAGGTTCTCGATGCGCAGCTTGCCGTTGTCGTTGGAGGCCTTGACCTTGCCCGACAGGGTGGAGTCGGCGTTGATCGCGTCGGCGATTTCATCGACGGACTTGGTCGCGCCGGTCACGGCTGCAGTCGCCGCCGTGGTGGTCGGGCTGGCGCCGAACACCGACGTCGAGCCCGCGCCCGAAACGGTCAGGGTATTGGAGCCGTTCGAGGCGCCGGTCAGCGTCAGCGTGCCGGACGAGTTGCTGACCGTGCCGGTGATGCCGGCGGAGGTCAGCTGCGAGGTGATGTAGGTCGCGGCCGTGGCGGCATCGCCGGCATTGGCCGAGGTCAGGGTGATGTTGGCGGTATTGGTGCCGTCCGAGATCGAGATCACCCGGTCGACCGCAGCCGCGCCGGCCGTGGTCGTGGCACCCGCGCCGAACACGGCGTTGGCGTCGGCGCCGCCGACCGTCAGGCTGTTGGAGCCGTTGGCGGCACCGGCGAGCGACAGGGTGCCGGAGCTGTTGGTCGCCGTGCCGGTGATGCCGGCGGAGGTCAGCTGGGAGTTGATGTAGGACGCGGCCGTGGCGGCATCACCGGCATTGGCCGAGGTCAGCGTGATGTTGGCGGTGTTGGTGCCGTCCGAGATGGTGATCACGCGGTCGACGGCTGCGACGGCGGCGGAACCGGCGGTGCCGGTCTGGCCGGCGGTGCCGTCGAAGCCGGTGTCGTTGGTGGCCGTGCTGGTCGAGCCGTCGTTGATCGCGACCGAGGTGACGCTGACATTCGACGACGTACCGGTGGACGACGAGGTCAGGGCCAGCGAACCGGAGCTGTTCGACGCGGTGGCGCCGGTCAGCTTGGAGTTGATCACCGTGGCGAGTTCATCGACCGAGGCGATGGTGCCGCCGCCGCCGCCCAGCGCGGTGATGACTTCGGCCTGGGTGAAGGTCAGGGCCTGGGCGCTGCCGTCGACGGAGACGTTGAACTCGAGCGAGTCCGAAGCACCGAGCGAGATGGACGCGAAGGTGCCCGACGCAGTGACGCCGCCCGAGGTCGCCGCGGAGCCGGCGGTCGGGGCCGTGTAGGCAGCCGAGCCGGCGACGGTGCTCTGCACCGCGGCGGTCGGGGCCGTGTAGGCGGCCGAACCGGCGATCGAGTTCGCGACGGCCGCGGTCGACGTGGTGTTCAGCGCGATATTGACCGCGGTCGAACCGACGGCGCCGCCGGAGAACGAGATGTTCTTCGCCGTGGCCGTGCCGATCGAGGCGGTGTCGAGCGTGTAGGATTCGGTCTTGTTGGACTTGTCCTGGCGCGCCTGGCGGACGGTCGACTGCAGCGATTCGACGGTCTTGGTGATCGCCTTGAGGCCGTTGTCCGCGGCTTCCAGCACCTTAATGCCGTTGGAGAGGCCGTCGAGCAGGTTCGACAGGTCGCTGGCGCGGCTGGAGAGCGAGGAGGAGGTGAAGAAGTTGGCCGGATTGTCGAGGGCCGAGTTCACCTTCTTGCCGGTGGCGAGGCGACCCTGGGTCAGCGCGACGTTGGCGGCGGTATTCTGGAGCTGCATCAGGTTCGACCTGATGCCCTTCGAAAGGACGATATCACTCATAGTACTGGCTCCCATCCTGGGTGCTATTGACGCCTCTCATCCTGAGAGATGGGTCATGACACCATGCGGGTCTTGCCAGTCGGTTAATTCGCAGTCTGAAACTCGACCCTTTCCCCTAGCGGACGCGAAGGAATTTCGAAAATCCGGTGCGGCGGGGACCAAACCCCGCCGCACCCTTAATGCAACGTTACCGAAGGTCCGGAGCGATCAGAACAGGCGCAGCACGCCCTGGTCGGCCTGGCTGGCCAGCGAGAGGGCGGTCTGGGACAGCTGCTGACGCGTCTGCAGCGACAGGAGGTTGGCGGCTTCCTCGTTGGCATCGGCCAGGACGAGGTTGTCGGAACCGGTCTGCAGCGTGTTGATCATGTTCTTGGTGAAGTCCTGCCGGTTCTGCACGATCGACAGGTTCGAACCGAACGACGACGACTGCGAGCGGATCGTGTCGAGCGACGACCGCAGGCTCTCGACGCGGCTGTCGAGCGAGGAGTCGCTCTCGAACTCGGCATTGGTGGCGGCCGTGACGCCGAGTTTGGCGTTGGTGATCTCGCGGACGGCGCCGGCCGAGTCCTTCGCCTGGATCTCGAGGGTGGAGGTCGAGTTCTCGTTGAAGTTCAGCTTGAGCTTGTCGCCCTTGAGCAGGTTCACGCCGTTGAACGAGGCGTCGTCCGACAGCTTGTCGAGCTGGCCGCGCAGGTCGTTGAACTGCGTCACCAGGTTCTTGCGCACCTCGTTGGCGCCGATGGTGTTGGTCGCCGAGCCGGAGCCGGTGACCGAGCCGGAGGAGTTGGCGCCGGTGACGGTCAGGTCGGAGGTCGAGATGTTCTCGATGCGCAGCTTGCCGTTGTCGTTGGACGCCTTGATCTTGCCGGTCAGCGACGAGTTGCCGTTGATCGCCGTGACCAGTTCGTCGACCGACTTGACCGCACCGGTCACCGCGGCGGTGCCGGCCGTGGTGGTGGCACTCGCGCCGAACACCGCGGAGGCGCCGGCACCACCGACCGTGAGGCTGTTGGAGCCGTCCGAGGCGCCGGCGAGCGTCAGCGTGCCGGAGCTGTTGCTGACCGTGCCGGTGATGCCGGCGGAGGTCAGCTGCGAGGTGATGTAGGTCGCGGCCGTGGCGGCATCGCCGGCATTGGCCGAGGTCAGCGTGATGTTGGCGGTGTTGGTGCCGTCCGAGATCGAGATCACCCGGTCGACGGCTGCGACGGCGGCGGCGCCGGCGGTGCCGGTCTGGCCGGTCGTACCGTTGAAGCCGGTGTCGTTGGTCGCCGTGTCGGACGAACCGTCGTTGATGGCGACCGAGGTGACGCTGACGTTGGACGAGGTGCCGGTGCTGGTCGACGTGAGGGTGAGGTCGCCGGAGCTGTTCGACGCGGTCGCGCCGGTCAGTTTGGAGTTGATGACGGTCGCGAGTTCGTCGACCGAGGTGATCGCGCCGTTGCCGCCGCCGAGGGCCGTGTCGACCTCCGCCTGGGTGAAGGTCAGGGCCTGGGCGCTGCCGTCGACCGAGACATTGAACTTCAGCGTGTCCGAAGCGCCGAGCGTGAACGACGCGAAGGTGCCCGAGGCCGTCACGCCGCCCGAGGTCGCCGCGGAGCCGGCGGTCGGGGCCGTGTAGGCGGCCGAACCCGCGACCGTGCTCTGCACGGCGGCCGAGGAGGTCGTGTTCAGCGCGATGTTGACGGCGGTCGAACCGACGGCGCCGCCGGAGAACGAGATGTTCTTCACCGACGAGGTGCCGATCGCGGTCGCGTCGAGCGTGAAGGACTCGGTCTTGTTGGACTTGTCCTGGCGCGCCTGCAGCACGGTCGACTGCAGCGATTCGACGGTCTTGGTGATCGCCTTGAGGCCGTTGTCGGCGGCTTCCAGCACCTTGATGCCGTTGGACAGGCCGTCGAGCAGGTTCGACAGGTCGTTGGCGCGGCTGGACAGCGACTGCGAGGTGAAGAAGTTGGCCGGGTTGTCGAGGGCCGAGTTCACCTTCTTGCCGGTGGCGAGGCGGCCCTGGGTCAGCGCGACGTTGGCGGCGGTATTCTGGAGCTGCATCAGGTTCGACCTGATGCCCTTCGAGAGAACGATATCGCTCATTGATTAGATCCCGTCCTGGGGGGTTAGTCCACGTCTCCTTCTGAAGACGCCGCACCCTGGCCGGGTTTTCCTTTCCGCCAAATCAAGAATAGAAACCCGTTTTGGGGCTTTTGTTGCTTTGGCTATCAGAGTCTGAATCGTCGCTAGACTGACTTACGGAGGATTCACGGTGAATCTTCAGTTTACGGACGGCGCCGGTCGGCAAGAAACGCCAAAAGCCGCCGGCCCCTACGGGCGGCGGGGCTCAGCCGGCCGGCGACAGCGCCCTTTCAGGCGCTGTACTGCGCGACGTGGCTCTGGTTCATGTCCGAGTCGAGGAGCACGTTGAGCGCGTTCTTCATGCGCAGATAGGCATCTGCCGGCACCTGGTCGACGACCTGGCCAGAATTCTCCTCGATATACTTCATCACGATCATGCCGGTCGCGGCATCGTTTTCGATTTCGCGGCGCCGCAGGCTCGGAAGCTGGATGCCGGCGCGAGCCGCCTGGCTCTCCGCCTGGGTGTCGCGTCCGCGCGCTTCTCCGGACGCGGTCGCCTGCGTCACGGTGGCTTCGATCGGCAATTCCGTCTTGGTCGCGGCCGAGAGCTCCGGCGGTCGGGCAGGAGCCACTGGCTGCGGGCTCGCGACCGTTCTGGTCAACCCGGTGTCCATGGCTATCTCCTGGGTCCTCCTGGACCCGCACTTACTAACGCCATCACGCTAGGCCGCCGGATTGAATCGTTCGTTAATTCATCATGGCGAATTTCCAGGTATCGGCGAATTGCCGAGAGTCTTCGCGTGTGAATTCGACGCGGCCGCAGGATGTTGGGCAAAGCATCCTGTTGAATATCCGCAGCGTTTAAATCGAATGCGTGAATTTCGGGACTTGCCGCGTTAACCTTCCGCAGCGGGACGGGACTCGATGACGCCGCTCAGAGACTCCGGTCGAGCGCGATGCCGCGGGCGCCGACCTGTGCGGCGGGGCGCACGGTCGAGCCCGGCCCATAGGTACGCGGGCCGGCCTGCCGGCCGACAGATTCCGAGACGTTGCGCAGGATGTCCTCCGCGACCTCGCGCGCGGTGGCGAGCACGGCGAGGTTGGTCTTGAGCAGGTCCGCGAACTCCCCATGGCGCCGGCGCAGCGCCTCGACGGCCGCCGGGGCATGGCGGGCCAGCGCGACCGAGTTGGTCTTCACGCGGCCGCGGATGCGCACATAGGCGGCGGCGAGGCGGGACTTTTCCGGCTCGATCTCGCTCGCCTTGATGAGGGCGCCGGCGCGGACGAGGCGGGTCTCCTCCTCGATGGCGCCGATCAGTCCCTCCATGGTGTCGGAGAGTTCGGCGAGGATCGATTCCGCCGCGGCCGGCGTCATCACCAGGATTTCGGGGTTCTCGTCGGAGGACAAGAAGACGTCGTTCACGACCGGGCTCCTTCCTGGACCTTCATCAATTCCCGATAGACCGCGTCGGCGATGCCGATGCCGCCGGCCTTGGTGATCGACTTGCCGTACTGGTCGACCAGCATGCCGCGCCAGGTCTCCTCGGCCGAGCCGCCGTGAAACGGGCTCTTGGCATCGATCTCCGGCATCATCTGCTTGAGCATGCTGGACAGGAACACGGACTCGTATTCCTGCGCGACGGCGCGCATCCGGCTGGCGCGATCGCCGGACTTGTCGGCGGTCGGCACGCTGTGCAGAGCCGACGGCGGCATGGCGATGTCGGCGGTCATGCGCATCAGATCACCTCGATTTCGGCCTGGAGCGCGCCGGCGGCCTTGATCGCATGCAGGATCGAGATCAGGTCGCGCGGACCGACCCCGAGGGCGTTGAGGCCATCGACCAGCTCGCGCAGCGAGACGCTTTCCCGCACGATGCCGAGCCGGCGCTTGTCGTCGGTATTGACGGTCACCTGGGTGCGCGGCGTGACCACGGTCTGGCCCTGCGAGAGCGGGTTCGGCTGGCTGACCTGGGCATCCTCGGTGACCGTGACGGTCAGGTTGCCCTGCGCGATGGCGACGGTGGAAACGCGCACGTCCTGGCCCATCACGATGATGCCGGAGGCTTCGTCGACCACCACCTTGGCCGGCAGGTCGGGCTGCACCGCGAGCTGCTCGATGTCCGTGATCAGGTCGACGATGTTGCCGTTGAACTTCTGCGGCAGCGTGATGCGCACGTTGGACGGATCGGTCGGTTCGGCGACGGGCTGGCCGAGCAGATCGTTGACCGCCTGGGCGATGCGCCGGGCCGTGGTGAAGTCCGGATTGCGCAGCGAGAGGCGGACCGAATTCATGGTTGCGAGCTTGAACTCGATCTCGCGTTCCACGATCGCGCCGGAGGCGATCCGGGCCGTGGTCGGAACGCCGCGGGTGACGCTCGCCCCGTCGCCCTTGGCGACGAAGCCGGAGACGGCGAGGGGGCCCTGCGCGATCGCATAGACCTCGCCGTCGGCGCCGAGCAGCGGGGTGACCAGCAGCGTACCGCCCTGCAGGCTCTTGGCGTCGCCGAGTGCGGACACGTTCACGTCGATGCGGCTGCCCTGGGTGGCGAAGGGCTGCAGGTTGGCGGTCACCATGACGGCGGCCACATTGGCGGTGCGCAGGTTGGCACCGCGGGTGTTCATGCCCAACCGCTCCAGCATGGCCTGCAGGGATTGCCGGGTGAAGGGCGCGTTGTTGAGGCTGTCCCCAGTGCCGTTGAGGCCGACCACCAGGCCGTAGCCGACCAGTTGGTTCTCGCGCACGCCCTCGATCGAGGCGAGATCCTTGATTCGCGAGGCCGCCGCCGCCGGCGCCGCGCCGCCCGGCAGGACGACCAGACCGCACAGCAGCACGGCGGCAAGGCGCTTCACGACGTTTCGCGGCATCGGACGAGGTCTCCCAGAGATTTCGCCAGAGAACCTTGCGAGGTCCGTGCCAGGACGGCGGGGATGCGAAAACGCTTGGTTCGTCAGGGATATGCCGCGCGCGAGCGGTCGATCGGGGGCTCAACGGACCCCTTCTTCACCGGCAGGAAGCGTCGGGGCCCGGCAAGTTCTGCCGGGTCGTTAAGGCTTCGTTAACCATGCCGGCGAATCCTCCGACCGGAGACGTCCGGACCGTGCAGGAATTCGGATCTGCCGGGTGCCGGGAATGGGGTGAGACGATGCGGATCGAGGGGCCGAACCGGACGGGGCTTGCGGCGGGGCCGGGCGCCTCCCGGAAGACCGGGGCGGGGACCGGCTTCGTGCTGCCAGAGCAGCAGACCCAGCGCGCCACCACGACCGCCGCCGCCACCGGCATTTACGACGTCGCCGCCCTGATGGCCCTGCAGGCGGTCGATGCGCCGAACGAGCGCCGGCGCAAGGCGGTCAAGCGCGGCTTCGCCATGCTCGACATCCTGGACGACATCCGGGTCGATCTCCTGTCCGGAGAGATCGCGCCGGAGCGGCTGGAACGGCTTGCCGGCGTGCTCGGCGAGCGGGCCGAGGCCGGCGAGGCCGAGGTCGATGCGCTGCTCGACGAGATCGAACTGCGCGCCCGCGTGGAACTGGCCAAACGCGGCCGCTTCCCGGAATAGGCCCACGCGGGGCGATCCGGATCCGTGCCGGCAGTGGCTCCCGACGGCAGCGCGGACCCGGCGGCGTCACCGCCAATCTCGACAAAAGCTCCTAAGTCCGTGGATCGCCTTATTTTTGGGCGTTGGCGAATGTTCATGCGCGCGTCGTCGATGCGGCGTTGTATCCGGTCCGTACCGTGTCTATATTCCGCCCGCCTCGCGAGGGGGATCAATGGGAGACGCAAGACATATGGTGTCGATCGAGCTCGATGAGGATTACCGCCCGTCGGACGACGAGGCCTTCATGAACGATCGTCAGCGCGAGTATTTCCGCAAGAAGCTTAACGCCTGGAAGGATGATATCCTGAAGGAGTCCAAAGAGACTCTGCAGCATCTGGCCGATGAAAGCCAGAATCATCCCGACCTCGCCGATCGCGCCTCTTCGGAAACCGATCGTGCCATCGAACTGCGCGCCCGCGACCGGCAGCGCAAGCTGATCGCCAAGATCGACGCCGCGCTGAAGCGGCTCGACGACGGGACCTACGGCTATTGCGAGGAGACCGGCGAACCGATCTCCCTGAAGCGGCTTGATGCGCGCCCGATCGCGACACTGTCGATCGAGGCGCAGGAACGCCACGAGCGGCGCGAGCGGGTCTACCGTGACGACTGACGCCGAATGGCTTCCGGCATCGAGAGGCCGGGCGCCCTGAAACGGAATTGGCTCCGAAGCGCCGGTCGTGTCCGCACCCTTGGCGGGCGTCCGGGCGGAAGCCGCGACGCATCGGGCGCGGCGGCGATTTCGCCGACGGTCGGCCTGCGCTAGACTGCCGATGCCGGACCACCCGGCGGGACGGCATCGTGCGGGCGGGTGGAGCCTGCGGCCGTCGCCGGTCGAAGGCAACGTCGCCGC
The DNA here is from genome assembly GCF_018729455.1 of Prosthecodimorpha staleyi. Classification (NCBI taxonomy): domain Bacteria; kingdom Pseudomonadati; phylum Pseudomonadota; class Alphaproteobacteria; order Hyphomicrobiales; family Ancalomicrobiaceae; genus Prosthecodimorpha; species Prosthecodimorpha staleyi. The sequence continues at coordinate 299,784 of NZ_JAHHZF010000006.1, read as the reverse complement.
CATGGCGGGACGGGTCCGTCCAGACGAGGCGGGTCAGCCCGGGCGGCGGCGCCGAGACAATTTGCGGCCCGGCCGGCATTTCGGCCGTCGGCCGAAATCAAGAACGAACATCGTGCGGGAGGCAGACATGGGCGGGATTTCGCGGCGCGGCTTCGCAGGACTTGGAGCCGCAGGGCTCGCCGCCATGATGCTGCCCGGGCGGGCCGCGGCTGCCGACAAGGTTGTGGTCGGCGTGCTGCGCTTCGTGTCCTCGGGCGGCCTGTTCATCGCCAAGGAGCGCGGCTATTTCGCCGCCGAGGGCATCGATCTCGACCTGCAGTTCTTCGAGGCCGCCCAGCCGATCGCCGTCGCCATCGCGTCGGGCGATCTCCAGTTCGGGCTGACCGCGCTGACCGCCGGCACCTTCAATCTCGCTGCCAAGGGGGCGCTCAAGGTCGTCGCCTCGCAGGGTATGGAGAAGAAGGGCGTCAAGGGCAACGCCCTGATCGCCTCCAACGAGGCCTATGCGAAAGGCTTCAACGCCTTCGAGAAGCTGCCCGGCACCGCGATCGCGATCACCCAGGTCGGCTCCTCGTTCCACTACCAGATGGGCCAGATCGCGGCCGCCAAGGGCTTCGATCTCGCCAAGGTCGAGATGAAGCCGCTGCAGACCCTGCCCAACATGATGGCGGCGGTGAAGTCCAACCAGGTCGACGGCGCCCTGATCGCCCCGCATCTCGCCCGCGGCATGATCGATCGCGGCGAGGCCAAGCTGATCGGCTGGTTCTCCGATCTCGCCCAGTACCAGTTCGGCGCGCTGTTCGTCGCCAGCAAGGTGGCGACCGGCAATCGCGACCTGACCGAGCGCTTCGTGCGCGCCTACCAGAAGGGCATGGCCGACTATGCGGCCGCCTTCATGCGTGTCGACGGCGCCGGCGAGCGCATCTTCGACGATGCCGCCAAGGCGACCGCGGCGCTGGTCGCCAAGCATGTCTATCCGTCGGAAGCGGCCGAGACCGCGGCCCCGAAGGTCTTCGCCGCCGCGGTCGCCGTCGACGACCGGGCGCGGGTCGATCTCGCCGATCTGGAGCGTCAGGTCGCCTGGATGAAGGCCGAGAAGCTGGTCGGTGCCGACGTGGACGCGAAGAGCTTCGTCGACATCTCCTTCGCCAAGTGATGCGGACCCGGCCGGGACGCAAGGGCACGGGGCTGGCGGATCGATGGACCTGATCGCGACCGGCCTCGGCCATGCCTATGACGGCCTGACCGTGCTCGACGACATCTCGCTGACGGTCGCGAGCGGCGAGATCGTCGCCCTGCTCGGGCCGTCCGGCTGCGGGAAGTCGACCCTGCTGAGGATGCTCGGCGGGCTCGAGCGGCCCGTGACCGGGCGCGTCGAGATGCGCGGCGCGCCGCCGGCCGCCTCGCTCAATCCGCTCACCTACGTGTTCCAGGATTTCGCGCTGGTGCCCTGGCGCACGGTCGCCGGCAACGTTGCGCTGCCGCTCGAACATCACCGGCTCGGCGCGGCCGAGCGCGCGCGGCGGGTCGCCGAGGCCCTGGCGCGGGTCGGATTGTCCGATTTCGCATCGGCCTATCCCCGCCAGCTGTCCGGCGGCATGAAGCAGCGCACCGCGATCGCGCGCGCCTTCGCGGTCGAGCCGGCCGTGCTCCTGATGGACGAGCCGCTGTCCGCGCTCGACGCCCAGACGCGCGACCTGCTGATCGAGGATCTGGTCCGACTGTGGACCGAGACCCGCTTCACCGCCGTCTACGTCACCCACAATGTCGCCGAGGCCGTGCGGCTCGGGCACCGGGTGGTGGTGCTGTCGCGCCGCCCGGGTCGCATCCGTGCCGTGGTCGAGATCGCCGAGCCGCTCGACCGGCGCCGCGAGGGTTCGCCGGCACTGGGCGCGGCGCGCGAACAGATTTGGGAGCTGGTGCGCGGCGAGGCGGCGGCGGCCGACCGGGAGATGGTCCATGGCTGAGCCGGCCGCGCTGCCCTCCGATGCCGCGGCCGATCCGGCGCGCGCGCCGGCCTCCGCATCCCCGTCCGGCGCACCGATCCGGCCGGTGCCGTTCCGCGGCGGCGGCTTCGCGCCGCGCAGCCTGCGTTTCGGTTCGCCCGCAACCTTTCTCGGCCTGCTCGGCCTGTGGTGGGCGGCGACGCATTTCGGCTGGATCAGCCCGCTGGCGCTGCCGAAGCCCGAAGAGGTCGGCCGGGCCTTCCTCGATCTCGCGACCTCGGGCCTGCTCTGGCAGCATCTGGCCGCCTCGCTCTGGCGGCTCGGCCTCGGCTGGGTGATCGGCGCGGCGGCCGGCACGGTGGTCGGCTTCGCCATCGGACTGTCGTCGCTCGCCCGTTCCACGGCGCTGCCGATGGTCTCGGCCATGTTCCCGGTGCCGAAGATCGCGCTCCTGCCGCTGTTCATCCTGTGGCTCGGCATCGGCGAGGTGTCCAAGGTCGCCACCATCGCCTTCGGGGTCTTCTCGCCGATGGCCATCGCGGCCTTCGGCGGCGTCGACGGGGTCGACCGCAACCTCGTCCGCATGGCGCAGAGCTTCGGCATGCCGACCCGCGCCATCGTGCTGAAGATCGTGCTGCCCGGCGCCATGCCGGCGCTCCTCTCCGGCGCGCGCATCTCCGCCTCGATCGGCATCATCCTGCTGACCGCGGCCGAGATGATCGGCGCGCGCTACGGCATCGGCGCGCTGGTGTTGTCGGCCGGCAACCTGATGGCGACCGACCAGCTCGTCGCCGGCGTCCTGGTCCTGTCCGCCATGGGGCTGACCGTGTCGAAGGGGATCGGAGCGATCGAGAAGCGGGTCCTGCGCTGGCGGGCCTGACCCTCAGCCTCAATCGCGCGCGGCGAGCCGGGCGGCCACGAAATCGACCAGCGCCCGCACCCGCGGCAGGGATTGCCGGCCGGGGGGCATCAGGGCGGTGATCGGCACGGGCTCGGAGACATGGTGGTCTGCGAGCAGCGGCACCAGCCGGCCGGCGGCGAGATCGTCCTCGATCATGAAGGCGGCCAGCCGCGCGATGCCGAGGCCGGCGAGCACCATGTCGCGCAGCACGTCGGCGCTGTCGCAGGTCAGCGCGCCGGAGACCTTCAGCGGCACGACGCGCCCGTCGATGCGCATCGGCCATTCCGCCAGCCGGGCATAGCCGGTCAGTCGCAGGCAGACATGGGCGGCGAGATCGGCCGGCACCACGGGCGCGCCGTGTCGGGCGAGATAGGCCGGCACGGCGCAGACCACGCGGGTCGAGGTCGCCAGCGTGCGGGCGATCAGGCTGGAATCGCCGAGCGGGCCGGTGCGGATGGCGACATCGATCTGCTCGCCGATGATGTCGACCCGACGGTCGGCGACGGCGAGCTCGAGCGCGATCTCCGGATAGAGTGCATGGAAATCGGGGAGCAGCGGGACCAGCCGGTGCTTGGCGAAGGCCGTGCCGGTGGTCACCCGGACGAGGCCGCGCGGCCGGCCGCGCGCCGCCATCACCTCGGCTTCGGCGGAAGCGACCGCCGCGACGATATCGCGGCCGCGCGCCAGCAGGGTCTCGCCCTCCGGCGTCAGCGCTAGCCGGCGCGTGGTGCGCTCGATCAGGCGCACGCCGAGCCGGTCCTCCAGCCGCGACACGATCTTGGAAACCGCCGAGGCGGTCAGCCCGCGATCGGCCGCCGCCGCGGCGAAACTGCCGAGGTCGATCACCCGCACGAAGGTGGCCAGTTCGTCGGTCGGCGTGCCTTTATTCATGAAGTTCTGTCATGAGAGATGGCGTCGGATCGCGGATTATACGGCGAACCGGATCGAATAGCATCCTCGCATTCCGGCCGGCGCCGGCGAGATCGCACATCCGGTGTGGTCCGGGCGTCGGGTCGCGCGCCACGGCGCCAACGGATGCGGAGGAAATCATGCACGATGCTCTTCACACGGCCTTCGATCCGTCGGCGGCAACCCCGGCCGACTATCCGCGGCTGCGGCGTCAGGCGGAAGCCGAGCGGGCGGCGGCACTTGGCGCTGCGCTCGGCAATCTCCTGCGGCGGCTCTCCAGCCCGCGGCCGTCGCGCCGGCAGCGTCCGCCGCGCGACCGGGGCTTCGAGATTTCACTCAACGCCGGGAGGCTCTGATGCCGCTCGTCCGAATCGATGCGCCGGCCGCACTCGCCGCCGAGCGCGTACGGGGACTGGCCGACGCGGTCCACCGGGCCCTGGTCGCCAAAGCCGGCGTGCCGGAGGCCGACCGCTTCCATGTCGTCGCCCGCCACGCGGCCGGCGGCCTCGATATCGACCCGACCTTTCTCGGTGTCGAACGCAGCGCGGAGGCCGCGATCGTCGCCATCACGTTCCGGCGCGGCCGGACCGACGACCAGAAGCGCGCGCTCTACCGCGCCATTGCCGACGGCGCAGCGGAGCGCGCCGGCCTCAGGCCGCAGGACGTGATGGTGGTCCTGACCGAGAACGGTCTCGCCGACTGGTCTTTCGGCGACGGCCTCGCGCAGTACGCACCGGGCTGAGGCCCGGCACCGGAATTTGTCCCGGCACCGGGCTGATGCCCGGCGGCGACCACCGGCCGGGCGGTCCGATCCCGGTTTCGAAGTCGAGAAGGGTGGGAGGCGCGGGTCCCGGGGCGGACCCGCGCCTCGTCGATACGCCGGCCGGGTGGGGAGTCCCGGGGGGATCCGGCGCGTTCGGGGAGGGGCGTTGGGAGATGGACGGTCGGGCAGGGATGTTAGGGCAGGGACGGGCGGGGCGGGGTGCTTGAGGCGGGCGCCGGCGCCGCGTCGGGACGGGCGGCACCGGACGGGAGCCGGGGGCGTCAGAAGGGCAGCAGGATGTCCATGACCTGGTTGCCGAGGCGCGGCTGCTGCACGTCGGTGATCTGGCCGCGGCCGCCATAGGCGATGCGGGCCTCGGCGATCTTGGTGGAATCGATCGTGTTGTCGGCGGCGATATCCTCCGGCCGGATGATCCCGGCCACGATCAGCTCGCGCACCTCGAAATTGACCCGCACCTCCTGCTTGCCCTCGATGACCATGTTGCCGTTCGGCAGGACCTGGGTGACGACGGTGGCGACATTGGTCGCCAGCGTCTCGGAGCGGTTGACCGAGCCCTTGCCGTCGGAGGCGGAACTCGACGTGTCGCCGACCAGGGCGGCGGGCGTGGTCGTGCTGTTGCTCGGAATGACCTTCTGGATCGCGTCCGCCGGCAGGCCGGTGAGACCCACATTCTCGCTGTGGGTGCGCGAGCGCTTGGTCTCGTTGTCGATCTCGGCCTTGTCGCCGATGGTCACCTTGACGGTCAGGATGTCGCCGACGCGGGCGGCGCGCTGGTCCTTGAAGAAGGCGCGCGAGCCGGAGCGCCAGAGCGAATTCGGCGCATAGGCGGCGACCTGCGGCTCCGGCATCGGCATGCTGACCGGCTTATATCCGGTCGCCGCGGTCGGATCCTTGATTGCGCTGAGCTTCGGCTGTTCGCCGACATTGGCGAGCCGGTCGACGGTCGAGCAGCCGGCCAGCAGCGTCGTGCCGAGGAGCAGGATGGCGAGCGGGGTGGTGTTCACGGCTTGGGACCTCCGGCGAGACTGGCGACCGGCGTGCGGCCGCCGATGGTGACCCGGCCCTGTCCGGTGACGACGCCGATCACGCTGCGCTTGGACTGCTGATTGAGTACGCTGACGGTCTGGCCGAGGGCTCCGGGCTCCAGTGCCTGGCCGCGTGCGGTCAGGATCAGGCCCGGGCTCTCGAACACGATCGCGACGGTCTCGCCGCGCTGGACGAGGACCGGTTTGGTGAAGTCGGAGACGACGACCGGCTGGCCGGCCCTGAGCGTGCGGCGGGCGGCGAGGCCGGCGATCTCCTCAGCGGCGATCGGCCTGACCGCACCGGCCTGTCGTTTCGGGACCCGGTCGACGACGAGATCGTCGGCGGTTACGACCTCGCCGCGCACGACCGGCCGGGCGAGCGTCAGGATGTCGACGACCTCGACGGCGGCGCCGCGCAGCCGGATGCGGTCCTGGCTGCCGCCGCGGTCGAGCAGCAGCAGGGCTTCGAACCGGTCCTGTCCGGGCAGCAGGCTGACGCTGGCGACGCGGATCGGGGTTGCCGAGCGCTCGTCGGCGAGCCGCGGTTCGAGCGGGGCGTCGAAGGTGATCTGGAGACTGTCGGCACCGGCAATGTTCATCTGCCGGGCGACCGCCGCGCCGACCAGGCGCTGGATCTCGCCGGCACCGATCTCGCGCGCGCTGCGGGTGACCGAGATCTCGACCAGATTGCCCTCGGTGGCGTCGGCAAGGCCGGCCGCGCGCGCCTCCGCGATGACCCGCCAGGCCGGCACGGTGCCGGTGGTGCCGAGGTCGGGGGCCCGGAAGATGGCACGGTCGGCCAGTGCGCCGGCATCGTCGAAGAAATCGCCGATGGTGACGAGGTCGGCGCCGACCGTGACGCTCGCGCGCAGCACGGGCCGGGCGTCGGCGCCGGTCGCCAGGAGGGCGAGCGCAAGTGCGGCCGCGGCGCGGGACTTGAGGAAGGCGGGGCGGGCGGTCATGGCTCAGCCTGTCACTTGAACTGGATGGTGGCCGACATCATCTCGTCGGCGGCTCGGATGACGCGCGAATTCATCTCGTAGGCGCGCTGCGCGGCGATCAGGTCGGAGATCTCCGAGACCGGATTGACGTTGGCGATTTCGAGATGGTTCTGGAGCAGCTGCCCGTAGGCCTCGTCGCCCGGATTGGCGAGCTGGGCGGCACCGGAGGAGGCGGTCTCCAGGTAGAGGTTGTCGCCGATCGCTTCGAGGCCGGTCTTGTTGACGAAGCGGGCGATCTGGATCTGGCCGAGCACCGTCGCGGTGGTGGCGGTGCCGACGACTGCGGAAACCGCGCCCTGCGGGCTGATGGTCAGGCCGGTGGCATTGACCGGGACCGTGATCGCCGGATCGAGCGCGTAGCCGTTGGCGGTGACGATCTGGCCGGTCGCGTCGCGCTCGAAGGAGCCGTCGCGGGTATAGGCGGTGCGGCCGTCCGGCAGCAGGATGCGGAAGAAGCCCTCGCCCCGAATGGCGATGTCGAGTTCCTTCTCGGTCGATTCCACCGTGCCTTGGGACATGATGCGCGGGGTGGCGGCGGTGCGTACGCCCGAGCCGATCTGCACGCCGGTCGGTAGCACGTTGCCGGCGTCGGAGGCCTGCGAGCCGACCTGGCGCAGGTTCTGGTAGAGCAGATCCTGGAAGTCGGCTCGCTGGCGCTTGAAGCCGGTCGTGCGCATGTTGGCGATATTGTTCGAGATGAGCTCGACGTTGAGCTCCTGCGCCATCATGCCGGAGGCTGCGATATGGAGAGCCTTCATGGGTCGGACCCTCCTCAGTTGACCGTGGCGAGCTTTTCGATCGCGTTGCGGCGCAGGTCGTTGGCGTCCTGCATCCACTTCGCGACCGACTCGTAGGCGCGCCCGACCGCGATCATCCGTGTCAGTTCGACGACCGCGCGGACGTTGGACTTCTCGATCTGTCCCTGGACGACGCGCGGCAGCGTCGCCGGCTGCGGATTCTGGCCCTCGAACAGCGTCTCGCCGATCTTCTTGAGCTCGCCCGGATTGGCGAAGTCGACCACGCGCAGCTTGCCGCGCACGCCCTGGTTGGTGGAGATGGTGCCGTCGGCGGCGATCGTCGGGGTCTGCTCGTTCGGAGCGAGCGTCAGCGGCCCGGCGTCGGTCAGCACGGTGTCGCCGTCACGGGTGACAAGCCGGCCCTCGTTGTTGATGGCGAAGGACCCGTTGCGGGTGAAGCGTTCGCCCTGGGCGGTCTGGATGACGAACCAGCCCTTGCCGTCGAGGGCCAGGTCGGTCGGATTGCCGGTCTGCATCATCTGGCCGGGCTGGAAGTCGTAGAGATTGGCATCGTCGATGACGAAACTGATCGGCCTGTCGGGCGTCAGGAAGCTGTCGGCGCTCGCCTGGGGCTGCCGGGTTTCTTCCAGCAGTAGGGTCTGCGCCTTGAAGCCGTTGGTGTTGACGTTGGCGATGTTGTTGGCGATCAGATCGAGCTGCCGTCGCAGCGTGGCCTGACGCGCCAGCCCGACGAGCTGCGCATTTTCCATTTCGGTCTTCCCCGGCGACCGCTCCCCGGCTCCCCAGCCTGGACGGTCGACATGGTTAATGCGAAGACCGTGCCAGGCACAGAATTCAATGAAATCAGAGAGTTGATATCATGCCGCCAGGCTGCGGGCAGTTTCTGCCGGGCCGCGCCCGGTCGACCGAGAAGAGTTTGCCGCTGAGGCCAGCCTCGCGCGCGGGCGCGGGCGGGCGGCGCAGCGCGCGGGGATCTCTTGCCAAACCGTTAATCTTTACGACCCGTTAACCATTCCTAAGCAAGAGTTGACGGTGCAGGATCGATGGGCATTCCCGCCCATAGAGCCGCATGCGTGCCGGTTTTGGGCCGATGCGCGGGCGGCCCGACACGCAACGGTGGGGTGTGGCCGACCGGCGTCCATTCGGATGCCGGGCGGGCACGTCCCGAGGAGCCCTGATGGCCAAGAAGCCGACGCCGAAGGACGAGGCGGAGAAGCCCGCCGACGCCGATGCCGCCAAGGCCAAGAAGAAGAAAATGATGCTGATCGGGGCGGTCGGCGCGGTGGTGCTCGTCGGCGGCGGCGGGGCCGGCGCCTATTTCATGGGGATGTTCGGCGGCAAGGGCGGCGGCGGCGCCCACGGCGACGCCGGCGGCCATGGCGCGCCGCAGAAGGATGTGATGTTCGTCGAGCTGCCGGAGATGACCGTCAATCTCTCGACGGTCGACCAGCGCGCCACCTATCTCAAGGTCCGGATCGCGCTGGAGGTCACCGACAAGACGGTCGCCGGCAAGATCCAGCCGGTGCTGCCGCGCGTGCTCGACGCCTTCCAGGTCTATTTGCGCGAACTCAGGACTTCCGATCTCGACGGCTCGGCCGGGCTCTTCCGCGTCAAGGAGGAACTCGCCAAGCGCGTCAACGTGGCGATCTATCCGTCCAAGATCGACGCCGTCCTGTTCAAGGAAATCATCATCCAGTAGGGCGCCATGGCGGGACCGGAAGACGACGATCTCGACGATATCGACGCTGCCTGGGGGGCGGCGCTCGCCGAGCAGAAGGGCGAGGACGGCGGCGACGATCTCGCGGCCGAATGGGGCGCCGCGCTCGCCGAGCAGGGCGTCGAGGGTGCCGACGACATGGCCGCCCATTGGGGCGCACTGCTCGACGACGGCGACGCCGACCTCGACCAGGCGACCCGCGGCGGCGACCGCATCCTGAACCAGGAGGAGATCGACAACCTCCTCGGCTTCAACCTGGACGGCCAGATCGCGGGCGACCAGTCGGGCATCCGCGCGCTGATCAACTCGGCGATGGTCTCCTACGAGCGTCTGCCGATGCTCGAAATCGTGTTCGACCGGCTGGTCCGGCTGACCACGACGTCGCTGCGCAACTTCACCTCCGACAATGTCGAAGTCTCGCTCGACAGCATCACCTCGGTGCGCTTCGGCGACTACCTGAACTCGATCCCGCTGCCGGCCATCCTGGGCGTGTTCAAGGCCGAGGAATGGGACAATTTCGGCCTGGTGACGGTCGATTCCAGCCTGATCTATTCGATCATCGACGTGCTCCTCGGCGGCGGGCGCGGCACGACGCCGATCCGGATCGAGGGGCGGCCCTATACGACGATCGAGACCAATCTGGTCCGGCGCATGATCGAGATCGTGCTGACGGATGCCGAGGCCGCGTTCGCGCCGCTGTCGCCGGTGCGCTTCAACCTGGAGCGACTGGAGACCAACCCGCGTTTCGCGGCCGTTTCGCGGCCGGCCAATGCGGCGATCCTGGCCGAGTTCCGGATCGACATGGAGGACCGGGGCGGCAAGATCGAGGTGCTGATCCCCTACGCCACCCTGGAGCCGATCCGCGAGCTTCTGCTCCAGATGTTCATGGGCGAGAAGTTCGGCCGCGATCCGATCTGGGAAGGCCATCTCGCCACCGAGATCTATTCCGCCGACATCGCCGTCGACGCCGTGCTGTTCGAGCGCGACCTGCCGCTTCGGCAGGTGCTCGATCTCGAGGTCGGCCAGACGCTGGTCTTCGACGTGGGACCGCAGGACCCGGTCACCATCACCTGCGGCGGCGTCGTCCTGACCGAAGGCCAGATGGGCCGGGTCGGCGAGAACATCTCCGTGCGCGTCGCGCGCAATCTGAAACGCCCCAAAATGACCCTGGCCGCCTTCGAGAAGGCCGCCTCGCAGAAGGACATGCAGCCATCATGACCGGCAGCTGGATCAGTATCGCCATCGAAGTCGTGGTCGCCGTTCTGCTGACGATCACGATCGGCTACTGCGTTCTGCTCAACACCCGCCTCAAGCGGCTGCGGGCGGACGAGACGCAGCTCAGGGCGACCATCGGCGAACTGGTGCGGGTCACCGAAGTCGCCGAGCGGGCGATCGGAGGCCTGCGCGAGGCGGCGACCGAATGCGACCGCACGCTCGCCAAGCGCGTGCGCGAGGCCGAGTATTTCTCGGTCGAGATCGCGCGCGAGATCGGCGAGGGCAGCCAGGTGCTCGAGCGCATCATGCAGATCACCCGCACCGCGCGCGCGACTGCCGCCGCCGAGCCCGCGCCGCCTACCGGCGGGTCGGCCATGCCGGAGGCGCAGGCGCCCGACGTGGCACCGCCGTCGGCTGCCGATGCCGCCGCCGCGCGTCCGCGCATGTCGGAACTGAAGGCCAAGTTCGCCCAGTCGGCCGAACGGCTCGCGAGCCTGCGCCGCGACATGGACGGTCGGGCGGCATGAACCAGCCCCGCCTCATCCCCCTGGTGGTCTTCGCCGCCGCGGTCCTGCTGGCGCTGAAGGGGATCCACCTCGCCAGCGCCGGCGGTCCGCAGCCGGCGAAGCCGCCGGCGTCCCGGAACCTGCCCAGTGCGGCGGAACTGTTCAAGGACGTGACGCCGGACCCGATCATCACGGGATCGGGCTCGGGAGGTGGACATGGCGGGGGCGACGGTCCGCCGGAACTGCAGACGCCGCTCTCCAAGGCGGCCGAAACCGCGCGCTCGCGCGTCGAGATCACCACCGAACGGCCGCCCGAGGCCAAGCCCATCGGCGGCAGCGAACTCCTGTCCGAAATCACCATCCTGGAGAAGCTCGCCGAGCGGCGGAAGCTCCTGGAACAGCGCGAGCGCGAACTCGAGGCGCGCGAGAACCTGCTCAAGGCAACCGAGGGCAAGATCGAGAAGCGGATCGACGATCTGAAGACCATCGAGGAGAAGGTCGGTGCCGGCGCCGCCGCCAAGGAGGACGAGAAGGGCAAGGAGATCACCGATCTGGTCAAGATGTACGAGTCCATGAAGGCCAAGGACGCCGCGCGCGTCTTCGACCGTCTCGACACCAAACTGCTCGTCGATATCGCCCGCCAGATGAATCCGAAGAAGCTCGGCGACGTGGTCTCCAAGATGAGCCCCGACGCGGCCGAGAAGCTGACGGTGGAACTCGCCAACCGCAAGGGCCGCGATCCGGGGCCGTCGCCGGTCCGGGATTTGCCTAAAATCGAAGGCAAGGGCGGCTGAGTCGGAGATCGACTTAAACATCCCTTCATCGCGCAGGACTACCGTCGGAGACGGTGCTGTTCTCGCCGATGGGTTCCCGTGTCTGCGTCCCCCTCCTGGTCGGTCCTCGGCCGTCTCGTCCTGTTGCTCGCCGGCTTCATGCTGGCCGGTCTCGCTCCGGCCGCCGCGGCCGGGGCCAAGGCGGAGATCGCCGCCACCCTGGAGAAGGGGTTCGGCCGCATCGTCATCACCTTCAAAGACCGCGCATTGCTGCCGCAATTCACCAGCCGTGTGAACAACGGCGTCCTGGTGATCCAGTTCGCCGAGCCGGTGCAGATGGAGGTGGAGCGGCTGCCGACCCAGCTCGCCCCCTATGTCACCATCGCCCGGCGCGATCCCGACGGCCAGGCGATCCGCCTCGGGCTGACCCGCCAGGTTCGCATCAACACCATGGAGGCCGGCGAGCGCCTGTTCGTCGACCTGCTGCCGGCGACCTGGGCCGGCCCGCCGCCGACGCTTCCGGAAAGCGTGGTCCTCGAACTGGCCAAGCGCGCCGAGACGGCGCTCAAGGCCCAGCGCGAGGCCGAGAAGCAACGCTTCGGCGTCAAGGTCCTGGCCAAGCTCGATTTCCGCGTCGGCCGCAACCCGACCTTCACGCGTTTCTCGTTCGGCTGGAACGTCCCCTTCGACACCCAGATGGCGCGCGATGCCGACAAGGTCACGCTGACCTTCAACCGGCTGGCCGAGATCGACTTCGCGCCGGTGATTTCCGATCCGCCGCCGACTTTGCGCGAGATCCGCGCCGAACCGGACGGCGAGAAGCTGAGGGTCGTGATGACCATCGCGCCGGAGGCCGACGTGCGGGCCTTCCGCGAGGAGCAGACCTATGTGGTCGACCTCTCGCATGCGGCGAAGGCCGTCAATCCGGCCGAGGCCGCGATCCGCAAGGTGCTCGACCCGGAAGCGGACAAGCAGCGCACGGTCGTCAACGCGCCGGGGACGGCGCGCCCGCCCGAAGCCGGCAAGACGCCCGAAGCCGGCAAGGCGCCGGTGGCCGGCAAGCCCGGGACGGCTCCCGAAGCCAAGCCGGCCGGCGCGTCTGCGGCCGGCACTGCGCGGCCGCCAGCTGCCGCTCCGGGCACGGATCCGGCCGTGAAGACCAGCCTGATCGATCTGCCGCCCGAACCCGATCCGGCGCCCCCGCCCAAGCCGGCCGCCGCGGTCGAGAAGGCGGCTGCGGCTCCGATGGCCGACGAGGAGGCCGGCGACGATCCGGGCGCCAGCGGCGAGGCCCGCCCGGAGGTCCGCTCGGGGCGCTCCAACACGGTCAAGATCGTCCGCGTCGAAGCCAAGCGGATCGGCAGCGTGGTGCGGGTCGCCTTTCCGTTTCCCGGCAAGGTCGCCAGCGCCGCGGTCAAGCGCGGCGACAATCTCTGGATCGTGTTCGACACGCAGCTCTCCATGGACCTGCGCGCCATCGCGGCCGTTCTCGGCACCACCGCCGCGGACGTGTCCGTGAACCGGACGGAACGCGGCCAGGTGCTGCGCATCCGGCTGACCGAGCCGATGCTGACCACGCTCGGTCTCGACGGCAATTCCTGGATCCTGTCGATCGGCGAGATGGTGCTCGAACCGGCCCGTCCGCTCGTCCTGAAGCGCGAGTTCCGCTCGGAGGGGCAGGGGCTGATCCGGGTTCCGCTATCCGACGCCGGCAGCGTGCACGAGATCAACGACGCCTCGACCGGCGACATGTTCTACGTCGTCACCGCCTTCGGCCCGCCGCGCGGTCTCCTGAAGCCCTACAGCTTCCCGGAAATGGAGACGCTCGCCTCCGCCCACGGCGTGGCGGTGGTGCCGCGCACCGACGACCTGAAGGTCGGCATCGAGTTCGACTCCGTGGTCATGACCCGCGAGCGCGGCCTGACCCTCTCGACCGGTGCGCTCGGATCGCCGTCCTACGAACTGCCGAAGCCGGTGCGCAAGGCGGCGCGGCGGGTGGTCGATCCGTCGACCTTCGCAGTCAAGGACCCGGCCGAGTTCACCGAGCGGGTGCGCGGCCTGATCGATCAGATCGCGGAGGCCGGCGAGCAGCAGAAGGCGCCGCTGCGCTTTCAGCTGGCCGAATTCTACGTCGCGCATCGCTTCGCGCCGGAGGCTCTCGGCATCCTGCGCCTGCTTGCCGCCGACGAGCCCGGCATCGAGCGCGATCCCGGCTTCATCGTTCTGTTCGGCGCCGCCCAGACCATGGCGGGGCGCACAGCGCCGGCGCTGCGGGCGCTCTCGCGCACCGAAGTCGCTGACAATCCCGACGCCGCCCTGTGGCGCACGATCGCGGCCGCTTCCGAGCAGAAGTGGGACGAGGCGCGCGACGCGGCCCAGAAGGGGGCCGGCGCGGTCGGCGGCTATCCGATCGACATCCAGGCCGCCTATGTGCTGGCCGGTGCGGAGGCCGCGGTCGAACTGAACGATTTCCGCGCCGCGCAATCCCGGCTCGCCGAGATCCTGCCGGAGGAAATCGCCCCCGATCTCAGGGCGCGCTACGAAATGTTGCAGGCCCGCATCGCCGATGCCGCCGGCCGGCCCGAGGACGCCATGGAGCGCCTCGACCGTCTCGCCGCCTCGGCCGATCGAAAGGCTGCGGCCGAGGCCGAATATCGCCGGCTGCGCGTCCTGGTCCGCGACCAGAAGATCGAGGCGGCCGAGGCGATCGAGCGGCTGAAATCGCTGGTCTTCGGCTGGCGCGGCGACGAGATCGAGCTGAAATCGCTGCGCTTCATGGCGCAACTGCAGGCGCAGCACGGCCTCTATCGCGAGGCCTTCCAGAACATGCGCAACGCGCTGCAGGTTGCCCCGCAGTCGGAGACCGCCAAGCTGCTGCAGGACGACATGGGGCGGGAATTCGTCTCGCTCTATCTCGACGGCAATGCCGACCGGCTGAAGCCCGTCGAGGCGCTGGCGCTCTACTACGATTTCCGCGAACTGACCCCGGTCGGCCGGCTCGGCGACGAGATCGTGCGCCGGCTGGCCGACCGCCTGGTCGGCGTCGACCTGCTCGACCAGGCCTCCGAACTGCTCGCCTACCAGATCGACCAGCGCCTGCGCGGGGCCGCCAAGGCGCAGATCGCCGCCGATCTCGCCATGATCCACCTGATCGACCGCAAGCCCGACAAGGCGCTGGCGGTGCTCAACAAGACCCGGCAGTCGCAGCTTCCGGTCTCGGTCGAGCGGCAGCGGCGCGTGGTCGAGGCCCGCGCCCTGTCGGAGACCGGCCGCGCCGATGTGGCGCTCGAACTGTTGTCCGCGCTCGGCGGGGCGGATGTCGATCGCCTGCGCGCCGACATCATGTGGCGCGCCAAGCGCTGGCACGAGGCCGGGGAACGGCTGGAGACCATGCTGGGCGGCCGATGGAACGAACCGACGCCGCTCGACGACCAGGAGCGTCAGGACGTGATCCGCGCCGCGGTCGCCTACGCGCTTGCCAGCGACGATCTGGCGCTCGGGCGCCTGCGCAGCAAATTCGCCGACCGGATGAAGGACAGCCCGAGCTCAGCGACCTTCGACGTGGTGACCGCGCCGATCCAGAGCCAGGGCACCGAATTCCGCGCCATCGCCAAGGAGATCGCCGCCATCGACACGATGCGCGGCTTTCTGGACGAGTATCGCAGCCAGTATATGAAGGGACCGGCGGACACCAAGCCGGCCGATCCGCAGCCCGGCAAGCCGCCGGCGGCGCCCGGCCCCGCAGCGGCCAATTCGCCGGATCGGAAGGGACCGGAGCGGACCGCCTCGATCACCCGGCCCGAGACCCGGAAGCCGGCCGTCGGCAACGGCACGGGCACGAAGCTCGCCCAGGCCGATCCCGCGCCGGACCCGGCCAAGAAGCACTGAGGCCGGCCGGATCGGGGCGCCGCCGGCCGCCGCCGGCGATCCGTGCCGGCGCGCCGCCCGCTATCCGAAGCTCTTGACCAGGCTGCCGGCGATCAGGTTCCAGCCGTCGACCAGCACGAAGAAGATCAGCTTGAACGGCAGCGAGATGGTCACGGGCGGCAGCATCATCATGCCCATCGACATCAGCACCGAGGCAACGACCAGGTCGATGATCAGGAAGGGCAGGTAGAGCAGGAAGCCGATCTCGAAAGCGCGGCGCAGTTCCGAGATCATGAAGGCCGGAATCAGCACCCGGTAGGGGATCGCCTCCGCACTGGCCGGCCGGGGCTCGCGCGCGAGTTCGATGAACAGTTCGAGATCCTTCTCCCGCACATGCTCGCGCATGAAGACGTGGAACGGCAGCGCTGCCCGCTCGATCGCCTGATCGAGCTCGATCGTCTGCTCGGTCAAGGGCTTGATGCCCTCGTCATAGGCCTGGTTGAAGATCGGCCCCATCACGAAGGCGGACAGGAACAGGGCGAGGCTGATCATCACCGAATTGGGCGGTGCGGTCTGCAGGCCGATCGCCGAGCGCAGCACCGACAGCACCACCACGATGCGGGTGAAGCTGGTCACCATGACGACGATCGAGGGCGCCAGCGACAGGACGGTGATCACCGCGACCAGTTGCACCGCACGCTCGGTGACCGTGCCGCCCTGGCCGAAATTGATCGAAATGTCCTGCGCGGCGGCGCCCGACGCGAAGGCGACCAACAGGACGAATGCGCCCAGGACGGACGTTGCCGCCCTGTCGGTCCCGCCTGCCTGTCGTGCCTCGCTCGGAAACCGATCCATCACGCGCCCCGCTGCCGGCCGCCGGCCGGCGGATGAAGGCGGACCCCGGTCTCTTGCTCGAGCGGCCCGGCGGACCGGAGCCCGCCGGCCGATGCGCCGCTCATCGGCTCGGCGGACCGGACAGCTCCGACAGGAGCTTGGCCATTTCGGCCTCCAATTCGTCGGACGGTCCCTTCGGGGCGGCCGGTGCGGCACCCGGCGGAGAGGCCGGCGGCGGCGCAGCCGGGGCTGCGGCGACGGGGGCGGGCGCCGGCGCCGGCGCCGGTGCCGCGGCTTCCGGTGTCACGGGCGCCGGTACCGGCGCCGGAGCGACGGTCTCGGGCTCCGGCGGACGGACGGTGGGCTGTACCACGGTCGGCCGCGGTTGCGGCGCGGGCGGGCGGGACGGCACGGCGGGGCGCGGTACGGGCGCGCCCGGCGGACGCGAACCGGGCCTCGGCTCGGACTTGGCGGGAATGATCGCCGTCGCCAGATCCGCCAGCGCCCGCTCGATCTCGCCGACCACCGCCTCGTGGCTGCCGTCCGGCTCGGTCTCGGCCGGTGCCGGACGGGCCGGCGTTCCTGGGAGCGTCATCACGGGCCGCGGCGGGCGCGCCTCGGCAGCGGGTGCGGGCGGCGGGGGTGCGGGCGGCGGCGGCGCGGCGGGTCGTTCGGGCTGGGGACGCGAGCCCGTCGGGACCGCTATGGTCGGCTCTTCGCCCTGGAAGTCGCTCTCGAGCGGCATCGATGCCGGCCGGGGGGCCGGACCGCGCGTCGCCTCGGTGCGGGCCGGTTCCGGCGGCCGCGTCGGTTCGGTCGGCCGCGGCGGTTCGGGCCTTGTCATCTCGGGTCGGGGCAATTCGGCCCGGGGCGGCTCCGTCCGGCTTTCGGCACGCGACGGCTCTGGACGGGCTGGCTCCGGCCGCGCGGGCTCGGGCCGCGCAAGCTCGGGCCGATGGGTTTCGGTGCGTGCCGTGTCCGCTCGGCCGCCGTCGCTGCGCGGCGGCTCCATGCGGGGAGGCTGGCGCGGCGTCGGGGGCGGCAGTTCGGCTTCGTCTGCGGCCTGCTGCCGGTCGCTGGCGGCCGCCGCTGCGGCCGCCGCGGCTTCCGCGATGCGTCGGCGCTGATCGCCCAGGGCGGCCTTCAGATCCGCCGCCACGGCGCTGCCCTTCGCGGGCGATGCGGGGCCGGCCGGCAGTTCGGTCCGCTGCACGATCGCCTGCGTCGGGGTCGGCCCGGTGACCGGCTGCGCCACCGCCGGTGGCTCGACGCGGCCGACCTGCGGCTGCCGGACGACCGTACCGGCTGCACCGCGCACGATCCGGCTCTCGACCAGCACGTCGTTCGGGCCGCCGATCATGACGAGATGCTCGACATCGTCGCGGCGCAGCAGAATCAGACGGCGCCGTCCGTCCAGATTGGCGCTGTCGACCACGGCCAGCCGGGCGCGGTCGCGCCCCTGGCCTCGGAACAGACCGCTCTCCGAACCGCCGGAGAAGCGCCGGATCAGCCACGCCACAAACACGATGAGAATAACGACCAGAATCAACGCGATGATGATCTGCGCCGCTCGTCCGCCATCCACCCCGAACAGGGAATTCAACCAGTCCCGCATACGGGTCCACTCCATACGCACGCCCGCACTGCCGAATCTAGGGCGCCGGCGAATTCTAACTGACCCGGCAGACTTTGCCGCGCCTAATACCGCGTCGTAAACCGAACCTTCACGGAATTCGGTCGAAAGTCCGGTCGCCGTCGGGATTCGGTCCCGAAGCGATGCAGCCGGTTAACCGGCCGTTAACCATATACCGGGACTATTTTGCCCGGTAGCCGGCGCGTGCCGGGTGCCCGCGGGGCCGCTTCGGCGCCGGCATATGGGAAACGGGGACGGCATCATGGCAATCGGCAACCTGCCGCTGGTCGACGCCTTGAAGACCAAGATGCGCTGGAACCAGGCGCGTCAGTCCGTGCTGTCGGCCAATGTCGCCAATGCGGACACGCCGCGCTACCGCGCCGTCGACCTGAAGCAGCCCTCGCTCGGCGGTGCCGGCGGCACGCTCGCGCCTGCGCCGGTCGCGATCCGGGTCGCGACCACCGAGGCCGGCCACATCCAGGGCCGCACGATCGGCTCCAGCTTCCGAACCGACGGGCAGAAGCCGTTCGAGACCACCCCCAACGGCAATGCGGTCAATCTGGAGGAGGAGATGCTCAAGGCGGCCGACAACCAGATCGACTTCCAGATGGTCACGTCGCTCTACCAGCGCTCCATCGGCATCATCAAGACCGCGATCGGCAAGAAGGCCTGAGCCATGGCAATGGATTTCAACCAGTCCCTGAAGATCGCGGCCTCCGGCCTGAAGGCGCAGTCGGGCCGCATGCGCGTCATCGCCGAGAACCTGGCCAATGCCGAATCGACCGCCCGCGCGCCAGGCCAGGACCCCTACCGGCGCAAGGTCGTGACCTTCGCGTCGAAATTCGACCGCGAGCTGCAGGCCCAGACCGTGCAGGTCGGCAAGGTCGAGCGCGACCGCACCGATTTCAAGAGCCGCTACGAACCCGGCCATCCGGCCGCGGATGCGAGCGGCTACGTCAAGTATCCCAATGTCGACACGCTGGTCGAGACGGCGGACATGCGCGAGGCGCAGCGGTCCTACGAGGCCAACCTCAATGTCGTCACCGCCACCCGGCGGATGATCCTGAAGACCCTGGAAATCCTCAGAGCCTGATTGGAGCGCCTGATGGCCACCATTCCCGCCAACTTCGCCGCCAATGCCTACAAGGTCGCGCAGGGGCTCGCGAATCGTCCCGATCAGGGGCACTCTCCGCTCGCCGACCGGACCCGCCCGGATTTCGCCGGCATGGTCCGCGACGCCATGGGCGATGTCGTGCAGCAAGGGCGGAGCGCGGAGGCCAAGACGCTGGCCTATGCCAAGGGCAAGGCCGATGTGATCGACGTGGTCACGGCGGTGGCGGAGACGGAAGTGGCGCTGGAGACCATGGTCTCGCTGCGCGACAAGGTCATCGCCGCCTACGAGGAAATCATGCGCATGCCCGTCTGACCGGTCCGAGGCCGGACGCGGTGGGTCTTGCGCGGCGGGGGATGCCATGAACGGCGCCGAAGTGCTCGACATCGCCCGCGACGGCATGTGGACCCTGGTGGTCGTCGCCGCGCCGGTGATGCTGGTCGGGCTGCTGGTCGGCGTGATCATCGGCCTCCTGCAGGCGTTGACCCAGATCCAGGAGGCGACACTCGTCTACGTGCCCAAGATCCTCGCCATCTTCGTCGCGCTGGTGGTCGCCTTTCCGTTCATGGGCTCGACCCTCAACGGCTACATGGTGCGCATCATGACGCGGATCGTGGGGAGCTGAGCGGCCGTGAACGTCTCGATCCTGCCGGACATCGCGATCGTGTTCCTGCTCATGTTCGGGCGGCTCGGCTCGATGATGATGCTGATGCCGGCGATCGGGGAGACCAACATTCCGGCCCGCATCCGTCTGGTCTTCGCCGTGCTGGTCACCATGCTGGTCTATCCGGTGGCGAGCGGTCTCTATCCGGCCGGCCTCGCCGCGACGCCGGCGAAGCTCGGCTTTCTGCTCGTCGCAGAGATCGGCGTCGGGCTCTTCATCGGCATGGCGACGCGGCTGGTCATGGCCGCCGCCCAGGTCGCCGGCACCACCATCGCCAACCAGCTCGGCCTCGGCTTCGCCATGGCGGTCGACCCGACCCAGGGCCAGCAGGGCGTGATCTTCGGCAACTTCCTGTCGCTCGCCGCCGTGACGCTGGTCTTCACCCTCGACCTGCACCATCTCGCCGTCGCCGGGCTGACCGGCAGTTTCGGCCTGTTCCGCCCCGGCGACCTGATGCCGGTCGGCGATTTCGCCGAGGCAGCTCTGAGGCTGACCGCCGACACCTTCCGCATCGGCGTGCAGATCTCCGCGCCGTTCCTGGCCTTCGGGCTGGTCTTCAACCTCGGCCTCGGCCTGCTCTCCAAGCTGATGCCGCAGCTGCAGATCTTCTTCATCGCCACGCCGCTCAACATCGGTGCCGGGCTCGCGCTGTTCGCGCTGGTCTTCGGCCCGATCATGCTCTGGTACATGGAGCATGTCCGCGACGGGCTCGGCCGCTTCGTCGAACCGGTGAGGTGAGGCGATGGCCGAGGGCGGCGACGACGAGGAAGAAAGGACAGAAGAACCATCCCAAAAGAAGCTCGACGACGCGCTGCAACGCGGCGACGTGGTCAAGAGCCAGGAGGTGCCGGCCTTCTTCGTGCTGTCGGCCTGCATGGTGCTGGTCGCCTTCCTGTCGACCCCGATGGCGCGCGATCTAGCCCGGCCGCTGGCCGGCTATCTCGGCCACCTGCACGAGATCCCGGTCGACCGGCGCGGCCTGATCGCGGTCTATCTGGAGGCCGGCAAGATCCTCGCCACCGTGCTGGTCCTGCCCGCGCTCGCCTTCGTGATCGCCGGCGTCGCCGGCAACATGATCCAGCACCGCATGGTCTGGAGCGGCGAATCGCTGATCCCGAAGCTCTCCAAGATCTCGCCCATGGCGGGATTGAAGCGGATCTTCTCGGCGGAGAGCCTGGCGACCTTCATCAAGGGGATCATCAAGATCGCCGTGGTCGGCATCGGCATGTGGATGGCGGTCAGCCCCGAATTGCCGCGCCTGGAAAGCATCGTCGCCACGGACGCGATCGGCCTCCTGGCGATCACCCAGTCGCTGGCCATCCGGCTTCTGACCGCGGTCCTGATCGTGATGGGTTTCGTCGCCGGGCTCGACTACCTGTTCCAGCGCCATCGCTGGATGGCCCGGCAGCGCATGACCAAGCAGGAGCTCAAGGAGGAGTACAAACAGCAGGAGGGCAATCCGGAGATCAAGGCCAAGATCCGCCAGATCCGGCAGGCCCGTTCGCGCAAGCGCATGATGGCCGCCGTGCCGACCGCCACCGTCGTGGTCACCAACCCGACCCACTATGCCGTGGCGCTGAAATACGACCAGTCGACCTCGGCGCCGATCTGCGTCGCCAAGGGCGTCGACGAGATCGCCTTGAAGATCCGCGAGGTCGCCAAGGGCGCCGACGTGCCGGTGATCGAGAACCCGCCGCTCGCCCGCTCGCTCTATGCCAGCGTCGACATCGACAAGCAGATCCCCGAGGAGCACTACCGCGCCGTCGCCGAGGTGATCGGCTACGTCATGCGCCTGAAACAGGGCCGCAAGGGCTGGCGGCCGTAGGGTATGGGGACGAGTGAAAGGGACATGGGGCAAGTCGATGTCGCCATTCAGTTGGCGTTTTCGTACCGTCCTGCCTCTCGGAGCTGCTTTTGGCAGGCATTTCCGATGCGTGAAGTTCCCTCACTGATTGAGCGGCCATTGAGTCGCTTTGAAAGTCGCTTGACGCGGAGATTCACAAGAACACCGCCCGAAATGCCAAATATCCAATGCAGGCGAGCAAGACTGAAGGATGGCAATCCGCGATCCATCGCGTTATGCTTCTGACATGGACAGGCCAGAAATAGTTTATCGCCTTCTCAAAGACCGCGCACCGTCAGCACTTTGCGACGACTGCATCGCCGAGATTGCGGGGATTCGTCCGCGCCAACAAATCAATGTAATTGCGCGAGCGTTCGGACTGACCTCCGATTTCGATCGGTATTCAGGACAATGTGCCCAATGCAGAGATGCGAAACTTGTGACAAAATGGCGTCGATAATAAATTATAGAATCATTTTTATCTATACATTCTAATTGAATGAAGGGTGTACTATGTTCTCCAAGCAAAATTGGGAGAACTAATTTTCATGAGAATAAAATTTAATTGGATTTATTTTATAGTTATTGAGTTGCTAGCTTTTCTTTTTCGTCGGATACAAGCGAGTGATGATGCATCATGATACGTCTTGGCCGACTTTATTGATGTTTGATCATGAGTTTTATTGCAATACAATAATTAATAAATATTAATAATCATGAACATCATAATTTCGCTGTCGGATCTGCTCAGATCAAGACGCCACATCATCTGGAAATCTGATGAGAAATCGAATGCAAGATAAGATTGATGCACTCTACGCTGCGCTTTCGAAGGGGTATCATAACCTTCAGAGATGTTCCTTTGAAAAGAATACCGATCCGTTTCGCTATGCCGGATACAATGTCCAGATGCTTTTATCGCGAGCGCCCCTCAATATCGAATCAGGCACGCTCGCCATTCGGTTCATCGATGTCGACGGCTTCCGGTTTCAGCAAGAATGGGACACGCTGAGCTCCATCGACGCCCTGATCGAACGAAAGGCCGATCCCGGCCGGTACCGCTACAGATTTTGGGATGCCGAGCAGTCGGACATCTTTGAACTGTATTGCGAAGACTTCGATTTCGAAGAGGTTCCGTAGGCTCGTTCACTCGTGGCCCGATCAAGACGGATGGTTCCCACCGGTCTCGCGAATCCGCACCACTCGGTCTTTGGCCCTGGGGCCGTTCCATCAAACGCCTGCGGGACGCCGTCGTTGGGTTTCGACCGGGATCAGTCTCGGCGCGATGGCTTGCCTCAAGCTCTGGCGGGCTCCGCGCCGCGCCGGCCGCGCAGCAGGAGCCAGGCGCAGACGGCGATGTTGACCAGGTTCCAGGCGATCCCGTTGAGGAAGGCGGCCGCGTAGGAGCCGGTCCAGTCGTAGATCGCGCCCGACAGCCAGCCGCCGAAGGCCATGCCGACCAGCGTCGCCATCAGCACCACGCCGACCCGCGCGCCGGCCTCGCGGGCGGGGAAATACTCGCGCACGATGATCGCGTAGCTCGGCACGATGCCGCCCTGGAACAGGCCGAACACGCCGGAGACGACATAGAGCGAGGTCAGTCCGTCGGAGAAGACGTAGAGCACCAGCGCGACCGCCTGCATCACCGAGCCGATCATCAGTGTCGCGACGCCGCCGATCCGGTCGGCGACGAAACCGGAGGCGATGCGGCTGACGATGCCCAGCCCAAGCATCAGCGACAGCATCTCGGCGCCGCGCGCCACGCCGTAGCCGAGATCGACGCAATAGGCGACGATATGGACCTGCGGCATCGACATGGCGACGCAGCAGGAGATGCCGGCGGCGGCGAGGAGCCATTGCAGGGTCGCCGGCGACAGGCCGAGCGCGGAGAGCCGCCCCTCTGCCGAGACCGCCCCGGCGGCGCCGATCTGCGACGGCGGGCGCGGCTTCAGGAGCAGCGCCAGCGGCACCATGGCGACGATGCAGAACAGGCCGATGCCGATCTGGGTCGCCCGCCAGCCGGCGGTGGTCATGAAATGCTGCACGACGCTCGGCCAAATGGTGCCGGCGACGTAGTTGCCCGAGGCGCACAGGGCGACCGCGAGGCCACGCCGCTCGCGGAAGAACATCGAGACGTCGGCCAGCAGCGGCCCGAAGGTCGCCGACGAGCCGACGCCGATCATGAAGCCCTGGCAGATCGCGAAGACCCAGAGATTGGGCGCCAAGCCCGACAGGACATAGCCGGCCCCAAAGAGGATCGTGCCGCCGATCACCGGGCGAACGATGCCGAAGCGGTCGATCAGCCGCCCCATCATGACGCCGCCGAGCGCGAAGCCGGCCATGGTTAGCGTATAGGGGAAGGAAGCCGCGCCGCGGGCGACCGCGAATTCGGTCTGCACCATCGGCAGCACGACCACCACCGACCACATGCCGACGCCGCCGAGCGTGGTCAGGAGGATCGACAGGCCGAGCCGGAACCACGAATAGCCGCTGTCGAAGGCGATCTCGCGCCCACTCTCGCCCGGTCCCGCTGGCATGAACTTCCTCCCGGCGGGCCTCTGGCGGACGCGCTTGCCGCATCAATGCCAGGATGGCGGTTTGACGGCAAGGCATGGCCGCCGTGCCGCTGACGCGGGTGCGATTTCGGGGCGTGGCCAGAACGGAGGGGAGCGGTTCTCGAAGGCCCACGACCGATCCCCCGGTTCGCATCCCCGGCCGGAGAGCCGGGGCCCACTCTGCTCGCGGCGGGCCGCAACTGTCTGTTTTAATTTCGGATCTTGACGCCGCCTGAAAGCGAGTGGGTCCCGGATCGGCGGCCCTCACGGGCCTTGTCCGGGAATGCGGTTTCGGGGCGTGGCCAGAACGGAGGGGAGTGGTTCTCGAAGGCCTGTGACCGATCCCCCGGCCTGCATCCCCGGCCGGAGCGTCAGCGGAGCGCCGGGGCCCACTCTGCTCGCGGCGGGTCGCAACGGTTTGTTTTCGTTTCGGATCTTGACGCCGCCTGAAAGCGAGTGGGTCCCGGATCGGCGGCCCTCGCGGGCCTTGTCCGGGCATGCGGTTTCGGGATTTCCGGTTGGGACTTCGGGGTGGAGCGGGCCGCGTGCAATGCGGCCGGGCATCGCCGATCGTGTCGATCCGCACGGTCGCAACCGGATGCCGACGCCGCTCGGCGGGCCCGGGAAAAAGGCGCGCCGTGCGGCGCAGACTGCGGTAATGTCAGCAGGATATCGGGAATCGCAGCATGGTCGAAGCGGACACGGGGAATACGGGAAGCGAACCTGTGGTCGACAGGGCCGAAAAGACCGGCAGCATCGGGCTCCTGCTCGCCCTTGCCCTCGGGCTTGTCGGTGCGGCGGTGGTGCTCGCCTTGATGCGGCGTGAGGACGCGGCGATCTGGGTGCAGATCCTGCTCGGCCTGCTCGCCGTCATCGGCGTCTTCGCCCTGTTCGCCGGGGCGATCGGGCTCGTCCGCTTCGGCGCGCGCCGCGACGGGCATCCGCTCTCCAAGGCCTTCCTGGACACGACCGGGGAGGGCGTCGTCGTGACCGACCGGGAAGGCCGGATCGTCTACGCCAATCGCGCCTATGCCGACCTGATCCGTGCCGAGGCGGCGACCGACATCCGCACCGTGGAGCGCAGCTTCGCCGGAGATCCCGACGCCGCCGAGCCGATGTTCCGGCTGGCCACCGCGGCGCGCGACCGGCGCGTGGCGCGCGAGGAGATCCGCACCCTGTCGCCGCTCGGCCGCTCCGAGGGCGGCCCGCGTTGGTACCGGGTCCGGTCCCGCCCGCTCGACCTGCCGGCCGGCCGCAACGGCGCCGCGCCGGCGGCCCTGACCGTCTGGCAGGTGGCCGACATCACCCGCGACCGCGACGAGCAGGAGACCAGCTTCCAGGAGTTGCAGCAGGTCGTGACCTTCCTGGATCACGCGCCGGCCGGCTTCTTCTCGGCCGATCCGCGCGGCCGGATCACCTACCTGAACGCGACGCTGGCCGATTGGCTCGGCTACGATCTGGCCAAGTTCGAGCCCGGCGGCATCGGCCTGAAGGACATCGTCCAGGGCCAGGGCGCGGCCCTGATCACCGACCTGAACGGGCCGGCCGACGCCAACAAGACGCGGATCATCGATCTCGACCTGGTCAAGCGCAACGGCCAGAGCCTGCCGGTGCGGCTGATGCACAAGGTGCCGATCTCCGGCACCGGCGTGCTCGGCGACAGCCGGACGCTGGTGCTGAACCGCTCGCCCGGCGAGGACGTGTCGGAGGCCCTGCGGGCCGCCGAGGTCCGCTTCGCCCGCTTCTTCAATTCGACCCCGATCGCGATCGCCTCGGTCGACCGCGAAGGCCGCATCGGCCGGACCAATGCGCCGTTCCTGAAGCTTTTCGGCGACATTCGCACCGGCGAGGGCGGCGAGGCGCGCCGGCTGGTGCT
This sequence comes from Prosthecodimorpha staleyi, assembly GCF_018729455.1. Classification (NCBI taxonomy): domain Bacteria; kingdom Pseudomonadati; phylum Pseudomonadota; class Alphaproteobacteria; order Hyphomicrobiales; family Ancalomicrobiaceae; genus Prosthecodimorpha; species Prosthecodimorpha staleyi. Next base: position 273,866 of record NZ_JAHHZF010000006.1, on the reverse strand, counting down.
GCAGGTCGCCGAGAGCCGCCGCGCCGACCTGTCGGCGGCGCTGGAGGCGGCCGGCCAGGGACGCGGCGACATCCAGCCGATCGAGGCGGAACTGGCCGGCGGCGAGGACAAGCGCCATCGCTCGGTGCGCTTCTTCGTTTCGGCCGTGCAGGAGGGCGACGGCGAGGGCGAGACGGCGATCGTCTACGCGCTGGAGACGACCCAGCAGCGCGAACTCGAACAGCAATTCGCCCAGTCGATGAAGATGCAGGCGATCGGCCAGCTTGCCGGCGGCATCGCGCACGACTTCAACAACGTGCTGACCGCGATCATCGGCTTTTCCGACCTGCTGCTCGCCTCGCACCGGCCGACCGATCCGTCCTTCCAGGACATCATGAACATCAAGCAGAATGCCAACCGCGCCGCCGCGCTGGTCCGGCAGCTGCTCGCCTTCTCGCGCCGCCAGACGCTGCGCCCGGAGGTGATCCGCCTCGGCGATACGCTCGCCGATTTGCATATGCTGCTCGCCCGCCTGCTCGGCGAGAAGGTCGAGCTCAGCGTCGTGCATGGCCGCGACCTCTGGCCGGTCAAGGCCGATACCAGCCAGCTCGAGCAGGTCATCGTCAATCTGGCGGTCAATGCGCGCGACGCCATGCCGAACGGCGGCCGGCTGACCATCGCCACCCGCAACGTCTTCGCCGACGACAAGCTCGCCTACAAGACCCCCGGCATGCCGGCCGCCGACTATGTCTCGATCGAGGTGACCGATACCGGCACCGGCATCCCGCCGGACATCATGGAGAAGATCTTCGAGCCCTTCTTCACTACCAAGGCGGTCGGGCAGGGGACGGGGCTCGGCCTGTCGACGGTCTACGGCATCGTCAAGCAGACCGGCGGCTTCGTCTACTGCTCGAGCGAGATCGGCAAGGGCACGACCTTCCACATCCTGCTGCCGCGCCATGTCGAGACCGAGATCGAGCGCGAGGCCGACAAGGCCTTCCCGGAGGGACAGCAGCAGCAGAGCGCCGACCTGACCGGCTCAGCCACCATCCTGCTGGTCGAGGACGAGGAGGCCGTGCGCGCCTTCGCGTCGCGCGCCTTGCGCTCGCGCGGTTACACGGTTCACGAGGCGGGCTCGGGCACCGAGGCACTGGTGGTGATGGAGGAGACCGGCGGGCGCATCGATCTCGTCGTCTCCGACGTGGTCATGCCGGAGCTCGACGGCCCGTCGCTGCTACGCGAGTTGCGCAAGCAGCGGCCGGAGCTCAAGATCATCTTCGTTTCCGGCTATGCCGAGGATGCCTTCGCCAAGAACCTGCCCGAGGGCGAGAGCTTCCACTTCCTGCCGAAGCCCTTCTCGCTGAAGCAACTGGCCACGGCCGTGAAGGATGCGCTGGCGAAGTGATCCGCCGGCGAAGCGGTGGCGGTCAGGCGCAGCTGACCGCGTCGGGCGTTGGCCGGATCAGCGCTTCCACCAATAGGTCGTCACGCCGGCGATCGAGGTCAGCAGTTGCGACGGGTCTGCGCCCTTCAGGGTGACGTCGAAGAAGTTGCGCGCATAGTAGATGATCTGGGCATTGTTGGTGTTGCCGAGATTGCTCCAGGCATCGTGCGCCGCGCCGGCGAACTCGACGAAATAGGCCGGTGCCGCCGTGCGCGCGTAGCAGCCGTCCGGGCGCTTGACGGTCGGCGTCACCGCATAGTCGAGCGTGCCGCCCTGATACATGACCGGCGCGGCGATGCTGCCGAGCGCGCCTTCGTCCAGATAGGGCGCGCAATAGGGCGACATTGCCAGCACGGCCTTGATCACCGGCTGGTCCCAGGACGGCCAGGCGCCGCCGAGCCCCAGCATCGTATAGCCACCGAGCGAATGGCCCATGCCGGCGACCCTGGTCCAGTCGATCGCCGCATTCCAGGCCTTGTCGGCCTTGAGCGCGGCGACCAGCCCGACCATGTCGGTCTTGCGGGACAGATAGGTCGTGTCGTTCCAGGCGGCCGGCTGCTCGAAGGGGATTTCCGGCGCCGGCGGATCGCCCGGGCCGCAGGAGGCGTCGGCATGGTTCGGCGCCACCACGATGTAGCCCGCGCTGGCGAGCGCGGTGGTCAGGAAGGTCGATTGCGCGCCGCAGCCGCCATAGCCGTGCGAGAACAGGATCAGTGGCAGCTTGGCGGTGCGGGTCGACGGATACCAGGAGACGACCGTCAGGCCGGCAAGCTTGAAGGGCTTGCCGGAGGCCGGCAGGGAAGCGGGTTTGGCCGGCGCGGCCGACGGCGCGGCCGCTGTGGCGCCGAGCGCCAGGACGGACAGGAGGGCGAGGCGGGCGGAAGGGCGCATCGGAAAGCTCCGTTCGTGACGTTGCGAAACCGCTCCGAGCCTTGTTTGCACGCGCCGGAATGTCGAGTTACATAGTGTAACAACAGACGATTTTAGAAGATTTGCCAATATCTTCCGGGTGCCGTCAGCCGGTCGGCCGCGGCCTGCGGCCCGCCGTCCGAGCCCCGTCCCAATCACTCGTTCCAATCAACCGTCCCAGTCGACCCGTCCGGAGCCGCATCGCATGACCGCCCGCTTTGCCCGCTCGCCCCGCGATCCGGAGTTCTTCCGCGATCCCTATCCGGCCTACCGGGCGATGCGCGATCTCGGCGACCTGTTCGTCTGGGAGGATTACGGTTTCGCCTGCTCGGCCCGCCATGCCGTGGTCGGTGCCGCGCTGCGCGACCGGCGCTTCGGGCGCGACGTTCTGCATCTGGCGAGCCGGGAAGATCTCGGCTGGCCGGATCCGCCGCCCGCTCTGGCGCCGTTCCTGGCCTTCGAGCGCGGCTCGATGCTGGAGCGGGAACCGCCGGCCCATACTCGACTGCGTGGCCTCGTCAACCGGGCCTTCACGGCGCGCGCCGTCGAGGGCCTGCGGCCCGCGATTGCACGGCTGGCCGAGAGCCTCGCCGAGGGCATCGCCCGCGAAGGCCAAGCCGATCTGATCGCCGATTTCGCGGCGCCGATCCCGGTCGCGGTCATCTGCGGCCTGCTCGGCGTGCCGGTCGAGGACGGATCGCAACTGGTCGCCTGGTCGCACGACATGGTGGCGATCTACCAGTTCGGCGCCGATCCGGCGGTCGAGGCGGCCTGCGTCGCCGCCACGCTGGCCTTCCAGGATTATGCCCGGACCGCGATCGCGGCGCGGCGGGTGCGGCCGCGCGACGATCTCCTGAGCGCTTTGGTCGCCGCGCGCGACGGCGCCGACCGACTCACCGAGGATGAACTGGTCACCACCGTGATCCTGCTGCTCAATGCCGGCCATGAGGCGACTGTGCATGCCATCGGCAATGCGCTGGCGGCGATCCTGTCCGCCGGCCTCGATGCGTCGGAGCGCGGTGCAGCGGGGGCCGATCCCTCCGCCCTGTTCGCCGATGCGGACGCGACCGGGCGGACGGTGGAGGAATGCCTGCGCTTCGATCCGCCCTTGCATCTCTTCACCCGCTACGCCCTGGAGGATTTCGTCTTCTGCGGCCGGTCCTTCGTCCGGGGCGAGAAGATCGGCCTCCTGCTGGCCGCGGCCGGGCGCGATCCCGAGCGCTTCGCCGCGCCGGACCGCTTCGATCCGACGCGCGTGCCCGGTCCCCATCTCGCCTTCGGGGCCGGCATCCATTTCTGCGTCGGCGCGCCTCTCGCCCGGCTCGAACTCGCCGTTGCGCTGCCCATTCTATTCGGCCGGCTGCCGGGCCTGCGCCTCGCCGCACCGCCGGTCTGGCGCGACAGCTATCATTTCCGCGGCCTGCAACGGCTCGATGCGGTCTGGTCCGGCGGGCGAACCGGATGAACGGCGGCTGAACGCCGGCTTCAGGCTCGGTTCCAAGCACCCTGCTAGCCTCCAATCCAAGTTCCGGCGGCAAAGCGGTCGCCGAAGGCGAGGGCCGGCAGGGTCCGGATCCCTCGCAGCGGGTGGTCGGCCAGGATCTTCGGACGAACCCGCAATCCTGCCGAGCACAGGGTCCGTTCGGGCGGCTCAAACCCGGCCGGAGGGAACCTGCGCCCGGCAGTTCCGCGACGCGGCCGGCCAGGTCGCGGGCGCGGCTTGTGCGAGGCGGGACGATCAGCCGCCGGCGGCGACCCGTTCGGCGGCATAGGCCGCAAACTCCCGCACCCAGGCGCGCTGCGCCTCCGTCTCCGGTACGTCGCAGCCGCGCGCCGCCGAGACCGCGGCCATGGCCGCATCCGGCGCTTCGCCGAGGGCGACCAGCACGGCGGAGGCGAACATGCCGGAGCGTCCGATGCCGGCACGGCAATGGATCGCGACCGCATCGCCGCCGGCGATCTGATCCGCGACGGCGCCGACCAGGGCGGCGGCCTCGCCGAAGCTCTCCGGGACGGCGAAGTCGCGAACGGGGAAGTTCAGGAACTCGAAGCCCGCCTGCCGGCACAGCCGCGCCTCCTCCGCCAGGGCCAGCCGCTCGGCCTCATCGGCCGGCAGGAGCGAAACCACCAGCGCGACCCCGGCCCTGGCCAGGGCGCGGAAATCGGCGCGCTGCGGCGCCGGCATCAGGGCGAGCCGGCCGGCGGCGGGGGTTTCGACGAAATGCAGGTTCGACATGGCGGTACGCTCGGTCGGTTCAGCGGAACGTGGCACAACGGCAACGAGCGGGCGAGGGCTGGCGCGAAAGGGTCTCACCGTGCTCTAACGGAAGCTTGCAGAACGGCGTCGGGGGGCTGGGATATGAACACGACGGAGTCCAGACTTCAGATCATCGGGGCACCCTTTTCGACCTATGTGCGCGTCTGCCGCATCGTGGCGGAAGAAAAGGGCATCGCCTACGATCTCGTGCCGGTGAGGCCGCACAGCGCCGCCGTCGACGCGATCCACCCCTTCGGCCGCATCCCGGTGATGCGCCATGGCGATCTCGAACTCTACGAGTCCCGCGCCATTGTCGGCTATCTGGAGGCGGCCTTCGCGGGGCCGCGCATGATCCCGGCCGATCCGGTCGCCGCCGCCCGGGTCGAGCAATGGGTCAGCCTCGTCAACACGACCCTCGATCAGATTCTCGTCCGCCGCTACGTGCTCGCCTACATGATGCCGCCGGAGGGCGGTCCGGACCGGGACAAGATCGCCGCGGTGCTGCCGCAGGTGGAGAAGGCGCTCGGGCTGATCGCCGCCGCGGTTGCCGAGAACGGCCACCTGGTCGGGGACGGCTTCACCTATGCGGATGCCAATGTGGTTCCGATCCTCGACTATGTCGCCCGCACGCCGGAGGGCGGCGCGATCATCGAGGCGTCGGGCGCCCTGAAGGCCGCGATGGCCGGCTGGGCCGCGCGCCCGAGCGTGGCAGCCACACGGCCATGAGCCCGGTTGCGGCCCCGGACATGGGGACTGCCGGACGGCCAGCGTCTTCGGGCGCGGAGATGCGGCGCACGCGGATTCTCGAAGCGGCCGCCCGGCTCCTGGCCGAGAAGGGCTATGCGGCGCTGACCACCGCCGATGTCGCGCGCGTGGCGCAGGTCTCCAAGCGCGACATCTACGCGGCCTTCGGCACCAAGGCCGGCATTCTGTCCGCCCTGATCTCGGATCGCGCGGCGCAGATGTCGCCGGCCGCCGTGCTGCCGGCGCCGACAGATCGTGCCTCGCTGCAGGCGCTGCTCATCGAGTTCGGCGCGGCCTTTCTGGAACGCGGGCTCGCCACGGACACGATGGCGCTGACCCGCCTGGCGATCGCGGAGGCGGAGAACGAGCCGGAACTGGCGCGCATCCTGCGCGATTCCGGGCGCCGTCCGGTGACCCGAACGGCGCTTAAGATGTTCGCGGCTGCCGGCCGGGCCGGACTGATCGGATCGCTCAATGCCCGGTCGGCCCTCAGGGTGTGGTTCGGCCTGCTGGCCGGCGACCTGCCGACCGAGCGCCTGCTCGGCCTGCGCCGTCCGCCGGGTCCCCGCTATGCCGTCGTGCGCGCCACCTGGGCCGCGCGCATCCTGCTCGCCACGATCGACGGCTGTCCGGCCGGCAAGCCCGTCTGAAGCAGGCCTGCCGCAACCATCGCCGTCAGGTGCCGCGCACGGTCGCCTGCGGCCGGCCGCGATCGGCGACGGTGACGGCGGTCGTCGCGCTGCAGAAGCGGGCGAACAGGTCGCAGACATCCGAGACCGCGGCGTCGAGATCGCCGGTACCGTTGGCCTGCACGGTGAGCAGCGCGCTGCGCGTCTCCGGGGAGACCAGCGAGCGGGCATCCTGGCGCCAGTTCCAGCGCCGGCACAGCACATGGGCGTCGTCGGCGAAGACCACCTCGCCGGGCTTCGGCGGATCCTCGACCGGCCCGGCCGGCGCGGCGGCCTCCGCACCCTCCGCCTCCTCGCCGGAGGCGGCCATGTCGACGAAGCTGTCGCCGTCGCGGGCATAGCGGAAGGCGATGTCGCCGGTCAGGCGGGCCATGTCGTCGGCACCGAGCGGGAAGACATGGCTGAGCGAGACCGCGTTGTAGGCGTCGACGAAGCCGTTGATTTCCGGGATCGAGCGGCCGGCCAGCACGTTCTTGACGATCCGTTCGACCGAGGAGCGATAGCCGGTCCGCTTGATGCCGAAGCCCTTGTAGGCGACGCGCCAGACCGCGACGCCCGGGATCTGCGCCAGTTCCAGGCCGCCCCAGCGATCGCGGGCCATGGCCTCGCGCTCGGCGATGACGCTGGCCAGGCCCGGCGGCCTGACGGCCGGAATGGCGAGATCGGAGGCGACCACCACGGCGACGCGGAAATCCGGGAAAGCGGCGACCAGTTCGGAGATGTCGATCTGCATGGAGGGGACTGACCGGAATGGTGAGACGGGCCGCGACCTTAGGGCCGGTGGGGCGCTCGCGTCAAAGGCCTGCCGAGGCCCCTGCCGTCGTCAGGCTTCGGCAGGGACGGGATATAGAGGCCATCGATCCGCGTCGAGGCCGCAGCCCCGATCGCCGGGCCGGTCGTCCGGCAGCTGCGATACGGCATGGCCGGACGGACGGCTCAGCGCCGACAGCTTCTGGCGGCAGGCCTCGATCCGAAGGGCCTGATAGCCGCGGATCGCACATTGACGGGCTCGTCCGTTCAGGCCTTGGCGCCAGGGGCCGATATTGAGCAGTCCGGAGACGGTGCGCACCTGCAGCGGAAGCGCTCGGGCGGCCACCAGGAAGGCCTGCGGATCCGCGTCCGTCATCCAGCCCACCACCGCATCGCGACCGGCGCCGAGCATGCGGGCTAGCAGAACCGCCGCTTCGGGGAAGCGCTCCTCGGCGACGAAGCGCAGCAGCAACGGCTCACCGCGTTGGCCATGGTCGGCAAAGACTGCAACGCGGGCCTCGGCGGCGTCGAAATCATAGATGGCGAGCCACGACGCCACGGAGCGCCGGACGAAATCCGGCGGGGGACCCTCCTCGCGTCGGATCGGTCCGGAGGCGAGGGTGCCGGTGGTCGCGAAGCAGTCTCGGGCCTTGCCGGTCCCGTGACGGACCAGGAAGCGGACCACGATCGCCGGCAGATCCTCGCGCTCGACAAGATGGCCTTCGAGCCGCGCATCGCTGCGCGCCTGCTCGGACAGTCGGCGAAAGCCCTGACCGGACAGCAAGGCGCCATGATTGGCAGCGACCTTGCGGCGCAGTTCGTCATCGCCGCGCCGGACCAGGATATCGGTCACCACGACCGACAGTTCGGCACGCTCGGCGATCGCCGCCATGTGGGCGAGGCCGGTGTCGACCGCGACGGCCATCAGATCGGCATCGTCCAGATGGGGCGAATGCACCAGGATCGGCCGGGCCACTTCGATCACGTCCCGGGCCAGCCGTCGGATGGTGGTGCGCGGCGCCCTGGCGGCAACGGAGAACTGAACCGACAGGAAGGCGCGCGTATCGATTGCTGCCTCGTCGACCAGTCGATTGAAGATTCGGTCGAATTGCTCGATCTCGTCGGGTCCGCTCGTTTCGCATGTGATCGAGAACAATAGTGAGAGCTGGCGCGCCAGGGCGTCGTTGCCGCTCCGGCAGCGGACCTGCCTCGACAGATAGCGATCCAACGATTGCGACAGCGAGCCGAAGGATGGAATGGTACTGTTCATGAAACGATGCATCGGCCTTGCACACCCGGGCGGAGGCTAGGCCGCGAGACGGGGAGCGACAAGCGAAGATCATGGCTTTTATTTACAGTTTCACATCCAGACCGCAGAAAAACCGGGGGTAGGCATTAGCGATCCGGTCACCATGCCGGCCTGGCGGCGGCGGGCGGCGAGGCCCGAATTCGGGCTCGGTCGCGCGGTCTGCCGAGGGCCTGCCTTTCGCATGCCCTATTCCCGGTGATAACGGGGCTCTCGTTCGATCTCGCCACCCGCGCCGGCCCGCCTCGCCGGCCGTCCCGCCGTCCGGAGGCCCTTTCGCGCATGGTCCCGACCCTTCGAGCCGTTCTCGCTGCCGCCGTGCTGACCGGCGGCCTGTCGGCCTGCGCTTCGCTCGACATCACGCCCGTCAACGAGCCGACCGCGATGCCGGTCCTCACGCCGACCAATACGGTCGGCGGCGACGACACGCTGCGGCCGACCATCGTCGGCCTCGCCTTTTCGGGCGGCGGCATGCGGGCCTCGGCATTCTCCTATGGTGTGCTGCGCGGGCTGGAACGTGTCCCGGTCGAGGGCGGCGGCTCGATGCTGGATCAGGTCCGGTTCGTTTCGGGCGTGTCGGGCGGGTCGGTCACGGCAGCGTGGTTCGGGCTCAGGGGGCGCGCCGGCCTCGGCGATTTCGAGCAGCGCTTCCTCTATCGCGACGCTGAAGAATCGCTGCGTCGCTCGTTCTATTCGGTCACCAACATCACCCGCGCGCTCGATTCCGGCGTCAATGACCGCAACGGCTTTCCGGCCTGGCTGAAAAAGAACCTGTTCGGCAACGCCACCTTCCGCGACCTGAACCGGCCCGGCCGCCCGGTCGTGTGGATCAATGCCTCGGACATCACCTCCAAGACGCCGTTCATCTTCGAGCCGGTGACGTTCGGTTCGATCTGCTCGGATCTGTCGAGCTACCCGATCGCCGAGGCAGTCGCCGCCTCGGCCGCGGTGCCGATCGTGTTCGCCCCGGTGGTGATCAAGTCCTATGCCGACAAGTGCGGCTTCAAGCTGCCCGATCATCTCGAGGATATGGCGCGCCGGCGCGATGCGTCTCCGATCGTGCGCAACTATATCGCGGCGCTGCGCAAGTACCGCGACATCGGCCAGGTCGCCTTCGTCAAGCTGCTCGACGGCGGGCTGACCGACAACTGGGGCCTGGCCGGTTTCAATATCTCGCTCGCCGCCGCGACCGAGCCGTTCAAGCCGCTCAGCCGGGACGATGCGGTGGTGGTGGAGAAGTTCATCTTCGTGGTCGTCGATTCCGGCCGCACGCTGCCGTCGGACTACGCCAAGACCCTGGAGGGTCCGAGCGGCTCGGCGCTGCTCGAGGCCGTGACCGATACGGCGATCGATTCCGCCGTGCGCAACTCGTTCGAAGTGCTGCGCCTGCAGATGCAGGCCTGGGAGGCGCGTCTGAAGACGTGGCGCTGCGCGCTCAATCCGGACGAGGTGGCGCGCATCCGCGGCTCGACCGAGGGCTGGGACTGCCGGAAGGTGTCGGTTCGGGTCGAACGGATCGCCTTCGAGGATCTCGATGCCGGCACCGCGCAAACGCTTGGCCGGATCCCGACCCGTTTCGTGCTCGATCCCGCCGAGGTCAAGGCGAGCATCGAAGGCGGCGCCAATGCGGCGATCCGCGTGCTCGGCTCGGCGGAAAGCCACTGAGGCGGCCGTTGAGGCCGGCGCGGGACATCGGTGGCCCCCGCGAAAGCCGGCCCGATCGCCTGAACGCCCGCTGAAGGCGCGCTTCAGTCCCGGTTCGGCAGCATCGTCCTAACCTGTCCCCAAGTTGCGGTGCGCCCCCGGAAGGGGACGCGTCGCGGAGGTTCCCGCCGGAGCTGAAGCCCGACGCTGCGAGCCCCGAAACGATCGGGACGGAAACCAGGAGGGAGCGCGGCTGAGGCCCGCTCCGTCCGTCGAGGATGGGAGGCATCGACATGAACCGCCGAACGATCAGCATCATTCGTCACGACGGCCAGTCCATCCGTCTACTCAGCCTGACCCGCGCGGCAGCCGACCGCGATCGCGCAATCGGCTTTCTGGCCCTGATGCAGTCCGCCTACCCGGGCGAGGCGCAGGGGGATGGGCTTTGGGCGGAGCCAACCAGCGTCACGCCCGCGGCCTGATGCCGTTTCCGGCCGTGCGCCTGCCGGTAGAGGCCAGGATGGCAGGCGCGCGATGTTTCGGGTCTTGATCGGTCGCTCCGCGGCATCACGGTTTCTTGGCCGCCCGGATGGCCTCCTGTTTGGCCTTCCACGCGTAGATTTCCGGCAGTCCCTTGAACAACTGCCGGCACATGGCGGCAACGGCCTCGAAATGCTGGTCGTAGATTTGATGCGGATCCTTGTTCGACGCCATGATCGCCATGCAGGCGCTGTGCACGGTTTGATGCTCCGTCATACTGAGCGCGATATCGCGAACAGCGTCCGATGCTTTATCATTGACCGTATTGGGTTGGATTGTAATCGTATTCTGCGTGTTGTTCGTGACTTTCGATTCACTGATCGGCGCCGGAGCACCGCCCGACTGCGGCGCTCCGGCCGCGGCCGGCGTCACGAGAGCGGATACGGTTGGTGCACCGAGGGCAAAGGGTGGTGCCGAAGGCCGTGCGGTCAGTCCGTCCATAGCCACCAAGGCCGCCATGGTGCGCGGCATGTTGACGAGCAGCAGGTTGTACTGCGTCTCGTCGATGGCGCCGTTCATGTAGGCTTCGCAGGCCCGGAACAGGCCGTCGCGCAGCAGTTGGATGGTTTGCGTCCGCATGCCGACATAGGCCGCGTTCTCGCCATAGGCCGCCGAAATGCCGGCTTGAACCGCCTGCTTGGACGTGATCGTGCCGCCCGTCCCCGCGGCGGTTCCGTCGCCGGCCGCGCCGTCCGAGCGCACGGGGGCTGGTCGGGTCACGTCGGAATTGGCCCCGCCGCTGGCCGACAGGGTTGCCGCCAGCGAGGTGATGCTGTCCGGGCTCGGTTCCGCACAGACTACCCGGCGATCCCCGTTGCGCCCGCCACGTTCAGTGACGAAAACCAGCCGCTGGCTGGCGTCGAGGCTGAGGCTGGAGCCTCCGTCCATCGACCATTCGCGGAAAATTCCCGCCTGACACCCTCCGAGCGCGCACGCGATCGCAATCGCGGCGGCTGTCCGCAGCCCACGCATCTGACTATCTCCAGTAGATATTAAAATAACAATGTAACCTAGCAGTGCGCAAATTGTGCGCAATCACAAAAATACCACAGATCTTAACGAAAAATAAACCCTGAACAAATTGACCGCACTGTCGCCCTTTAGGATTGCCGATTCGCGTCCGCGCGCGGGTACGCATCGCGACGTCGCGCCCTCCAGGGGCGGCGCACGGCCATTTCCGGCCATTGCTCCGGGCCGGGGCTGTCGCTACATGTGTGCCCGACGTCGCGCGGCCGACCGGCCGCCACTGCGACCCGACCCTTCCGACCGGACGAGAGGCAGCGAGGCTCATGGCTTCCTACGAATATATCTACTACATGAATGGTCTGTCGAAGGCTTATCCGGGCGGCAAGAAGATCCTCGACAACGTCCATCTGCAGTTCTTTCCGGATGCCAAGATCGGCGTGCTCGGCGTCAACGGTTCGGGCAAGTCGACGCTTCTGAAGATCATGGGCGGGGTCGACAAGGACTATTCCGGCGAAGCCTGGGTCGCGAAGGGCGCACGCGTCGGCTATCTGGAGCAGGAGCCGCAGCTCGATCCGGCGCTCGACGTGTTCGGCAACGTCATGCTCGGCGTCGCTCCCAAGAAAGCACTGGTCGATCGCTACAACGAGATCTCCATGAAGCTCGCCGAGGACTATTCGGACGAGCTGATGGAAGAGATGACCACGCTGCAGGACCAGATCGACGCGCAGGGGCTGTGGGATCTGGAGAGTAAGGTCGAGATGGCCATGGAGGCGCTGCGCTGCCCGGCGCCGGATGCGGATGTGACCAAGCTGTCGGGCGGCGAGCGCCGCCGCGTCGCGCTGTGCAAGCTGCTGCTGTCCGAACCAGACCTGCTGCTGCTCGACGAGCCGACCAACCATCTCGATGCTGAGTCCGTTGCCTGGCTGGAAAAGCACCTGCGCGAATTCAAGGGCGCGGTGCTGATCGTGACCCACGATCGCTACTTCCTCGACAATGTGACGAGCTGGATCCTGGAACTCGATCGCGGCCGCGGCATCCCCTACCAGGGCAACTATTCCGCCTGGCTCGGCCAGAAGCGCAAGCGCCTGGAGCAGGAGGGCCGCGAGGACGAGGCCCGCCAGCGCACGCTCGCCCGCGAGCAGGAATGGATCGCGGCCAGCCCCCGCGCGCGCCAGGCCAAGTCCAAGGCCCGCATCCAGCGCTACGAGGATCTGGTCCGGCAGGCCGACGACAAGCAGATCACCAGCGCCCAGATCATCATTCCGGTGGCCGAGCGGCTCGGCAACAACGTCATCAATTTCGAGGGCCTGAAAAAGGGCTACGGCGACCGGCTGCTGATCGACGACCTGACCTTCAAACTGCCGCCGGGCGGCATCGTCGGCGTGATCGGCCCGAACGGCGCCGGCAAGACCACGCTGTTCCGCATGATCACCGGCCAGGACAAGCCCGACGCCGGCACGATCACGATCGGCGAGAGCGTCCATCTCGGCTATGTCGACCAGTCGCGCGATGCGCTCGATCCGAACAAGACCGTCTGGGAGGAGATATCCGGCGGCAACGACGTGATCTATCTCGGCAAGCGCGAGATGCATTCGCGCGCCTATTGCGGCGCCTTCAATTTCAAGGGCGGCGACCAGCAGAAGAAGGTCGGCATGCTGTCGGGCGGCGAGCGCAACCGCGTCCATCTGGCCAAGATGCTGAAATCCGGGGCCAACCTGCTGCTGCTCGACGAGCCGACCAACGATCTCGACGTGGAAACCCTGCGCGCGCTCGAAGAGGCGCTGGAGGATTTCGCCGGCTGTGCCGTGATCATCAGCCACGATCGCTGGTTCCTCGACCGCATCGCCACCCACATGCTGGCTTTCGAGGGCGACAGCCACGTCGAATGGTTCGAGGGCAACTTCCAGGACTACGAAGCCGACAAGAAGCGCCGCCTCGGCCCCGACGCCGTCGAACCCCACCGCATCCGCTACAAGCCCCTGACGCGGTGATGCCCCAGCCACCGGCGCGTCCGCGCGCCGGTGCCGCCAAGCCGGTCGAAGCGCGGGTTTCGACCGATCCGAAATGAAAGCATAGCTTCGTCCTCTGGGGCGATCCGCGCCTTCCCCTTTCCATATGAAGGTATGATTTCATTTTTGGGCATCGTTCTTGGAAATGAAAGCTGAGGCTTCATTTTCCGGATCGGGTCCTTGAAAATTAAGCTATGACTCCTGAAATAGGGAGCGGAGCCGCGCATTCGGCTCCGTGTGGAGTTATGGTTTCGCCATGGGGCGCATCGCCAGGATCCTGTTCAAGGGCCAGCCGGCCGGGCATCTGATCGAGACGGAACGCGGCACGCGTTTCGACTACGATGCCGGCTGGCAGCAGGACATCGCCTGCGCGCTGCCGGCGACCTGCCGCGAGCATGACTGGCCGGTCGGCCTGCATCCGGTGTTCGAGCATCTCGGCACGGAAGGCTGGCTGCGCGAGGGGCAGGCGCGGGTCGCACGGCTGGCCATCGAGGATGATTTCGGCCTGCTCGTCCGCTACGGCGCCGACTGCATCGGGGCGATCAGCGTTGCGGCGGAGACCGGGGAGGGGCGATCCGACGCCGTCATCGACCCGACCGTCAATCCGGGCCGCACCGTGTCGGGCGTCCAGCGCAAGCTGCTCGTCGTCCGCGGTGCCACGGGATTTCTCCCGGCGCCGGCCGAGGGCGCCGCGCCGTTTATCGCCAAGTTCAACTCGGACGCCAATCCGACCTTCGTGCGCAACGAACTGCTGAGCCTGCGCTGGACGGCGGCCGTGCTCGGTCGGGACGAGGTGACCGCCTTCGAGGCCGGCGGCGTCGGCGGCTTCGACGACCATGCCTTGATCGTCCATCGCTTCGACCGCGATGCGCGGGGACAGCGGCTGCGGCTGGAGGACTGCGCCCAGATTCTGTCCAGGCCGCAGGGGCACAACCACCGCGGCAAGTACGAGGCGTCCTACGAGGATGTGGCCGGCGCGATAAAGCGCCATTCGGCGCGGCCGGTGATCGATCTGGCGCGCTTCTTCCGCCGCCTCGTCGTCTATGCGCTGATTGGCAATTGCGATGCGCATCTGAAGAACTTCTCCCTGTTGGAGCGTCCTGAGGGGCTGCGCCTGTCGCCGGTCTATGACGTGCTCAACACGCTGGTCTATGGCGATCGCTTCGACGGCGAGTTCGCGCTCGCGCTCGGCGGACGCCGGCGGCAGACGGGCGAGATCGCCCGCGCGGATTTCGAGAATTTCGGTCGCGAGATCGGCCTCCCGGCGCCGGCGATCCGGCAGGCATTCGCCGATCTGAAGCGCGGCGTCGCCAAGGCCGCGCCACTGATCAGACCGCCGCAGGGCGAGCCGCCGGATGGCTTCGTCCATCGCTTTTCGGAGATCGTCGAGAGCCAATGCCTGAGACTGCTCGGTTGACCCCGCTCGCCTGGCCCGATCTCGTCGCGGAGGCCCTGCGCCGCCGCAAGGCCGAGGGCCTGACCCAGCGCGACCACGCGGCGCTGGCTGGCGTCAGCATCCCGACCCTGGCGGCCTTCGAGCGCGGCGAGACGACCCTGACGCTCGCCAAGGCCTTCGACATCCTGCGCGTGGTCGGCCTGCTCGAAGAACGCCCGCCTGAGGATGCCCAGGACCGCTTCGTGCGCGAGGCCATGGCGCGCTGGCGCGATCTGATGGAACGGCTGGAGCCGGACACCCCGGCGCGCTTTCCGCATGGATGGTTCCGGTTCGACTATTGGCTGGATGGCGACCTGCGTCAGGTCCGCCCGGCCGAGTTGAGGCGAATCCTCGCCGCTTCGGCGCAACCGCATACCGGCTGGCCCCTGTTCATGGTGCGCGAGCAGTCCGGACTGTCACCGATCGAGATCGACGGCCTCATCGAGACTTGGCTGAAGCCGGACGGCTTCGAAGGGGTGGACCGAACCTTCAGCGATGCTGCGCGATGCGACTTCTGGCGTGTCGCACCGGACGGGCGCGCTGTGATCCTCAGGGGCTTCGAAGAGGATTCTCAGATTGGCTTTCAACCTCGCACGATCTTCGATTGGGTTATTCCAATCTGGCGAAGCTGCGAAGCTTTGCTCCACGCCCACCACCTTGCGCGCCAACTGGCGAAGGACGACGCTGCGCTTCCCGACATCAGGCTTCGTGTCGTCTATTCAGGGCTGACAGCGCGCCAACTGAAGTCATGGGTCAATCCGCTCGAAGATCTCGGTGTCCATGTGCACCCGGCGCGCAGCGATGGCTGTTCGTCGGAAACGGCCGTTCCGGCTGCCGAATTGCCGGAAGCGATGCCCCTCGTGGTCGGTCAATTGCTCATGCCGCTCTTTGGGCTGTTTGGGGTTCATTCCCTGCCGGCAAACCGGATCCGGTCCGGCGTCGAGCAGTTTCTGGCCATAAGCTCGCAACGCCGCCGGCCCATCACCCCAACCGCCTCAGCCTCGTGACCCGGTTCGGGACCATTTCGGCGAGGTAGAGGTTGCCGGCCGTGTCGCTGGACATGCCGTGGGCGCCGTTGAGGACGGGGCGGCAGCGGCCGAGGAGGGCGCCGTCGGGGGAGAGCAGCGACAGGCGCGGGATCTGATCGGTGACGTGGACGAGGCCGGTCGCGTCGACATGGATATCCATCGGGTGGAAGAAATCGCCCCAGGCGGCCAGGAAGGCCCCCTCCGGGGTGAAGACCTGGACGCGGTCGTTCTCGCGGTCGCCGACCAGGACGCGGCCGTCGGCTAAGACGGCGATACCGTGCGGCGTGGTGAATTCGCCCGGTCCCCGTCCGGGCCTGCCCCAGGTCTGGATCAGGCGGCCGGTGGCATCGAAGCGGTGGACATGGGCGGCGCCGTAGCCGTCGGCGACGTAGATGTCGCCGCTCGGCGCAACCGCCACATCGGTCGGGTGGTTGAAGGGCCGGTTCGGCCCGTGCCGTTCGCCGAGGCTCCCGAGCGGGCGGAAATCGGCATCGAAGATCAGCACCTGATGGGCATCGCGGTCGATCAGCAGGATACGTCCATCGGGCGCGACCGACAGCGAATGGGCGTCGACCACCGCGTCGCGGCCCCAGGCTCCGACGCATTGACCTGCGGCATCGAACACCGCGACCGGATCGATCGGCGCGTCGACCAGGCTGTCGATGCGCTGATAGACCAGCACCTGTCCGCGACTGTCGACTGCGACATCGGTGATCCCCTTGAGTGCGCGCGCCTCCGGCCCCTGCGGCCAGGGGCGCTCGACGGCATAGCGGCGCTCGCCGAGGGCGACGATCAGGTCAGGCTTGGACATCGGGGCTCCGGGGCGCGAGGGTGTTCGGGCAGAGGATGCACGGGCCGTGCCGGGGCGACGTCGGAGGTTGTCAGCGCCTGTTCCGGCAGAATGCCGGCGCGGTCGGTCGAGTTGCCGAAGCCGTCAGCCCAAACCCTAGGCACTTTCGCGAATTTCGCGGCATGCGGTAAAGTCCTACCTATTGTTGGAAGCCCGGGATGGCCATGAGGCCGGCCGGGCGTCGACAGGTCCGGCGGGGTCCCGCCCTGCCGGAATGGCCAGAAGAGGAGTGGGCCATGTCTCATCTGAAAACCGTCACGGCCGCCGTGCTGGCCGCCAGCCTGCTCGTTCCCGGCGCAGCTTCCGCGCTGCCGGCCGGTCCGCGTCCGGCGACCGCCGATCTCGCCGCCGGTGTGGCGCCCGAGAAGACCGCGAAGGTCATCGTCAAGGGCGGCGGCCATCATCACGGCGTCGTCGTGGTCGGCCGTCCGGGCGGCTTCTACGGCAAGCCGTATCACGGCGGCATCGTCGTCAAGCCGCACAAGGTCGTGGTCCGGCCGTGGCATCATCGCCCGCATTACGGCTACTGGGTCGGCGGCGTGGCGCTCGGTACTGTCCTGGCGGTCGGCGCCGTCGGCATGGTTCCGGCGGCCCCGGGTCCCGACCTCTGCTGGTACTGGACCGACGGTCGGCGCATCCAGGGCTATTGGGATTATTGCCAATGATCGGCTGACGGGCGACGCGAAACCGGCACCGGTCATTCCGGAGGGCCGTCGCGCGTCGTACCTTGAGACGAGGCGTCGGATCGGCGCCGGGTCGGGGGCGTCCTTCGGGGCGCCCCTTTTCTTTGGCCGAACGCGGGCCCGTCTTGCCGGGGGCTGGCCTACCGGTCCGTCGATTGTCAGGCAGGCGGGGCGGCGATCCACCGTCCTGCGGACAGAAAGCGTCGGTTCCGGACCAAAGGCTCTTGATCTCGCATAAAGATATCTTTATGTCCGTCTCATGAGTTTTCTGTCGCCCCTCGCCGCGCCCGATCCGGCCGACCGCATGTCCGCCGACCAACTGGTCGAGTTCCTGCGCGCGGCCGGGGAGCCGACGCGCCTGCGCATCCTGGTCCTGCTCGAGAAGGGCGACCTGACCGTCAAGGACCTGACCGAGATCCTCGGCCAGAGCCAGCCGCGAATCTCGCGCCACCTGAAGCTCCTGACCGAGGCCGGCCTGGTCGATCGCTTCCCCGAGGGCGCCTGGGTCTACTACCGGCTGGCCGACAACGCCGCGACGGTGACGCTCGCCTCGGTGATCCGCAGCCTGATCGATGCGCGCGACGCCCGGTTGGCGCGCGATCGCGAACGGCTCGACCAGGTCAAGCGGGCGCGATCGGAGCGGGCGGCGGCCTATTTCGCCCGCAACGCCCATGCCTGGGACGAGATTCGCTCCCTGCAGGTCGAGGATTCAGTGGTCGAGACGGCGATCCAGGAGGCGATCGGGACGACGCCCTTCGACGCCTATCTGGATCTCGGCACCGGCACCGGCCGCCTGATCGAACTCCTCGACGGGCGCTGGGCGCGCGCGCTCGGCATCGACCTGTCGCACGACATGCTGGCGGTCGCCCGCGCCCATCTCGATCGGACCGGCGTCACTGGCGCCCAGGTCCGGCTCGGCGACATCTACGCGCTCGACCTGCCGCGCGACAGCTTCGATCTCGTCTCGCTGCACCAGGTGCTGCATTACCTGGAAGACCCGGCCCGTGCGATCCGCGAGGCGGCGCGCGTGCTGCGCCCCGGCGGCCGCATCCTGGTGGTCGATTTCGCCCCCCACGATCTGGAATTCCTGCGCGAGGAGCACGCCCACCGCCGGCTCGGCTTTTCGCATGGCGAGATCACGCGGCTGCTCGAACAGGCCGGGCTCGCCGTCGAGACCATCCGCGACCTGCCGGCCCCCGGGCCGGGACAACTCACCGTCACGCTCTGGCTGGCGCGAGATCCGCGCCTGCTCGTCGCCCACGACCTGAAGAGAAGGGAGGCTGTGGCATGACCGGCGCCCAGTTTGATCATCTGCTCGGCTCCACCGCGCCGATCCGCGTCTCCTTCGAGTTCTTCCCGCCCAAGACGGAGAAGATGGAGGAGACCCTGTGGTCCTGCATCGAGCGGCTGGCGCCGCTCCGGCCGAGCTTCGTCTCGGTCACCTACGGCGCCGGCGGCTCGACCCGCGAGCGCACCCACGCGACGGTGGCGCGCATCATCCGCGAGACGAACCTCGCCCCGGCGGCCCATCTGACCTGCGTCGACGCCACGCGCGAGGAGGTCGACCAGGTCGTGCGCAGCTATAAGAGCGCGGGCGTCAACCATATCGTGGCGCTCCGCGGCGATCCGGCCGACGGCATGGGCCGCAAGTACCAGCCGCATCCGGGCGGCTACGCCTCGACGCCGGACCTGATCCGCGGCATCCGGAAGATCGGCGATTTCGAGATCTCGGTCTCCGCCTATCCGGAGAAGCATCCCGAAAGCCCGGATCTGCCTGCCGACATCCAGCTCCTGAAGCGCAAGGTCGAGGCCGGAGCGACCCGCGCCATCACCCAGTTCTTCTTCGACAACGACATCTTCGAGCGCTATGTCGACCGCGTCCGCGCGGCCGGGATCGATATCCCGATCGTGCCGGGGATCATCCCGGTGCTCGATTTCGAGCGCACCGCCGGCTTCGCCCGGCGCGCCGGGGCAAGCGTGCCGGCCTGGCTCGCCAACCGCTTCGAAGGCCTGGAGCGCGACGAGAAGACCCGTCAGATGGTCGCCGCCACGGTCGCGGCCGAGCAGTGCTTCGATCTCGTCAAGCGCGGCTATCGCGACTTCCATTTCTACACGATGAACCGCGCCGACCTCGTCTATGCCATCTGCCATCTGCTCGGCCTGCGCCCGGTGCCGGACGCCAAGGCCGAAGCCGCCGTGGCGTCCGTGGGGGCGGCGGCGTGAGGTCAGGGGCGGGGGATCCGGCGGACCGTCCCGGCCCGGACTTCGGCCGCGAGACGTTCGGCGGCCTGCCGATAGAGCGGGTGGGACAGGCGGCCGTAGACGCCGTTCTCGGCGCCCTGCGCGTTCGCAAGGCCTTCCGGCCAGATGTCGACATTGACCTCGGACAGGATCAGCCAGGACGGCAGGTCGTCGAGACCGAGGCGCCGTTTCTCGTCGGCCGGAAGCGCCAGGGCAGGCGTGCCGGGCGCGGGTTCGGAATGGGTGATCGGCGCCAGATAGACACGCCGGGCCCCGGTCCCGGCCTGCATCGACGAGACGACCATCACGCAGGCCGGCCGGTCCTTGGACGACACGCGCCCGGCATCGTGCTCGCGGGCCCAAAGATATTCGTAGCGGACCACGAGACCTTCGACCGGCGCCGGCAGGCTGGCCATGGCGGCTCAGTCGATCCGATACGGCGTCTTGGCAGCCTGCGCCAAGCCTTCGAGCAGTTCGTCGGCAAGGTCCTCGGGCAGATCGTCGACAGCATGCGCGCGCCGATACGGGCCGGCCTGGATGGCTTTCGGCAAGATGTCCGTTTTCGGGATGGCTCCCTGCAGGGCGTCGAAGGCGCGGCGTGTCATCAAGACGAACTCCTCGCCGGCATCCCGGATCGTGACCGGCTCCCGGCGCGCCGCGTCTTCGATCGAGCGTGGCCGCTGCTTCAGGTCGTCGATCGAAAATGCCTGCATCCTGAACCTCTCGATTTGAAGTCTATCGATCTGTCACGCCTGCCGCAATCTTTGCCGCCGGCCGGAGTTGTCTTGCCATGACCAGTCAGCACCCCGCCGCCGCCCGTCTCGCCCGGCTCGCCGCCGAGCGGATTCTGGTCATTGACGGGGCCATGGGGACGATGATCCAGCGCCATGGCCTCGGCGAGGCGGACTATCGCGGCGAGCGCTTCGCCGCGTGGGCGAGCGACCTGCGCGGCAACAACGATCTCCTCAGCCTGACCCGGCCCGACATCATCCGGTCGATCCATGACAACTATCTGGCGGCCGGCGCCGACATCGTCGAGACCAACACCTTCTCGTCGACCAGCATCGCCATGGCCGACTACGGCATGGAGGCGCTGGCCTACGAGCTCAACCTGGCCGGCGCCCGGCTGGCGCGCGAGGCCTGCGATGCGGCCGAGGCCGCCGATCCGTCGCGGCCGCGCTTCGTCGCCGGCGCGATCGGGCCGACCAACCGCACCGCCTCGATGTCGCCGGACGTGAATGACCCAGGCTATCGCGCGGTCACCTTCGACGACCTGCGCCTGGCCTATGCGGAGGCGGCGCGCGGGCTGATCGCCGGCGGGGCCGACATCCTGCTGGTCGAGACAATCTTCGACACGCTCAACGCCAAGGCGGCGCTCTACGCGATCGACGAGGTGTTCGAGGAGACCGGGCTGCGCCTGCCGGTGATGATCTCGGGCACGATCACGGATCTGTCCGGCCGGACCCTGTCGGGCCAGACGCCGACCGCCTTCTGGCATTCGGTCCGCCACGCGCGGCCCTTCTCGGTCGGGCTCAACTGCGCGCTCGGCGCCCGCGAGATGCGCGCCCATATCGACGAGATCGGCCGGGTCGCGGACACGCTGGTCTGCGCCTATCCCAATGCCGGCCTGCCCAACGAGTTCGGCCTCTACGACGAGCGGCCCGAGGCGACCGCCGGCATGCTGCGCGACTTCGCGGCAAGCGGCCTCGTCAACATCGTCGGCGGCTGCTGCGGCACCACGCCGGAGCATATCCGCGCCATTGCCGAGGCGGTCCGCGGGATCGCGCCGCGCCGGGTGCCGGAACTGCCGCACCGCATGCGGCTGTCCGGGCTGGAGCCCTTCACGCATGCCCCCGAGATCCCCTTCGTCAATATCGGCGAGCGCACCAACGTCACCGGCTCGGCGCGCTTCCGCAAGCTGATCACCGCCGGCGACTACCGCGCCGCACTCGATATCGCCCGCCAGCAGGTCGAGGCCGGGGCGACGGTGATCGACGTGAACATGGACGAAGGCCTGCTCGACAGCGAGAAGGCCATGGTCACCTTCCTGAACCTGATCGCGGCCGAGCCGGACATCGCCCGGGTGCCGGTGATGATCGACAGCTCGAAATGGTCGGTCATCGAGGCTGGTCTGAAATGCGTCCAGGGCAAGCCGATCGTCAATTCGATCTCGCTCAAGGAGGGCGAGGCGGCCTTCCTGGAGCAGGCCCGCAAGGCGCGCCGCTACGGGGCGGCCGTGGTCGTGATGGCCTTCGACGAGCAGGGCCAGGCCGACACCTTCGCGCGCAAGACGCAAATCTGCCGGCGCGCCTACGGCATCCTGACCGGTACGGTCGGCTTCGACCCGGAAGATATCGTGTTCGATCCGAACGTCTTTGCGGTCGCCACCGGCATCGAGGAACACGCCACCTACGGCGTCGACTTCATCGAGGCCACGCGCTGGATCCGGGCGAACCTGCCCCATGCCCATGTTTCGGGCGGGGTCTCCAACCTGTCCTTCTCGTTCCGCGGCAACGATCCGGTCCGAGAGGCGATGCATTCGGTTTTCCTTTATCACGCCATCCAGGCCGGCATGGATTTCGGCATCGTCAATGCCGGCCAGCTGGCCGTCTATGACGACCTTCCGGCGGACCTGCGCGATCTCGCCGAGGATGTGGTGCTCAACCGGCGCGCGGACGCGACCGAGCGGCTCCTGGAGGCCGCGCCGCGCTTCAAGGCCGGCGCGACGGTCGAGAAACGCGAGGCCGATCTCGCCTGGCGCTCCTGGCCGGTCGCCAAGCGTCTGGAACATGCCCTGGTCGCCGGCATCACGGACCATATCGAGGCCGACACCGAGGAGGCGCTGAAGGCGTCGCGCCGGGCGCTCGACGTGATCGAGGGCCCGCTCATGGCGGGCATGAATGTGGTCGGCGACCTGTTCGGCGCCGGCAAGATGTTCCTGCCGCAGGTGGTGAAGTCGGCGCGCGTCATGAAACAGGCGGTCGCCTGGCTGATGCCCACCATGGAGGCCGAGAAGGCCGCCAACGGCGGCATCGGCCAGAGCACCGCGGGCAAGATCGTGCTCGCCACCGTCAAGGGCGACGTGCACGACATCGGCAAGAACATCGTCGGCGTCGTGCTCCAGTGCAACAACTACGAGGTGATCGACCTCGGCGTCATGGTGCCGGCGGCGAAGATCCTGGAGACGGCGCGGCGCGAAGGCGCCGACATCGTCGGGCTGTCGGGCCTGATCACGCCCTCGCTCGACGAGATGTGCCATGTCGCGGCCGAAATGGAGCGCGAGGGCTTCGACCTGCCGCTGCTGATCGGCGGGGCGACGACCTCGCGCGTCCACACCGCCGTCAAGATCGACCCCAACTACCGCCGCGGCCAGGCGGTCTATGTGACCGATGCCAGCCGCGCGGTCGGCGTGGTCTCGTCGCTGCTCGGCGGCCACCGCGAGGGGACCGTTGCGGAGGTGCGCGCCGAATACGTGTCAATCCGGGAAGGCCATGCGCGCAGCCGGGCCGACAAGGAGCGCGTGCCGTTGGCCACCGCCCGCGCCAATCGCTTCGTGCCGGACTTCGGCGCCTGGCGTCCGACCCGGCCTTCCTTCCTGGGCACGCGCCGGCTTGCCGACGTGCCGATCGCCGACCTTGTGCCCTATATCGACTGGACGCCCTTCTTCGCCACCTGGGAACTGGTCGGCCGCTTCCCGGCCATCCTCGACGACGCCCGGATCGGTCCGGCGGCGCGCGCGCTCTACGAGGATGCCCGCGCCATGCTCGATCGGATGGTCGCCGAGAACTGGCTGACCGCCAACGGCGTGATCGGCTTCTTCCCGGCCGCGCAGGCGGGCGACGATATCGTGCTCTTCGCCGACGAGGGCCGCGCGAGCGAGATCGCGCGGCTGCATACGCTGCGCCAGCAGATCGGCCGGGCGGCCGGCGCGCGGCGCAACCTGGCACTGGCCGATTTCGTCGCACCGCCCGAGAGTGGCATCCCGGATTATGTCGGCGCCTTCGCGGTGACGGCCGGCATCGGCGAAGAGGCGGTCGCGGCGCGCTTCGCCCGGGCCAACGACGACTATTCCAAGATCCTGTCGCAGGCGCTGGCCGATCGCATCGCCGAGGCCTTCGCCGAATATCTGCACCATCGCGTACGCACCGAGTTCTGGGGCTATGCGGCCGGCGAGGCGCTCGCCATGGCGGACATCATCGGCGAGAAGTACCAGGGCATCCGGCCGGCGCCCGGCTACCCGGCCCAGCCCGACCACACCGAGAAGGCGACGCTCTGGCGCCTGCTCGACGCCGAGGCGGCGGCCGGCATCCGGCTGACCGAGAGCTACGCCATGTGGCCCGGCTCGGCCGTCTCGGGGCTCTATTTCGCCCATCCGGACAGCCACTATTTCGGCGTCGGCCGCATCGAGCGCGACCAGGTCGAGGACTATGCTGCTCGCAAGGGCTGGGACATCGACACCGCCGAGCGCTGGCTCGCGCCGATCCTCAACTACGATCCGGTCGCGTTCCGGGCTGCTGCCGAGTAGTCGAAGCGCTCCCGAGAGGCTGCGGGCGGGCGGCATGTCCCGCAACGCCGACGGCATCGGGTCCCGAAGTCTCGCATCCGCCAAAGCCGCGGCGGTGGAGAGGGTTGCCGTCAACGCGGCCCTGGGGTGCGTCCGGCATGGCGGACGGCGCCGGTTTCCGCGGTAGTGTCCGGACGGTGCCGTCGATCCTGGGGGCGCAGCCAGGGCATGGCGCCGTCGGGGTCGATCGGGATCACAACGAGTTCACTTGTTCCGGATTAACGAACTAATAGGGTTGCGCCGTCGCCGGTCGCGACCGGTTCGAATGTCGAGGCGCCTCATCCCATGATCACGTTCTATACCTGGGCCACCCCGAACGGCCGCAAGATCTCCATCGCCCTCGAGGAGATGGGCCTCGCCTACGAGGTCAAGACGGTCAATATCGGCAAGAACGAGCAGTTCGATCCGGCCTTCCTGAAGGTGGCCCCGAACAACCGCATTCCGGCGATCGTCGATCACGATGCGGAAGGCGGGCCTCTGTCCCTGTTCGAATCCGGCGCCATCCTGATCTATCTGGCCGAGAAGACCGGACGCTTCCTGCCGGCCTCGGGGGCGGGGCGCTACCATACCCTGCAATGGCTGATGTGGCAGATGGGCGGCGTCGGTCCGATGTTCGGCCAGGCCAACCACTTCATCCGCTATGCCCCGGAAAAGGTGCCCTACGGCATCAACCGCTACGTCAAGGAGACGCAGCGTCTGCTCGGCGTCATGGACCGGCAACTGGCCGGCAACGCCTATCTGGCCGGTGCCGACTACTCCATCGCCGACATGGCGACCTATGCCTGGACGCTCAACGCCTTGACGGGGCTCGCCGAACAGATCGCCGACGGTCTGCCGCCGATCGACAACGTGCGCCGCTGGCTCGATCAGGTCGGCGCCCGTCCGGCCGTCCAGCGCGGCATGCTGGTGCCGTGATCGGCCGTTGCTGACAATGGGCCCCGGCGGCGCCCCCGCCGCCGGCAGCCTTAAGTCACGACACCGTGACCGTAAAATTTGCGACCGCGAAACAATTCACGCAACCTTGAAACAATTTGAGCGTTGCACGCAAAAGCAAGGTAACGCACCTGCGCTATATAGAACATCACGAGAGCGGATAAGGCGAACACGCCGGCGCATCGGGGAATAGGAGCCCCGCTGCGCATCGAAAAAAGGCGACGTGTCCGGGTGAGAATCCGCCCCCAGGTGTAATGCCGAGGGAGGCATTCATGCGTAGCGAATACAAGATGATGGTCGCCGGCTTCTGCGTCGGTGCCGTCGTGGGCGTGATCGCCCTGACATCCGTCAACGCCTCGATCGGCGCGGCTCCGGCTCTGCGCGGCGATCGCATGGGCGAAGCCCGCCCGGCGCTGTCCTACACTGACATCGATCCGGCGGCGGTCGTCAGCCATGTTGAACTGATCGGGCCGAAAGGCGCCGTCGTCGAGTTCCGCGACCCGGCCGGCAACCTCGTCTACCGGTCCGATCCGGTCAACAACACGACCGTGGTGGTCAAGAACGCCGTCATCCCGAGCTTCACCGTCCGGGAACGCGAGGGCGATCTGGCCGAGCTCAAGCTTGTAAACACCCCTGAAAAGTCCGGGCAGGACCGCGCGCCGAACTGACCCTTCGCCGCGCAAGGCCTGACCGAACCCCCTTCATGGACCCGATCTCAGGGGTGCGGCGTGGCCGCGCCCCTGAGGCCGTTTCGGGTCGCCTCAACGGGATTCCGAGCCCGCCGCGTCGCGTTTCGCGCGCGAAGGTCTCCCTGCGGCCCCTTGGCGTTCCGGCCCGCGCGGGCTATAAGCCGCGCCGACCGTTTCCCCATAAGCCGAGGATCCCATGGCGATCGAACGCACCTTCTCGATGATCAAGCCCGACGCGACCCGCCGCAACCTGACCGGCGCCATCACGGCCAAGCTGGAAGCCGCCGGCCTGCGCGTGGTCGCCTCCAAGCGCATCTGGATGAGCCTGCGTCAGGCCGAGCAGTTCTATGCCGTCCACAAGGAGCGTCCCTTCTACGGCGAACTGACCGAGTTCATGTCCTCCGCCCCGGTGGTGGTGCAGGTGCTCGAAGGCGAGAACGCGATCGCCAAGAACCGCGAAGTGATGGGCGCCACCAACCCGGCCAACGCCGCCGAGGGCACCATCCGCAAGGAATTCGCGCTGTCGATCGGCGAGAACTCGGTGCACGGCTCCGACGCGCCGGAGACCGCCGCCGAAGAAATCCGCTACTTCTTCTCGGGCGTCGAACTGGTCGGCTGACCCTTTCGCAGACCCGATAGACCGACGGCCGGCGAAGCCCTCCGACACGACGCGTGCGGGGGGCTTCTTCTGTTTGCGGCCTTGGTTGCGCATTTGCGGCGAACGCATTGCGAAGTCCGCAGATTCGCGAAATAGTCGGCCTCCCAGCGGCCCTTGCCCCACGGACTGCGTCTTGATCCGAGGTCTGCCGACCCGTCCGATCGATCCCGCCATCCTGGCCATGGACGAGCACGATCGCGTTCGGCTCGCCCGGCTGGTCCTGACGCTTCGGTCGCGAGGCGTGTTCGACCCGGCCATCCTGTCGGCGATCGAGCAATGCCCGCGCAAGATCTTCGCGGCTGCCGAGGACCGCGTCCGTGCCTTCGACGATCGCCCGCTCGCCATCGAGTGCGGCCAGACCGCGACCGCGCCGTCGGCGATCGGCCGCATCCTGCAGCATTTGAAGATCGGCCCTGATCAGCGCGTGCTCGACATCGGCACCGGATCGGGTTTCGCCGCGGCCGTGATGGCACGGATCGCCCGGCAGGTCTTCACCGTCGAGCGCTATCGCGGTCTGGTCGATCTGGCGCTCGGCCGCTTCATGGCGCTGCGGCTCGCCAACCTGGAGGCCGCCTTCGGCGATGGCCTGGAGGGCTGGTCCGACCAGGCGCCGTTCGACCGCATTCACGTCGCCGGTTCCGCACCGCGCATCCCCGACGCCCTGCTCGGTCAGCTGGCGCCGGAGGGCATCCTGGTGATGCCCGTCGGCGAACCGGGCACCGTCCAGCAGCTGCAGCGCGTCGTGCGCCGGCGCGACGGCTTCCACGCCGAGGTGCTGGGTGCGGTGCGCTTCGTGCCGCTGGTTCCCGGCAGGGCTCTGGTGATGTAGCGCCGGCCCGAGGCTGGCGGCGGGCCGCGGGGCGTGGCGGGCGCGACAGGCCTGTCGCGAATTGTCGGCCTCGCGACACGGGTCCGTCGGACCCCGCGGGTCGACATGAATTCCGATAAGCTATTGAAATAATGATAAATTATATCGCGGCCGCGAGTTGGCACGCTGTTTGAAAATACCCTTTCCGCGAGGCGGCGGTCGTGCTGCCGCGATTTCCCGGGATCTCGGAGGAGGTCCCGAACGAGGGGAAAGGGACCCACACCATGGCAGCTCTGCGCCAGATCGCATTCTACGGGAAGGGCGGCATCGGCAAGTCGACCACCTCCCAGAACACCCTCGCCGCGCTCGTCGAGCTCGGCCAGAAGATCCTGATCGTCGGCTGTGACCCGAAGGCCGACTCCACCCGCCTGATCCTCAACGCCAAGGCCCAGGACACCGTCCTGCATCTCGCCGCCGAGCAGGGCTCGGTCGAGGACCTGGAACTCGAGGACGTGCTCAAGATCGGCTATAACGGCATCAAATGCGTCGAGTCCGGCGGCCCGGAGCCGGGCGTCGGCTGCGCCGGCCGCGGCGTGATCACCGCGATCAACTTCCTGGAAGAGAACGGCGCCTATGACGACGTGGACTATGTGTCCTACGACGTGCTCGGCGACGTGGTCTGCGGCGGCTTCGCGATGCCGATCCGCGAGAACAAGGCCCAGGAAATCTACATCGTCATGTCCGGCGAGATGATGGCCCTCTATGCGGCCAACAACATCGCCAAGGGCATCCTGAAATACGCCCATTCCGGCGGCGTGCGCCTGGGCGGGCTCATCTGCAACGAGCGCCAGACCGACCGCGAGCTCGACCTCGCCGAGGCGCTGGCCGCGCGGATCAATTCCAAGCTGATCCACTTCGTGCCGCGCGACAACATCGTGCAGCATGCGGAGCTGCGCAAGCAGACCGTCATCCAGTATGCGCCGGACAGCCAGCAGGCCCAGGAGTACCGGCAGCTCGCCAGCAAGATCCATGCGAATTCGGGCAAGGGTACGATCCCGACCCCGATCACCATGGAAGAGCTTGAGGACATGCTGCTCGCCTTCGGCATCATGAAGTCCGACGAACAGGCCCTGGCCGAGCTGCAGGCGAAGGAAGCCGCCGCTGCCGCCCGCGCCGCTGCGGCGCACTGACGCCCGGTCCCGGCGGGTCTCGTGCGAGCCGCGCCGGGCTGCGAAGTCCCTGGATGCGCGACGGTCGTTTCGTCCGGGCGGGTCAAGCCCGACGCGGCCGCGCGCGGGGAACGGTCGGCGCCGGGCCTTGACCCCGGCGGCGCCCGGTCCCGCCCGCCAACCCGATCGAACGAGGGGGCCTCCATGAGCCTCGATTATGAGAATGACGGCGCCTTCAACGAGAAGGTCATCGAGGAGGTGCTGTCGCAATATCCCGACAAGTTCGCCAAGCGCCGGCGCAAGCATCTCTCGGTCGCCAAGGCGGCCGGCGAGGACGAGGAGCATGGCGAGATCAAGCATCTCACCGAATGCGACGTGAAGTCGAACATCAAGTCCATCCCGGGCGTGATGACCATCCGCGGCTGCGCCTATGCCGGTTCGAAGGGCGTGGTCTGGGGGCCGATCAAGGACATGGTCCATATCAGCCATGGCCCGGTCGGCTGCGGCCAGTATTCCTGGTCGCAGCGGCGCAACTACTATATCGGCCAGACCGGCATCGACACCTTCGTGACGATGCAGTTCACCTCCGACTTCCAGGAACGCGACATCGTCTTCGGCGGCGACAAGAAACTGGAGAAGGTGATCGACGAGATCGAGACGCTGTTCCCGCTCGCCAACGGCATCTCGGTGCAGTCCGAATGCCCGATCGGCCTGATCGGCGACGACATCGAGGCGGTCTCGAAGAAGAAGGCCAAGGAGCACGACACCACCATCGTGCCGGTGCGCTGCGAGGGCTTCCGCGGCGTGTCGCAGTCGCTTGGCCACCACATCGCCAACGACGCCATCCGGGACTGGGTGTTCGACAAGAAGGAGAGCGCCTGGGAGACCGGCCCCTACGACGTGAACGTGATCGGCGACTACAATATCGGCGGCGACGCCTGGGCCTCGCGCATCCTGCTCGAGGAGATGGGCCTGCGCGTGGTCGGCAACTGGTCGGGCGACGCGACGCTCGCCGAGATCGAGCGGGCGCCGAAGGCCAGGCTCAATCTGATCCACTGCTACCGGTCGATGAACTACATCTGCCGGCACATGGAGGAGAAGTACGGCGTCTCCTGGATGGAATACAATTTCTTTGGCCCGTCCCAGATCGAAGCCTCGATGCGCAAGATCGCCAAGCATTTCGGGCCGGAGATCGAAGAGAAGACCGAGGCGGTGATTGCCAAGTACCGGCCGCTGGTCGATGCCGTGATCGCCAAGTACCGCCCGCGCCTCGAAGGCAAGACGGTGATGCTCTATGTCGGCGGCCTGCGCCCGCGCCATGTCATCACGGCGTACGAGGATCTCGGCATGGAGATCGCCGGGACCGGCTACGAGTTCGGCCACAACGACGACTACCAGCGCACCGGCCACTATGTGAAGAACGGCACGCTGATCTATGACGACGTGACCGGCTACGAGCTGGAGAAGTTCATCGAGAAGATCCGTCCCGACCTGGTCGGCTCGGGCATCAAGGAAAAGTACCCGGTGCAGAAGATGGGCATCCCGTTCCGTCAGATGCACAGCTGGGACTATTCCGGCCCGTATCACGGCTATGACGGCTTCGCGATCTTCGCCCGCGACATGGACCTGGCGATCAACAACCCGGTCTGGGGCCTGTTCGACGCGCCCTGGGAGACGCCCGAGACCTTCGCGGTCGCGGCCGAATAGCCCGCCGTCCGGCAACGCCTCCAGCTAACCGACAAGCCTCGCGGGTCCGCCCGCGAGGGCCGACCCCGCGCGCCTGTCGCGCCCCCTTTCACCCACCCGACAGTGCCGCCGTATGGCGCGGCCCGGGCGACCCGAGGTGATCACCATGCCGCAATCCGCAGAAACCGTGCTCGACCACGCCCCGCTGTTCCGGCAGCCCGAATACAAGGAGATGCTCGCCAACAAGAAGAAGATGTTCGAATGCGGCGTGCCCGACGCGCAGGTCGCCGAGCAGGGCGAGTTCACCAAGACCTGGGAATACCGCGAGAAGAACCTCGCCCGCGAGGCCCTGGTGGTCAATCCGGCCAAGGCCTGCCAGCCGCTCGGCGCGGTCTTCGCCGCCGCCGGCTTCGAGAAG
Organism: Prosthecodimorpha staleyi; assembly: GCF_018729455.1. Classification (NCBI taxonomy): domain Bacteria; kingdom Pseudomonadati; phylum Pseudomonadota; class Alphaproteobacteria; order Hyphomicrobiales; family Ancalomicrobiaceae; genus Prosthecodimorpha; species Prosthecodimorpha staleyi. The sequence goes on along the minus strand of NZ_JAHHZF010000006.1, from coordinate 243,467 downwards.
ACCATGAGCTTCGTGCACGGCTCGCAGGGCTGCGTCGCCTACTACCGCTCGCACCTGTCGCGCCACTTCAAGGAGCCGTGCAGCGCGGTCTCCTCGTCGATGACCGAGGATGCGGCCGTGTTCGGCGGCCTCAACAACATGGTCGACGGCCTCGCCAACACCTATTCGCTCTACGGGCCGAAGATGGTCGCCGTCTCGACCACCTGCATGGCCGAGGTGATCGGCGACGACCTGCATTCCTTCATCCAGACCGCCAAGGACAAGGGCTCGGTGCCGCAGAGCTTCGACGTCCCCTTCGCCCACACGCCGGCCTTCGTCGGCAGCCATGTCGACGGCTACGACAACATGGTCAAGGGTATCCTGGAGCATTTCTGGAAGGACGCCGCGCGCGAGCCGGGCGCCTCGATCAACATCATCCCGGGCTTCGACGGCTTCTGCGTCGGCAACAACCGCGAGCTGAAGCGCCTGCTCGACCTGATCGGCGTCGACTATACGATCCTCGGCGACGCCTCCGACCAGTTCGACACGCCCGCCGACGGCGAGTTCCGCATGTATGACGGCGGCACCAGGATCGAGGACGTGAAGGCGGCGATCAACGCCAAGGCGACCCTGTCGCTGCAGAAGTGGAACACCCGCAAGACGCTCGACTATGCCGCCGGCAAGGGCCAGGAGACCGCCGCGTTCCATTATCCGATGGGCGTGCAGGCGACCGACGAACTCCTGATGAAGATCTCCGCGCTCGCCGGCAAGCCGATCCCGGAGGCGATCCGTATGGAGCGCGGCCGCCTGGTCGACGCCATGGCGGACAGCCAGTCCTGGCTGCACGGCAAGAAATACGCAATCTACGGCGATCCCGATTTCGTCCAGGCCATGGCCCGCTTCGTCATGGAGACCGGCGGCGAGCCGATCCATTGCCTGGCCACCAACGGCACCAAGCAGTGGGACGAGGAGATGCGCGCCATGCTCGACGCCTCGCCCTTCGGCCGCGACGCCAAGGTCTGGGCCGGCAAGGACCTCTGGCACCTGCGCTCTCTGCTGTTCACCGAGCCGGTCGACATGCTGATCGGCAATTCCTACGGCAAGTATCTGGAGCGCGACACCGGCACGCCGCTCCTGCGCCTGACCTTCCCGGTCTTCGACCGCCACCACCACCACCGCTTCCCCCTCTGGGGCTACCAGGGCGGCCTGCGCGTTCTGACGGCGATCCTCGACAAGGTCTTCGACAAGCTCGACGACGACACCATCGTGCCCGGCGAGACGGACTATTCCTTCGACCTGACGCGGTAATCCCCAAAGCACGTCGGACCCAAGCGGCCGGCCTCCGCCAGGAGGCCGGCCGTTCGACGTCGCGGGGTGGGCCCGCCGTTCGCGGCCCTGCACGCCGAACGTATCGTCCAACATCACGCGTCGGGAACGCGACAATGGCGTGTGGTAGCCCGGCCGCGCTCCGGGGAGCAATCACTAAGTATCGAATGATATTGAAGAAATGGTCCTGGCACACGGCTTGCTCATCTCCCCTTACGAGACCATCGGCGTCGCGGAGGGCCGGGCCATGTCGCTGCAAGCGCGCATTCAGGACGTTTTCAACGAGCCGGCCTGCGACAAGAACCAGGCCAAGGACGCCAAGGCGAAGAAGAAGGGCTGTTCGAAACCGCTGACGCCGGGGGCGGCGGCGGGCGGATGCGCCTTCGACGGGGCCAAGATCGCGCTGCAGCCGATCACCGACGTGGCCCATCTGATCCACGGGCCGCTCGCCTGCGAGGGCAACAGCTGGGACAATCGCGGCGCCGGCTCGTCCGGCTCCGATCTCTGGCGCCGCTCCTTCACGACCGACCTGACCGAACTCGACATCGTGATGGGGCAGGGTGAGAAGAAGCTGTTCCGCGCGGTGCGCGAGATCGTCGAGCGGCACGCGCCGCCGGCCGTCTTCGTCTACTCGACTTGCGTCACGGCGCTGATCGGCGACGACATCGAGGCGGTCTGCCGGCGCGCCGGCGAGCGCTTCGGCCTGCCGGTCGTCCCGGTCAACGCGCCGGGCTTCGTCGGCTCCAAGAATCTCGGCAACAAGCTCGCCGGCGAGGCGCTGCTCGACCATGTCATCGGCACGGTCGAGCCGGACGATGTCGGCCCGACCGACGTGAACATCCTCGGCGAATTCAATCTCGCCGGCGAATTCTGGATGGTGAAGCCGCTGCTTGACCGGCTCGGCATCCGGGTACGCGCCTGCATTCCGGGCGATGCGCGCTATCGCGACGTGGCCGCCGCCCATACCGCGCGGGCCACCATGATGGTCTGCTCGACCGCGCTGATCAACCTCGCCCGCAAGATGGAGGAACGCTGGGGCATTCCCTTCTTCGAGGGCTCCTTCTACGGCGTCTCCGACACCTCCGACGCGCTGCGCAGTCTCGCCCGTCTCCTGGTGGCGCGCGGTGCCGATCCGTCGCTGATCGGGCGCACCGAAGCCCTGATCATGCAGGAGGAGGCGATCGTCTGGCGGCGGCTGGCGGCGTTCCGGCCGCGTCTTGAGGGCAAGCGGGTGCTGCTCAATACCGGCGGGGTCAAGTCCTGGTCGGTGGTCGCCGCGCTGCAGGAGGTCGGGCTGGAGGTCGTCGGCACCTCGACCAAGAAGTCGACGCCGGAGGACAAGGAGCGCATCAAGCAGCTCCTGAAGGACGACAAGCACGCCTTCGACGCGATGGCGCCGCGCGATCTCTACGCGCTGCTCGCCGCCGGCAAGGCCGACATCATGCTCTCCGGCGGGCGCACCCAGTTCATCGCCCTGAAGGCCAAGATGCCCTGGCTCGACATCAACCAGGAGCGCCACCATCCCTATGCGGGCTATGACGGCATGGTCGAGCTGGTCCGCCAGATCGATATCGCGCTCGCCAATCCGGTCTGGGAGACCGTGCGGGCGCCGGCGCCCTGGGATGGGGATGGCCGACCGCCGGCCATGGCGTCGGGCCCGACCGAGACCGGCGCGATCGCCCTGACCCGTCGCAAGTTCGCCGGCACCACCGCCGACGACATGGGCGAATGCTGAGGAGGCGCGCGATGGCTTCGATCCTCCAACCCGCCAAGGCGGCCGCGGTCAACCCGCTGAAATCGTCCCAGCCGCTCGGCGCGGCCTTCGCCTATCTGGGCGTCGAGGGTGCGGTGCCGCTGTTCCACGGCAGTCAGGGCTGCACCTCCTTCGCGCTCGTGCTGTTCGTCCGGCATTTCAAGGAGACCATCCCGCTGCAGACCACCGCGATGGACGAGATCGCCACCATCCTGGGCGGCGCCGACCATCTCGAAGAGGCGATCCTCAACCTGAAATCCCGCACCAAGCCGAAGCTGATCGGCGTCTGCACCACCGCGCTGGTCGAGACCCGCGGCGAGGATTTCGCCGGCGATCTCGCCGCCATCAAGGCGCGCCGGGCGGCGGACCTCGCCGGCACCGAAGTGGTGCTGGCGCAGACGCCGGATTTCGACGGCGCCATCGAGGAGGGCTGGGCCAAGGCGGTGACGGCGATGATCGACGGCATCGCCGACCGCGCGCCCGGCCGCCGGCGCGAGCCCGACCGGGTCAACATCCTGCCCGGCTGGCACCTGACCGTCGCCGACATCGAGCATCTGCGCGCCATGGTCGAGGCCTTCGGGCTCGATCCGGTGATCCTGCCGGATGTCTCCGGTTCGCTCGACGGCACGGTGCCGGAGCGCTGGGTGCCGACCACCTATGGCGGCACGCCGATCGACGACATCCGCACCCTCGGCGACGCGCGCCACACCATTGCCATCGGCGAGCATATGCGCGCGCCCGCGTCGCGGCTCGCCGAGCTGACCGGGGTCGACTATTCGCTGTTCCGCGACCTGACCGGACTGAAGGCGGTCGACCGCTTCGTCATGCTGCTGTCCGAACTGTCCGGCCGCCCGGTCCCGGCCGGCATCCGGCGCCGCCGCGCGCAGGCGCAGGACGCCCTGCTCGACGGGCATTTCCACTTCGGCGGCAAGCGCATCGCGATCGCCGCCGAGCCCGACCATCTCTACGCGTTGGCGAATTTTTTCACCGGCCTCGGTGCCGACATCCACGCGGCGGTGACCACGACCGGGCACTCGAAGATCCTGGAGCCCATCCCGTGCGACAGCGTCCAGGTCGGCGATCTCGGCGACCTGGAGCGCCTCGCCGACGGCGCCGACCTGATCGTGACCCACAGCCACGGCCGCCAGGCCGCCGAACGGCTCGGCCTGCCGCTGATGCGCGTCGGCTTCCCCGTTTTCGACCGGCTCGGCAGCCAGCACCTGCTGTCGGTCGGCTACCAGGGCCTGCGCGACCTGATCTTTCGCACCGCCAACATCTTCCAGGAGGCGCGGCGCGAGCCGGTGCCGGCCGATCTCGATCCCTTCCGCAACCGGGAGCATGACGACCATGACCGCCGTTCGACGCCTGCAGCTCGTGAGCACTGACGAGGCGCCGGCCCCGCCGGACCGCCCGACCGGGGCGGTGCGCGTGGCGATCGCGACCCGCGACATGAAGGGGCTCAACGCCCATTTCGGCTCGGCGCCGAAATTCGCCGTCTACGACGTGACCCGCGACGGCTGGAGCTTCGTCGAGGCGCTCGCCTTCGACGACAATTCCGACGAATCCGGCGCCCACAAGACCGAAGGCGACGACCGCATCTCGCCCAAGGTCGATGCGCTCACCGGCTGCCATCTGCTGTTCTGCCTGGCGATCGGCGGCCCCTCCGCCGCCAAGGTCGTCTCCGCGCGCATCCACCCGATCAAGGTGCCGCAGGCGGCCTCGATCGAGGAGGTGCTGGAGAAGACCCGCACCATGCTGAACGGCGCCCCGCCGCCCTGGCTGCGCAAGGTGCTGGCCGAGGCCGGCCTCGGCGCCGCGAAGCCGAGCTTCGAAGACGATTGAGCCGGACGGCTCGCCCCTCAAATCCGATCAGGAGACCCCGATGAGCACCGATCTTCTCGACAAGCCCGCCGGGCTCGCCTCGCCCTTCGTGCGTGCGCTCGTGCGCCTGATGCGCGCCGAGGACAGCTACGGCACCTGGGAGGGCCGCGCCGATGCGGATCTCCTGACCGACTTCATCGTCACCAAGGAGCAGCGCCGCGAGATCCCGATCATCGGCGATCCCGATCCGGACGTTCTCTGGCGGCTGGAGAAATTCTATGCGGCCGTCGGCATCGACATCGAGCGCGTCACCGGCCGCATCGCCTCGCCGATGATGAAGATGAGCCACGAGGGCTTCGGCCGCGTGCTGCTGACCTGTGGCCGGCTGGTCGTCCTGACCCGCACCCTGCGCGACGTGCACCGCTTCGGCTTCGAGACGATCGAGAAGCTCGGCGAGGCCGGCGACAAGCTGGTCGCCGATGCCGCCGGCTGGATCGAGAAGCACCCCGACCTCGCCGACGCGTGAGGGGAGAGCGGCTGCATCCAGATGACCCGGCCCTCGGGGAAGCCGCGGGTGCCCCGGCGTCTTCGCGGCGCCCGGGCAAATCGCGGATCCCCGGGCGCATACCCGGCGCCCGGGCAAATCGCGGATCCCACGGCGCATTCCCGGCCGGAGCGCCAGCGGAGAGCCGGGACCCACTCGCGCGCCAACCTGCCGCAAGCCTTTGCGTGACATGCGGATCTTGACGCAGCCGGGGGGCGATTGGGCCCCGGATCGGCGGCCCTGGCGGGCCTTGTCCGGGGATGCGTCGTGAGATCGCGAGGCCTAACCGGGAGGCTTCGAGGTATCGCGAAAGCGCCTGGGGTGTGCCGAGGCTTCGCGAAACCCGCGTGGGGTGCGCGGATCCCCCGGCGCATTCCCGGCCGGAGCGCCAGCGGAGAGCCGGGACCCACTCGCTCGCCAACTTGCCGCAAGTCTTTGCGCGACATGTGGATCTTGACGCCGCAGAGGGGCGATTGGGCCCCGGATCGGCGGCCCTGGCGGGCCTTGTCCGGGGATGCGTCGTGAGATCGGGTGGTCTCACGAGAATGCGTTGGGGTCTCGGGAGCCCGAGAGGGATGTGCCGAGGCCTCCACAAGCCAGGCCGGCCGATCGCCTGAACCGCACCGGGTTGAACCGGGGCGAATGTGAACGTCATGACCCAGCCAACAGAGCCAAGGGAGAAGCCGATGTCCGATGTCGAAGCGCTGAAGGCGGAGATCAAGAAGCTCTCCGCCAAGGCCATCAATGCAAAGATGAACCTGCACGACCTGTCCGAGGACCTTCCCGTCAACTGGACGCAGATCATGAGCGTCGCCCAGGCGGCCCACGACGCCTTTGCGGCCCTGGAGGCGGCGCGCGCCTCGCTCAAGGCCCGGGAGACCGCGTGATGGCCTATACGACCCGCGACGGCAGCGCCTGGATGCCCGAATATCTGACCCGGATCGACGCGGCCACCTGCATCGGCTGCGGCCGCTGCTACAAGGTCTGCTCGCGCGACGTGATGCATCTGCACGGCGTCGACGAGGCCGGCCAGGTGCTCGGCCGCGTCGAGGAGGGCGAGGACGAGGATTTCGACGGCGAACTCAACCGCATGATCATGATCGTCGACAATGCCGGCGCCTGTGTCGGCTGCGGCGCCTGCGCCCGGGTCTGCCCGAAGAACTGCCAGACCCACGTGCCGGCTGACCGGATCGCGGCCTGACCGGCCGGTCCCCCGGACCGTCTTCGGCGGGAGGCCGCGAGGCGAAGCGGCAAGCAGGCGGTCGCCGCGGCACCGCCCGCCTCGCGCCGTTCGGTCAGGCGAACACGACCGTCTTGTGGCCGTTCAGCATGACGCGGCCTTCCACGTGGCGCTTGACCGCACGGGCGAGCACCCGGCTCTCGATGTCGCGGCCGGTGGCGACGAAATCCTCCGCGCTCATCGCATGGGTGACGCGTTCGGTCTCCTGTTCGATGATCGGACCCTCGTCGAGATCGGCCGTCACATAGTGGGCCGTCGCGCCGATCAGCTTCACGCCGCGCTCGAAGGCCTGGTGGTAGGGCTTGGCGCCCTTGAAGCTCGGCAGGAAGGAATGGTGGATGTTGATCACCTTGCCGAACAGCCGGCGGGACAGGGTGTCCGAAAGCACCTGCATGTAGCGCGCCAGCACGACGAGATCGGCATCGGTCTCCTGCACGAGCTGCAGCAGACGCTCCTCCTGTTCGGCCTTATTGGCCTTGTCGACCTTCCAGCAATGGAACGGGATGCCTTCGAGCTCCGCCGTGCGGCGGCTGTCCTCGTGGTTCGACACGATCGCGGCGACGTCGGCATGCAGCCAGCCGACCCGGATCTGGTAGAGCAGATGCAGCATGGCGTGGTCGAACTTCGACACCATCACGATCAGACGCGGCCGGCGGGCCCGGTCCATGATCGACGACTTGATCGAGAAGCGGTCGATCGCCGGTTTCAGGGCGCGCTCGAGCGAGTCCTTGCTCGTCTCGCCGCGTGTGTCGAAGGCGATGCGCATGAAGAAGCGGTTCGACGGGCTGTCGAGGAACTGGCTCGATTCCACGATGTTGGCGCCGAGTCCGGCCAGTTCCGTGGTCACGGCGGCAACGATGCCGGGGCGGTCGTCGCAGGAGAGCGAAAGGACGAAAGCGGAGGACATGGGAGATCCCTGATGGATTTCGTGTTGCCGGCACGCATGAGCCGGATGCATGGCGTCCCGGCCGGGCGCACAAGGTCCGGCCGCTTCGCCCGATCCGGCCCGCGCGGCGATCCGGTCCGGGCGGCAGCGCTGCAAGTCCCCTGTCGGGGTGCCTTTTCGAAGGTTCTCCATCGCTCGCTACGCTGCGCTGCACCATGCTCGTAGGTGCAGTGCGATGTCCGGTCAACCGGCCATTTCCTAGAAGCTCCGATGCGCTGTGCTCATGGCGCGGTGGCGACCGGCGTGGATCTGCCGGGGCGGGGCTGCCGCGGCGGGGGCGGGCGGGGAGGGCGCCGTTGGGCGCGATTCCCGATGCCCGGCCCGGTGCGATCGTTCGGCGGACGGTCGCAGGCTGTGTCGACCCGGACTTCCATGCTATGCAGCCGTCGAAGCCGGGACCACGCCACCTCGCGCTCCGCTCCGGCGCGGCGCCGGTGGCGCCGCCCATCCGCCCAATCCCGACCGCGTGCCAGCAAGACCCGCCCTATGTCGCCGAACTCCCGCTTCTCCGTCGCCCCGATGATGGATTGGACCGACCGCCATTGCCGGGTCTTCCATCGGCTGCTGTCGGGGCGGGCGTTGCTCTATACCGAGATGGTGACGACGGGGGCGATCCTGCATGGCGATCGGGAGAAGCTGCTCGGCTTCTCGCCGGCGGAGCATCCGGTCGCGCTGCAACTCGGCGGGTCGGAGCCGAGCGATCTGGCGGCGGCGGCGCGGATCGGGGCGGACTGGGGCTATGACGAGATCAACCTGAATTGCGGCTGCCCGTCGGACCGGGTCCAGTCCGGACGCTTCGGCGCCTGCCTGATGGCCGAGCCGGCGGTGGTCGCCGACGCGGTCGCGGCCATGAAGGCGGCGGTCGGCGTGCCGGTGACGGTGAAATGCCGGATCGGCATCGACCATCAGGACCCGGAGGAGTCGTTGCCGGGCTTCGTCGATGCGGTCGCGGCGGCCGGGGCCGATCTGGTCGTGGTCCATGCGCGCAAGGCCTGGCTCGACGGCCTGTCGCCGAAGGAGAACCGGACGGTGCCGCCGCTCGACTATCCGCTGGTCTACCGGCTGAAGGCGGATCGGCCGGACCTGCCGATCGTCCTCAATGGCGGGCTCGGCGATCTCGACCAAGCCACGGCGGCACTCGCCCGGGTCGACGGCGTCATGCTCGGCCGCGCCGCCTACGAGCACCCGCGGCTGCTCGCCGCCGTCGACCGGCGCGTCTTCGGCGAGGACGGTCCGGACGCCGATCCCTTCGCGGTGGCCGAGCGGATGGTGCCCTATGCGGAGAGCGTGGTGGCGCGCGGGTTCCGCCTGTCGAACGTCACCCGGCACATGCTCGGGCTCTTCAACGGCTGGCCGGGCGCCCGCGCCTGGCGCCGGCTGTTGACGGTCGAATCGGTCAAGCCGGGCGCCGATCCGCGCCTGATCCTGGACGCGCTCGCGCTGGTGCGCCGTCCCGAGCCGCAGGCCGCGACGTCGGCTGCGGACGCCGTCGAGGCGGCAACCGACGCCGCCGCATAGACCGCTGGACGAGGCGCGAGCGGGGGGCGCCGACGGGGGTTAACGGCGCAGGGTCAGTCGGTCGCCCTCGATCGTGAAGGAGGCCATGCGCGACAGGAAGCTGTTGCCGAGGAGGCTGGTCTCCAACTGGCCCGGCCGCGCCACCAGGGCCGAGACGCGGCTTTCGACGATCTCGCCGATCTCGATGCGGTCGAGCACCACCGGGGCCGCCTGGGTGGTGCCGTTGGCGGTCGAGACGCGGATGTCGTAGCGCAGGCGCGCCATGTCGAGCCCGATCTCGCGCGCGTCGCGGTCGGTCAGCACGACCGAACTGGCGCCGGTGTCGACCACCAACCGGATGGTGCGGCCGTTGACGGTTGCCTTGACCCGGAAATGCCCATCGTTGGACTTGGCGACCATCACGGCGCCGGGACCCGCATTGATGGCGGTGCCGGGCGAGAGACCGGCCACGGCGCGCTCGGCGAAGGCCTTCAGGTCCTCCTTGTAGCCGTAGCCGGCGACCAGGACGAAGACCAGGGCCAGCCAGACGGCGGCGCTCTGCAGCAGGGCGCCGAAGCGGCCACGGAAGCCGCGCAGGACGGCCGCGCCGGCGACGGTCGCTACGGTCCCGAGCAGGACGATACGCGAGAAGTCGCCCGACGGCAGGCCGAACACCTCGCCGCGGTCGTGATTGACGATCAGCAGCCCGACGGCGACGAAGATCACCAGCAGGACCATTCCGTACCGCATGCCGCGCCACTCCGCTCCCAGGCCTCAGGGTACCGTGCCGCCGCCGCGTCGGACCGACCGTCGAACGGGAAGCGCCGCCATGATCGCCGCTCGCTCGGCGCTCGTGAAGAGGCTCCAGCCGGCAATCTCGGCGAGCGTCCGCTCGCAGCCCAGGCAGACGTCGCCGCCGGGCTCGATCCGGCAGACCTTGACGCAGGGGGAGACGATGGCGGCGGACTGCGGCATGGTCGAGGCGGACTCCCCGGAGGACGGTGCGGGACGATCGCAGCGGTCCCGGCCGGCATGATAGCCGGCGGCGCCGTCATCTCGAAATCGGCGCCTTCCGGCCAATCGTGTCAATATATGGACCGCAGGCGAAGCGCCTTCGGGGTTCTGCTTCCCCGAGACAATCGCCAGTCACCAGAATGGCGTCTCCAATCAAGCCGCAGGCTGAGTCCCTTGAGTGGAACCGCCTGCCTGATAATGGGGCACTTCGATCGAATTTATTCGATCGTGGGAATCAGTCATTAATGCACCATTCAGGCACGATCGGAGAAGAAGCATAAGCCGGGAATACGGGATGATGACGAAGTTGTTACGTTCTCGAATGGGCAACAGCTCATCGGTCAGTTCAAAACATAGCGTGCATGGGTTGGATCGCCAGATTCACAGTTCAATCAGCCAGCGGGGGATCGGGCTTGGCCAGAAGCGAATGGAAGGGGCGGTTGGTGCTGGCGATCAGGCAAGAGGTCGCAAAGGGGCGGACTCTTAAGGAAATTTCCCAGACCGCCGGGCTGGGCCCCAATTTCGTCCAGCAGTTGATCAATTCCGACAAGGTTCCCAGCGTCGATGCCCTGATTGCCCTTTGTGGAAGTCTTAAGATCACCGCGGCCGGGCTGTTCCCGGAGGCGCCGGAGCCGCAGGCGACGGAGATCATGGATTTGGCTTCGAAGCTGAGGGCCGAGGACTTTCGGGTGGTTCTGGAGCTTGCGCGCTATCTTGCTTCAAGAAATTCGTAGCCAGATCTTTGATAATGGCCCGCTCCCGGGTCGATAGGTTTTTCAAGACGTTCAATAATTCGGCCATCTGCTCATCATTGTCGAGGCGGTCGTCTGCCACTCTGATCTCCAGCATAATTTCATTATTGGCACGAAGACCACAGATTATCAGTAGAAATTCTTGTCTATTTGACGTTTATCTGAGCCTTTAAATTTCATTGTCTTGCGCTGCCCATTCTGTCAACAAAAATGTCGATCCTATGGTCTTCATATAAATCGATAAGGTCATTGATTAGTATATATAGCCTTTTCCTATGGCCGTATATTCAGATTCATGAAAATAAAAACGATTTAACGATGATTGCTTATTGAATGTGAGCATCGTTCTGCGGTGAAGCGCCGTATTTTGCATTTTAAACACGCTTTAGAGTTTCATTTAGCTTTATTGCACGATATAGCGTTTGTATATGGTTGTAAATAACGTGAGCCCAGGCCATGTCTGGAAAATGCTTGTATATGCATATTGGAATGCCGAAGTCGGGTTCGACATCGATCCAAATATCGCTGTCCCAGAATCCAGATGAATGTCGAGTAGCCGATGTTTTCTATCCCAGTTTGAATTGGAATCACTCGAAACCAATTCTCTCGATGTTCGGCGATGATACGAAGACGTTTATAACCGCATACGGAAATCGGTATCACTATCCTTTATCCGCAACCGACCTCGAGTCTATTCGCAGCCGTTTCCTGAAGGAGATTGTCGACTCCGATTGCAGGACCCATGTCATCTCGGGGGAAACGCTGCATCGTCTGACGCCGGAGCGGTGCCGCGCCCTCCGGGCGATGCTGGCTCCCCTGTACGACCGCATCCGGATCCTGGCCTATGTCCGGCATCCATTCGGATGGGCGAGCAGCCGGGCACAATTCAGCCTGAAGCGATATGCCAGACCGATTGCCAGCATGTTCGATCCGGAGATGCTGAGCTCGATGCAATCCCCGGCCATTCCCAAGTACAGTCGCCTGGAAACCTTCATCAACGAGTTCGGCGCCGAGAATGTCGATATCCGGGTCTTCGACCGGCAACATTTCGTCGGCGGCGATCTCCTTCAGGATTTCGGCGCCGCGATCGGGAAGCCGGACCTGGGCCGTGGGCTCGGCGGGGCGTGGACCAACGTCGCCTATTCGTCAGAAGCCGTCGCAATCCTCGATCGTTATGTGTCGCGCACGCCGCGACTGATCATGGGGCGGTTCGCAAACATCCGGACGTCGCTCGAGGACCTGCCGGGTTCCAAATACTCCCTGCCTCGCCGCGATCTGGCGAAAGTCTGGACCTGCTGTCAGCCGCAGGTCGAATGGCTGCACAGCGCCATCGGCCGCGAGTGCTTTCATGAGGTCTATCCAGCGGAAGCCGATCGCGGTCCGGTCTGGTCCGACGAGACCGTCGAACATCTCGAACGCCGGCTCGGCATCCGCTGGAAGAATGTGTGCGACCGCAGCGGGACCGTCGGCCCCCGCGGCCTCGATCTGCTGTGTGACGGGTTCGAACGACTGGCCCCCGATGCCCGGCATAAGAGCCTGCTGACTCGCGCCGGTTTGGCCGGCCTAGTGGGCACCCTGCGCTATGTGCGGTCCACCGGCTACCGTCTGGTGCGCTGACCCGTCACCTCCGAGCGGGGTGCAGGCGTCGATCGGCCGAGCGGACCTGTCTGAGGCGGGCCGGTTCGCGGGCGGCCACGCCGCCGGGCCGGTCACGTCGCCAGAGCCGCCAGGAAGGCGATCTCGGCGATCTGCTGGGCGGCCCCGATGACGTCGCCGGTCTGGCCGCCGATCTGGCGATGGCTGACGCGGCCGAGCAGGGCGACGGCGAGCGCCGCCAGGACGATGCCGGCGAGGGCGGCGGCGACCGGGCCGTGCAGCGCGACGAGCGGAACGGCGAGGGCGATCCCGAACGCAACGGCGATGGCGGCGGTCGCGCGCGGGACCATGCCGGCGGCATGGGCAGCGCCCCTTGCGCGGGCCGGCGGCAGGGCCGCCATCAGGGAGACGGCGAGGGGCCGCGACAGTGCGGCGGCGGCCAGCAGCGCGAGGGCCGCCCCGAGCGGACCGCGCCCGGCGATGAGGCCCGTCAGCAGTCCGGCCCGAATCATGAGCGCCAGCGTCATGGCGGCCGCCCCATAGGCGCCGATCCGGCTGTCCTTCATGATTTCCAGCTTGCGGTCCCGGCTGGCACCCCCGCCGAAGCCGTCGGCCAGATCGGCGAGCCCGTCCTCGTGCAGCGCACCGGTCGTGGCGAGCCCGGCGGCGAGTGCGAAGCCGGCCACGGCCAGCGGCGGCAGCCCGGTCGCACCGAGCAGAACCAGCACCAGGGCGGCCGGCAGCCCGACGACCAGACCGGCCAGCGGCAGGAGGCGGACGGCGCGGGCGAAATCGGGCAGGGCGGCGGGGTCGTCGAGCCCGGACAGTCGCGGCACGGGGATGCGCGAGAAGAAGCGGATCATGCCGGCGATGTCGGCGAGGGCACGCGCAACCGGACGGCCGGCCGCGCCGTCCCGGCGCGGTTCGGTCGGTCGGGGGGGGATCGGTCCGGTCTCATCAGCCGCCATTGCTGCCCTCCGGCTTGCTCTCCCGGTTCCGGACCGATAGACCGCACCCCGATCCCTTCGACCGAGAGCACGAGTCCATGGCCGATACCGCGCTTCCCTTCGACGACTTCCGCGATCTCGTCAATCTCGTGCCCGGCGCGGACGAAGCGGCCGTCGCGGCCGTCCGGGCGCGCGACCGGGATCTGACCAAGCCGGCGGGCGCGCTCGGCCGGATGGAAGCGATCGTCGAATGGCTCGCCGCCTGGCAGGGCAAGGCACCGCCGGCCGTCGACCGGCCGCTGGTCGCCGTCTTCGCCGCCAACCATGGCGTGACCGCGCAGGGCGTCTCGGCCTTCCCGGCCTCGGTGACGCGCGCCATGGTGGAGAACTTCGCCGCCGGCGGCGCCGCGATCAACCAGATCTGCGCGGCCTCCGACATTGGCCTGAAGGTGTTCGAACTCGCCCTCGACCATCCGACGCCGGACATCAGCCTGGAGGACGCCTTCGACGAGGCCGGCTGCGCGGCGACCATGGCCTTCGGCATGGAGGCGCTGGCCGGCCAGCCGGACCTGCTCTGCCTCGGCGAAATGGGCATCGGCAATACGACGGTGGCCGCAGCGCTGTTCAATGCGCTGTTCGGCGGCACCGCGGCCGACTGGGTCGGTCCCGGCACCGGCGTCGGCGGAGCGGCGCTCGCCAACAAGGTGGCGGTGGTCGAGCGCGCGGTGGCCCGCCTCGACGGTCGCCTGTCCGACCCGCTGGAAATCCTGCGTCGCCTCGGCGGCCGCGAGATCGCCGCCATGGCCGGGGCGATCCTGGCGGCCCGGCACCAGAAGGTGCCGGTGGTGGTCGACGGCTTCGTCACCACGGCGGCCGCCGCGGTGCTCTGGGCCGCCAATCCGGCCGCGCTCGACCATTGCCTGTTCGCGCATGTCTCCGCCGAGCCGGCTCATGCCCGCGCGCTCGCCGCCATGGGCAAGGTGCCGCTGCTCGATCTCGGCATGCGTCTCGGCGAGGGCACCGGTGCGGCGCTGGCCGCCGGTCTTGTGCGCATCGCGGCCAAGACCCATGCCGGCATGGCGACCTTCACCCAGGCCGGCGTGGCCGGCAAGCTGGACTGATGCAGCGGCGGAAGGCCATCGGCCCATAAGGTGGCGGACGGCCGGCGACGGCAGAACGATCCGATCGGACCCGGCCGACCGGTCAGCGCCGCGCGGACTGGCGGCGGAGCATGTCGAGCGTGGAGCCGCTGGCAACCGGCGTCCCCATGCCGGCGGCGCGCTTGGGGCGGTCGCGGACGGCCGGCATGATTTCCATGACGCGGGAATTCGGCACCGTGAAGGTCACCTCGGTGCCTTCGCGCAGCTTCGATTTGATGTCGAAGGTTCCGCCATGCATCATCACCAGGGCCTGCACGATGTTGAGGCCGAGGCCGGTGCCCTGTTCGGCCGACTTGATTGCGATCGAGCCCTGACCGAAGGCCGACAGCACGACCGGCAACTCGTTCTCCGGGATGCCGGGCCCGGTATCCTTGATCGAGACATATTGCCCGCCGCCGGCGGTCCAGCCGACCCTGACGGCGATCTCGCCGTTGGTCGGGGTGAACTTCACCGCGTTGGAGAGCAGGTTGAGGATGATCTGGCGCAGCGCCCGTTCGTCGGCCCAGACCTTGGGCAGCTTGTCCTCGTATTCCTCGATGATGGTCAGACCCTTGTTGCGCGCCCGGAGATTCATCATGTGCACGCAGTCCTCGACCACGTAGGGCAGCGTGACGGCCTCTTCGTTCAGCGTGTAGCGGCCGGCCTCGATCCGGCTGATGTCCAGGATCTCGTTGATCAGGTTGAGCAGATGCCGGCCGGAATCGTAGATGTCGGTGATGTAGCCCTTGTAGGTCTGGTTCTCGAGGGGGCCGAGCAGCTCCTGCTGGATCACCTCCGAGAAGCCCAGGATGGCATTCAGCGGCGTGCGCAATTCGTGGCTCATGGTGGCCAGGAACCGGCTCTTGGCGAGGTTCGCTTCCTCCGCCTTGCGGCGCGACTCGTCGGAGATCGCCTTGGCCTGCTCCAGTTCGGCGATGAGCGAATCCTTCTCCGCCCGCGCTTCGATCTCGGCCAGCGCCGCACGGTGGAAGCGGAACCCGAGGCTGGCGAAGAAGACCTCGCAGGCCAGCGTCATGCCGGCCAGCACGGCCAGATAGGAGATCGCCTGAGGGCCGGAGTTGAACGCCCGGTAGGCGAAGATCGCCGCCGTGATCGATGTGACCGGGATGGTCGCCGCCAGGATCGAGGCCGGCAGATGGGAGGCCAGCGTCGAGGAGATCGCGACCACGATCAACATGGTCGAGAACTGGAACACATCGGTCGCGGCGGTGGCCTGCGACGGCAGCACGAACAAGAGCGCCCAGGCGAAGGACATCACGCCGTCGAGGATGAAGAAGCGGCGCTTCCAGCCGGCGATGAAGATCGAACGGCTCTCGATGACCAGAAGCCGCCGACAGAAGACGATCGATGTGAAATGCACCGCAAGCGCGATCGCCACCCAGCAGGCGAGCAGCATCCGGTCCGTCCAGAGCAGGCCGGCCGACGCGGCCAGTCCGATCAGGAGTGGCGGCGCATAGGCGGTCGAAAGGCGCGCCCGGGCATGATCGAGCAGAAGTTCGTTGTCGAAGGCCGGCTTGAGCCCGCGCGCTGCGCTGAGCTGGTCGCGCAGATCGCGGACGGTACGCGAAACCTGCCGCCGCCGTTCCGCACGACGGGCGTTCTGGGTCGTCTTGTCGGCATTCGGCAACGCCACGCCGTCGCTCATCCGGAATTGGTTCCCGCGTCCCCTTCGGCTTTCGGACTGTGATTCAGAATGTTTAAGATCGGCCTCAGGGAAAAGGTTAACGATCCCTCCGTCCGGACCTCCGCGGGCCTGAGGCCGCCGGCCGCGATCCGCAATCTCCGGCCGGTGGCGCTCCGGCACCGGTTGCCGACCGGCCGCCCGCCCCGACGCGCCGGCGATCCGGCCCGGCCGGGCGCAATCGCGCCGTGCCGATCCGAATGAGACGATCCGGCTCCTGGAGACAAACACGAACCCATGTCTGCGACCTCTCCCGATCCGATCGCCGAACTCGACCTGGCCATCCGGGCCTGCCGCATCTGCCGCGATGCGCCGACCGGAACGCCCCTGCCGCACGAACCCCGCCCGGTCGCCCATCTGTCGGCGACCGCGCGGATTCTGGTCGCCGGACAGGCGCCGGGCACGAAGGTGCATGCGTCCGGCTTGCCTTTCGATGACGCCTCCGGCGACCGGCTCCGGGACTGGATGGGGATCGGCCGGGATCTCTTCTACGACACCAGCCGGATCGCCTTCCTGCCGATGGGATTCTGCTTCCCCGGACAGGACGCCGCCGGAAGCGATCTGCCGCCGCGCCGAGAATGTGCGCCGGCCTGGCGCGCCCGCGCCGTGGCCGCCATGCCGGCGGTCGAACTCGTGCTGGCGGTCGGCCAGTATGCGCAGGTCTGGCATCTCGGCCGGCTGAAGCTTGGCGGCATGACCGAAACGGTGGCGCGCTGGCGGGAGATCATGGCCGCCACGGCCCGGCCACGCATCCTGCCGCTGCCGCATCCGTCCTGGCGCAACACGGGATGGCTGAAGCGGCATCCCTGGTTCGGGACGGACCTGCTGCCGGCGCTGCGTGCCGATATCGCGCGCCTCACTGCCTGAGTGGAATTAAATTCCAACAACTACGACGTTGGCCGCAACATGAGCAATCTTCTGGTCAGCTTTCATTGAAATGGAGAATGTGGTACTCTTCCTATGCGCGCATCAGGGGGTTCGCATGATTGATCGCATCGACCGCAAGATTCTCCAGATCCTGCAGGAGGACTGCACGGTTCCGGTTGCCGAGATCGGACGTCGCGTCGGTCTTTCGACGACGCCCTGCTGGCGGCGCATCCAGAAGCTTGAGGAGGACGGTGTGGTGCAGCGGCGTGTCGCCGTGCTCGACCCACGCCAGGTCAACGCCAAGGTGACGGCCTTCGTGGCGATCACGACCAACCAGCATTCCGAGGATTGGCTGAAGCGCTTCGCCGACATCGTCAGCCAGATGCCGGAAGTGGTCGAGTTCTACCGCATGGCCGGGCAGGTGGACTATCTCCTGCGCGTGGTCGTCCCGGACATCGAGGCCTATGACGTCTTCTACAAGAAGCTGATCGCCCGCATCGAAATCGCGGATGTGTCGACCACGTTCGCCATGGAACAGATAAAATATACCACTGCGCTGCCGCTCCAGTTCGTGGCGACCGAGAAGGTGGTGGCCGAGAAGGCCTGAGTCCGGTCGCCCACCGATCGCCCGGCCGTCACGGCGGCATCATGCGCTCAGCGCTTCGATGGCCGGATCCGAAGGTTTTGTGCGGTCCGGATCGTTCGCCCGGTATCCGGCGCTGGCGCCGAGCAGTTCCAGGAAGTCGCGTGCCGGCATGGGCCTGGCGAACAGATAGCCCTGGCCGAGATCGACGCCGAGTTCGAGCATTCGGTCGCGCTCTTCGACCCGTTCGATGCCTTCGGCGACGATCGGCAGCCCCAGTTCCCGCCCCAGCGTGACGGTCGTGCGCATCAGGGCGCGCGTGCGGCGATTCTGTTCGCCGTCCTGGCCGATCGAGCGGGTGAACGAGCGGTCGACCTTGATCATGCTGACGGGGAAGCGATCGACATAGTTGAGGGACGAGTAGCCGGTCCCGAAATCGTCCAGGGCGAAGCGGATGCCGAGACGGGAGATTTCGGACAGGATCTCGTTGACCTCGTCGGCGTCTTCCAAGAGCGCCGTCTCCATGATCTCCAGAACGAGGTTCGAGGGGCCGGGCAGGCCGGCCTGCAGCACTTCGGAGAGCAGGTTCGGCAGGTCGCGGTTGACCTGTCCGCCGGACAGGTTGACCGAGATGAAGAAGTCCGGATTGCGCGCCGCGGCGACCAGGGCCGGAATGATCCGTGCGGCCTCGCAGAGCACCAGCCGGCCGAGTTCCTCGATCAGGCCGGTTTCCTCGGCCACGGGGATGAACTCGGCCGGCATGACCAGTCCGCGGGTCGGATGGTGCAGCCGAAGGAGCGCCTCGCCGCCGACCATCCGGCCGGTGGCCAGACGCACGATCGGCTGGATGGTCAACTCGAACCAGCCCTTGGCGAGGCCGGAGCGGACATCCTGTTCCTGGGTTTGCCGGACCAGCAGGGCCTCGGCCAGCCGTCGTTCGAAGCGCTCGACCCGGTTGCGCCCGGTTTCCTTGGCACGGTAGAGGGCAAGGTCGGCGGCGAGCAGCAGGTCCTGGCCGCTCAGCCCGTCGGCCGGGAAGCAGGCGACGCCGATACTGGCGGAGGCCTCGATCACCGCCGGCCCGACATCGGTCGGCTTGCGCAACTGCTCCAGCAGGCGCCGGGCGAAGGTGACGCCCTCCGCACCGTCGAGGCCGGGGAGGAACATGGCGAATTCGTCGCCGCCGAGCCGGCCGGCCATCGCCCCGCCGAGGCCGGCTTCGGCAAGCCGGCGGGCAAAGGCGATCAGCAACTGGTCGCCGGCGGCGTGTCCATAGGCGTCGTTGACGCGCTTGAAGCGGTCCAGATCCATCACCAGAGCGACGCCGCGGCCGTTCTGCCGGCACAGCCGCGTCACCTCCGCCTCCAGTCCTTCGACGAAGCCGCGCCGGTTGGCGAGGCCCGTCACCGGATCGGTCAGCGCGAGGCGGACCATCTCGCGTTCGACCGACTTGGTGCGCGAGACGTCGGACATCACCGAGAGACTGATCGGGAACTTGCCGCCGAGCCGGAGATCGGCCGTTTCGGCCAGTACGACATCGAGCGTGGAGCCGTCATATTTGACGAGCCGCAACGGCGTTTCGGGCGTAACTCCGCGCGCGAGGAATTGCGGCAGGGTTTCGTTCATGTAGATCGCGGCGCTGTCCGGCGTCAGGAAGGTCGCAAGCTTCCGGCCGATCACGTCCTGCCGCTTGTAGCCGGTCGCGACCAGCCAGTGATCGGAGACATGCAGCAGCGTGCCCTCGCGGTCGACCGAATGCAGCATGGCCGGGGTGCGGTTATACAGCCGCTCGAGACGTTCGTTGAACTGCCGCCGCCGCCGTTCGCCTTCGTCGAGGCGCGCCTGCATCTCGTTAAACGTTTCGACCAGTTCGCCGAGTTCGTCGTTGGAATCCCAGTCGACCCGCTGGCGCAACGTGTCCGCCTGGCTGGACCGGATGGCGGCGGTGACCCGGGACAGGGGCTCGGCGATCAGCCGGCGATTGATCGTCAGCATCAGGAAGATCAGCGCCAGGCTGGACAGCGACGTGTGCAGCATCGCATGGGCGACGCTCTGCAGGAGCCTCTGCGACAGCGTGACATTCGAATAGCCGACCTCGAGCACGCCGACGCGGGTCGATCGGTTGCCGTCGGTATAGTGGATCGGGGTCGACAGGTGATTCAGGTCCGGCCCCATTTGGCCGGATTCGATGATCGGACGGCCGGTCTCGTCGAGGACCCGGACGATGGTGACCTCGTTGTTGCCGAACATGCCTTGGACGATCAGACGGGCCTGATCGTAGCGATAGTGCCAGAGGGTATCCGACAAGGCCGACGCAAAGCCGCGGATACTCGCCCAATGCTTCTGGTGCACCTCCTGCTTGACCATATCGTAGGCCGCATAGCCGAAGATGATGCTGATCAGCAGATTGAGGACCACGATCGTCGGAACGACCGTCAGGAGAAACTTCGTCCGATAGGAACGGAAGGCGGGTCTGCCCGGCTCCGGCGCCTTGGTCGGCCGCGGCGGCGCGACCCCGACGCGCATCTCAGCCCGTCCAAATCGACTGGGATTCCGGTTGGGCAAGGCCTGTTTGGTCATCGTGCGGCCGGTCCGTTCGGGCTACGGCGACCTGCGTGCGGACGACAGCCGGATATCCAAGGCGTCAGGGGAGATGTCGGGACCCTTAAGGACGGATCCATGCAGGCCGACGCGGGCGCGGTGATCCTGCCCCGGTCGACAAGTATAAGGAAGCGACAATGAGGCACTTGAGACATGGCCAACCCCTGATGCCGCCGATCCTGCCGGTCAACTCTAAAGAAAACGGCAAGAGGAGCGGCGCGGTGCTGTTAGGGTTACCGGATGGCGTGCCGGCTGCCTGGCGTGCGGCGCGAGCCGGCGCGTGCCCGCAATAATCCCCGAGATTGAGCCCGCCCCCGTTGCGTAAAGCCCGGAAACAGTGTGAAATTTGAATAGGCAGGCACCGGCAGTCCAGGTGGAAGCCCGGGGTGCTTGCGGAACGGGTAAACCAACGAAGAGGAAGACGTCATGCGTTTCGTCATCGGACTGGCCGCGGCGGCGGTTGCCTTTGCCACGGCCGCCATGCCCGTTGCCGCGAAGGAATGGAAGACGATCCGGATCGGTACGGAGGGCGCCTATCCGCCCTTCAACTTCCAGGATTCCAACAAGGAGCTGCAGGGCTTCGACATCGACATCGCCAAGGCGCTCTGCGACAAGATGAAGGCGAAGTGCGAGTTCATGGCCCAGGACTGGGACGGCATCATCCCGGCGCTGAAGGCCAAGAAGTACGACGCCATTGTCGCCTCGATGTCGATCACCGAGGAGCGCAAGAAGCAAGTCGACTTCACCGACAAGTATTACCAGACCCCGGCGCGGTTCGCGACCAAGAAGGTCGGTGGCTTTACGGCGGTCACCCCCGAAGCCCTCAAGGGCAAGACCGTCGGCGCGCAATCTTCGACGATCCATGCGAACTATCTCGAAGATCTTTACAAGTCCAAGGGCGTCACCGTGAAACTCTACGGCACCCAGGACGAAGCCAATGCGGACCTCGCGGCCGGCCGGCTCGACGGCGTTCTGGCGGATTCGGTCGTTCTCTACGAATGGCTGGAGAAGGGCGATGCGGGCAAGTGCTGCCAGTTCGTCGGCCCCGACATCAAGGATGTGAAGTATTTCGGCGAGGGCGCCGGCATTGCCGTGCGCAAGGAGGACAAGGACCTCAAGCAGCAGTTCAACAAGGCGCTTGCCGAGATCATCAAGGACGGCACCTACGAGAAGCTCAACAAGAAGTATTTCCCCTTCTCGATCTATTGATCCGGACCTGGCGCCCCGCCGGTCGACGTCCGGCGGGGTTGGTGGTCCGACCCGCCGCATCGGCGCGGCCCCTCTCCGGGCGATCCGGGGACGCGGGCCGCTTCGGTCCCGCCGGTGCGCTGGCCGGAGCGCGCGCCTCCGGTGCGGTCCGGCCGGCCATGCCGCCGATCCACCCGCTTCCCTTTCGGACAGGCTGATTTGGACCGGATCGAATCCCTTATCCAACTGCTGGCCTGGGGGCCGAACGGCTGGGGTGACGAGATCGCCGCCGGCACCGCCATCACGGTTGCGCTCGGGATCGCCACGCTGCCGTTCGGGCTGCTGCTCGGATTCCTGATCGCCCTGGCGAAGCACTCCGGAGGCCCGGTCGCCCGGTTGCTCGGCAATCTCTATACGACCGTGTTTCGCGGCCTGCCCGAACTGCTGACGCTGCTGATCATCTATTACGGCGGCCAGCGGCTGATCCAGGAAGTTCAGGCCCTCCTCGTCGAGGATCCCGAGCCGATCGAGGTCAATGCCTTCGTGGCCGGGATGGTGGCGCTGGGAATGGTCTTCTCGGCCTATTCGAGCGAGGTCTTCCTCGGTGCCTTCAAGGGCATCACGATCGGCCAAATCGAGGCCTCTCGGGCGCTCGGCCTGAACCGCCTGCTTACCTTGCGCCTCGTCGTCCTGCCGCAGCTCTGGCGCTTCGCACTGCCCGGCATCTCCAATCTGTGGTTGATCCTGCTCAAGGAAACCTCGCTGGTCTCCGTGATCGCACTGCCCGATCTTCTGCGTTCGACCTTCATTGCCGTCGGCGTGACGAAGGAGCCCTTCTTCTTCTTTCTCGTGGCTTGCCTGATCTATCTTGTCCTGGCGATGGTTTCTTCGATCGGCATCGGCTGGATCGAGCGCTGGGCCAATCGCGGCGAGCGGAGGGCGGGAGCGTGACGACAGCCCCGCATCCGGAGGCGCCGCCGACGGCGTCCGGCTTCTTCGGCGAAGCCCGAACCGGCGACCTGGTGGCGCTGGCGCTGGCGGCGGTGATCGCAAGCCTGGTCCTGTCCGACTGGCCGGTGGCGATCGGCACGTGGTTCGGCAACGACATCTTCGTGCGCTACTGGCCGCGTCTCGCCGAGGGACTCGGGGTCACGCTGCAACTTGTCGCCATCTCGATCGTGCTCGGCGGACTGCTGTCGCTGCCCCTGGCGCTGGCGCGCTTCAAGAACCGCGGCTTTGCTTCGACGCTCGCCTACGGCTACGTCTACTTCTTCCGGGGCACACCGCTCCTGGCGCAAACCTTCCTGGTCTATTATGGCGCCGGCGAGTTCTCCGACGCCTTGCGTGGAATCGGCCTGTGGGGCTTCTTCAAAGAAGCCTATTGGTGCGTGCTGCTGACCTTCTCGTTGAATACGGCGGCCTATCAGGCCGAGATCCTTGCCGGCGCCATTCGGTCCGTATCGCGCGGCCAATGGGAGGCCGCCCATGCGCTCGGCCTGTCCAAGCCGGTCGCCTTTGTCAAGATCATATTGCCGCAGGCCTTCGTCACGGCCCTGCGACCCTACGGCAACGAAGTGATCCTGATGATCGAGGGATCGGCCGTGGCTTCCGTGGTTACGGTCTTCGACCTGATGGGCGCGACCCGACTTGCCGCCAACCGGACGTTCGACGAGCAGGTCTATCTCTGGGCCGCTGTCGTCTATCTTCTGCTTGTGGAGACCATCCGCCGGGTCTGGGATCTGCTCGAACGCGGCTTGACGCGGCATCTGCGCCGGCGCGCCTGAGGGTGCCGGCGTCGTCCGCCACCGTCGTCTTGTGGCCGTGAACG
Source organism: Prosthecodimorpha staleyi (assembly GCF_018729455.1). Lineage (NCBI taxonomy): Bacteria > Pseudomonadati > Pseudomonadota > Alphaproteobacteria > Hyphomicrobiales > Ancalomicrobiaceae > Prosthecodimorpha > Prosthecodimorpha staleyi. The sequence continues at coordinate 220,144 of NZ_JAHHZF010000006.1, read as the reverse complement.
GTTGCCGCGCCGGTGTCTCGCCCTCGCGGTGCGCATGATAGGATGGCGCCGGTCCGGTCCTGCGAGGCGCCGGTGACCCGAGGCGGGCCTTCGACATCGCACGGGGGCGGCCGGCCATCGACAGGGAAAGCGGCATGAGCGAAATCGTGGGGGTCGTTCTCGCCGGCGGGCTCGGCCGCCGCATGGGGGGCGGCGACAAGGCTTTGATCGCGCTCGCGGGACGGCATCTGCTCGATCGGGTGATCGAGCGGTTCGCCCCCCAAGTCGGGGCGCTTGTGCTCAATGCCAATGGCGATCCGGCGCGGTTCGAGGCCTTCGGCCTGCCGGTGGCCGGCGATCCGGTGGCCGGCCATCCCGGTCCGCTGGCCGGGCTGCTGGCCGGCATGCGCTGGGCGGAGACGCATCGTCCGGGGGCCCGCCATGTCGCGACCGCAGCCGCCGATACGCCGTTCCTGCCGCTCGACCTGGTCGCGCGCCTCGCGGCAAGCCTCGACGGGGCGGATCCGGACGGCATTGCGGTGCCGGTCACGGCGACCGGCACCCATCAGGTTTGTGCGCTGTTCCCCGTCAGCCTGGCCGATGCCCTGGAAGAGGCGCTGGTCAGCGGCGCTGCCCGCAAGGTGATGGCCTGGATCGAACGCCACCCGGTTCGGCACGTCGCCTTCGATCCCCTCGCGGGCGGTCTCGACCCGTTTTTCAACGTCAATAGGCCCGAGGATCTTGCCGTTGCGGAAGATTGGATCGCGGCCCACGGTCCACTTCAGCCATAGGCGCGGAACCCGGCAAGATACCGGAATGCCCGGCTGGCAAGCGGTGATGGCGCCATGCTGTCCTGCGTCGGGCGCAGACGGCTTGGAAATCGCCGAATTCTGTGACAGTCGGCGCCGCGACTTGTTCCGAACGCCAGCAAGCGCTTCAGTAACGGTGGATTCTGTACCCGGTCCGCGATCTGTCTTTCGGTGTCATTTTCTCTTGCATGGCTGCCCTGCATCTTGTCTAACGTTCCAAGCGGTCCGGCGCCTGGGAGGGATGGGCGGCCGGACGTCAGCGTCAATTCGGGAGGTTGATGTCCATGCAGCGTCGCAAGTTTCTGAAGGCCGCCGGTGTCGGTACCGTCGCGGCCGCCGCCTTTCCCATGCCGGCGATCGCCCAGTCCAACCCGCAGATCAAATGGCGCCTGACCTCGAGCTTCCCGAAGTCGCTCGACACCATCTACGGTGCCGCCGAGGTCTTCTCGAAGGCCGTTGCCGAAGCCACCGACAATGCGTTTCAGGTCCAGGTCTTCGCCGCCGGCGAACTGATCCCCGGCCTGCAGGCGGCTGATGCGGTCTCCAACGGCACCGTCGAAATGTGCCATACCGCGCCCTACTACTATGTCGGCAAGGATCCGACCTTCGCGTTCGGCACAGCAGTACCGTTCGGCATCAATTCGCGCATGCAGAACGGCTGGCGCTACTATGGCGGCGGCAACGAGCTGATGAACGAATTCTATAAGAAGTTCAATCTGTTCGGCATGCCCGGCGGCAATACCGGCGCCCAGATGGGCGGCTGGTTCCGCAAGGAAATCAAGACTGTCGAGGACTTCAAGGGTTTGAAGATGCGCATCGGCGGCTTCGCCGGGCAGGTCATAGCCAAGCTCGGCGCGGTTCCGCAGCAGATCGCCGGCGGCGACATCTATCCGGCCCTCGAGAAGGGCACGATCGATGCGGCCGAATGGGTCGGTCCCTACGACGACGAGAAGCTCGGCTTCTACAAGGTCGCGCCTTACTACTACTATCCGGGCTGGTGGGAAGGCGGCGCCATGCTCGAATTCTTCGTCAATACGGCGAAGTGGGCAGAGCTGCCGAAGCACTACCAGTCGCTCGTGCTGACGGCGGCCGGCTTGGCCAATGTCCACATGCAGGCGAAGTACGACGCCGTCAACCCGGCCGCCCTGAAGCGTCTGGCGTCCTCGGGCGCCATCCTGAAGCCGTTCCCGAACGAAGTCATGGAGGCCTGCTTCAACTCGGCCAACCAGCTCTACGACGAGACCATGGCCAAGAACGGCGACTTCAAGAAGGTCTACGAGGCCCTCAAGGCCTATCGTGCCGACCAGTATCTGTGGTTCCAGATCTCCGAATATACCTTCGACACCTTCATGATGATCCAGCAGCGCAAGAAGACGCTCTGATCGTCGGCGGAATCGCAGCCGGGTTTCGACCCGGCCGGCCCTGCCGAGAGGCGGCGCGGGGATGCCCGGCGCCGCCTTTTTCGTGCCTTCAGGCGGCTTCGACGCGGGACGGTTCGAGGACGGCGAGGGGGACGACCTCGCAGGCGCATCGGGCGCAGCAGACCAGAGCGGAGCGGTCCGGGACCGCGTGCCATTCGTCGCGATGCCGGTCGACCGGTTCGGAGACGATCTCGATCGCGCTCGCCGTCTGGCGCCAATAGAGCGACGGCGGCCGGCCGTCGGAGGCATAGCGGAAGGCATAGAGCCGGCTGCCGTCGGACAGCGCCGCGGTGACACGCAGCGGCTCGTCGATGCCGGCCTCCGCCATCAGGGCCCGCAGCGCGCTGAGCGTCCCGGTCATGGCGCCGACCGGATCGGCCTCGCCGCCCTGGCCGAGCGTCATCAGGAACATGGCCTCCGAATCGGTCGTTCCGGTCCGGCAGGCATAGAGCGCGTCGGGAATCCGCGCCTCGACGGCCCGCCGCAACCGGCTCCAGCCGCCGATCTGGCCGTTATGCATGAACAGCCAGCGGCCATGGGCGAAGGGGTGACAGTTGGCTCGGCTGGTTGCCGTGCCGGTCGACGCGCGGACATGGGCGAAGAACAGCCGCGAGCGCACCTGGCGGGCGATATGGCGCAAATTGTCGTCCGACCAGGCCGGCAGCGTTTCGCGATAGAGGCCGGGTTCGTCGCGCTCGCCATACCATCCGAGGCCGAAGCCGTCGCCGTTGATGCCGACCTTGGCCTCCTCGGCGTTGCGGCTCTGGTGGATCAGGGAGTGTTCGGGATCGGCGACCAGCTGGCCGAGAAAAATCGGCTGACCCGAATAGGCGACCCAGCGACACATGCGGCGGAACCTCGGATGGGGGCAGGCATTGGGAGATACGCCGATTCTGCACGGCTGTCGTTGAACGAAGCTTGAACGGCCCGCGAAAACGACGAAAGCCGCCGGATGGCGGCTTTCGGGAGGGGCGGGCGGTCGGACGCGACCGCGGCGGTCACTGGATCTTGGGCGGCTGCGACAGATCCGGGGGCTGCGACAGGTCGGGCGGGGACGCCGGTGCCGTGCCGCCGCCCAGGCCCGGAGGCGGACCACCCAGGCCCGGAGGCGGGCCGCCAAGGCCGAGCGGCGGTGCGCCCAGATCGGTGCCGCCGAGGCTGGGGACGCCACCGATGGTGCCTTCCAGCTTGATCTCGAACTTGGTCGGATCGACCTTCGACGACACGTCATTGTACCACATGACCGTGATCGGGAAGAGCATGACGACGGCGATCATGACCACCTGGATCAGGACATATGGAATGGCGCCATAGTAGATCTGGCCGGTTGTGACCGGGTCCATCATCCGGCCGGTGACCGTGTCCTTGTAGGGTTTCGATGGCGCGACCGAGCGCAGGTAGAACAGCGCGAAGCCGAAGGGCGGATGCATGAAGCTGGTCTGCATATTGACGCCCAGGAGGACGCCGAACCAGATCATGAACGGCCCGACATCGGCGACCTTTCCGTTGATGACGTTGAAGCCCATTTCGTTGGCGATGGCGATCGCCGCCGGATCGGTCGCGAAGATGGTCTCCGCCGCCTTGACCAGCAGCGGCACAGCAATGAAGGCCAGTTCGAAGAAGTCGAGGAAGAAGGCCAGGAAGAAGATCATCGCATTGACGATGATCAGGAAGCCGTACATGCCGCCGGCCGTTTCCTTGAGGATCTCCTCGACCCAGACATGGCCGCTGACGCCGTAGAAGGTCAGCGAGAAGACGCGCGCGCCGACCAGGATGAAGACCACGAAGGCCGACAGCTTGGCGGTCGATTCGCCGGCCTGGCGGACCAGGTCGAAATTGAGCTTGCGGTTAATCACCGCCAGGATGATGGCGCCGGCCGCTCCCATGGCGCCGCCTTCGGTGGGCGTGGCGATGCCGCGGAAGATGGTGCCGAGCACCAGGAAGATCAGGATCAGCGGCGGCAGCAGGTCGCCGACGACGCGCTGCACCGCGGAGGAGACCGGCTTGGACGGGCTGTCCATCATCGCAAAGCCGGCTGCGATCAAGGCGCCGCCGGCGAGCAGGTCGAACCAGCTGCGCACGACCGAAAGGACGATCGAGGCGCCGACCGCGGTGGCCGGGGCGGCGAAGTCGACCGCCTTCAGGGCCGTGACGATCTGGCCGCCGGCGAACAGCAGCAGCACGCCGGCGCCGGCAAGGATCAGGGCAAGGCCGAGGATCTTGCCCAGGAAAGCCGGCAGGAAGCGCATCAGGCCGATATAGATCAGATAGACGGCCGCCAGGCTGCCGATCTTGAGCGTCGACAGCCAGGGTTCCTGCAAGGCCATCTGCTTGGCTAGTCCGCTCACCATCGGCAGATAGCGCTCGAACAGCGCGATGCCGGTCGCCGGATCGAACAGCAGGATCATGCCCCAGATGACCAGCGCGAGCGGCATCACGGAGGCTTTCATGACCTTGTCGTAGGGCGCGCCCTCGCCGAAGGAGCGGGCTTCCGGCGGCAGGGCTGGAGCGCTCTTCGGATAGACGATGGTCATGACCATCACGTAGGCCATGTAGAAGATCGTGAGCACGATGCCGGGGACGAAGGCGCCGAGATACATGTCGCCGACGGACCGGCCGAGCTGGTCGGCCAGCACGATCAGCACCAGGCTCGGCGGAATGATCTGGGCGAGCGTGCCGGAGGCCGCGATGGTGCCGGCGGCGAGGCGCCGGTCGTAGCCGTAGCGCAGCATGATCGGCAGCGAGATCAGCCCCATGGCGATGACCGAGGCGGCGACCACGCCGGTCGTGGCGGCGAGCAGGGCACCGACGAAGATCACCGCATAGGCGACGCCGCCGCGGATCGGCCCGAACAGCTTGCCGACCGTGTCGAGCAGTTTCTCGGCCATGCCGGACCGCTCGAGGATCAGGCCCATGAAGGTGAAGAAGGGGATCGCCAACAGCGTGTCGTTGGCCATCACGCCGAAGACCCGCTCCGGCAGGGCCTGGAACAGGTTCGACGAGAGCAGGCCCAGTTCGATGCCGACCCAGCCATAGGCGAGGCCGAGGGCCGCGAGGCTGAAGGCGACCGGGTAACCCAGCAACAGGAACACGATCAGGCTGAGGAACATGATCGGTGCGATGTTGTGGATAAGGAATTCTGTCATCGGGGTCGTCCTCCCGCGCGCCGGCCGTTCGCCGACCCTTCCGTCTTTGGGTGGGGCTGATCGATCGTCGGGCCGCGGCTCACGATTCGTGCGAGGCGGTGCCGTGCGAGCCGCCCGTCTCGGGCTCCGGCCGGAGGCCCTGCATCACGGCGACATGCTTGATGATCTCGGAGATGCCTTGAAGCGCCAGGAGCGCGAAACTCAGCAGCACCATCAGTTTCGCCGGCCAGACGATCAGGCCGCCGGCATTGAAGGAGACTTCCTGCAGTCGGAAGGAGGTGAGGAAGAAGGGCAGGGATTCGTAGATCATCAACAGGCAGAACGGCATCAGGAATACGAAATGCCCGAGCAGCTCGATCCAGTGGCGCAATGTCTTCGGCAACTGGCTCGAGAGAATGTCGATGCGGATGTGCTCGCGTCGCAGCAGCGTCCAGGCGGCGCCGAGCAGGAACACGGTGCCGAACAGGTACCATTGCAGTTCGAGCCAGGCATTGGAGCTGGTATTCAGCGTTTTGCGAATGATCGCGTTGCCGGCACTGACCACCACCGCCAGAAGAATCAGCCAGGACACGAACCGGCCGATGAAGGTGTTGAAGCCGTCGATGAGCGCGCTGATGCGCAGCAATCCGGTCATGGGCCCTCTTTGTCCTGGAAAGGTCTTGGCGCCGAGCGTTTCCGCATTTGCATAAAGGCTATGCGCCCTGCACGCGTCAAGAGGGTCCGGGCCTTCGTCCCGCCTCGGTCAGGATCGGGTCATCTTCGGGGTTTTCCCGATGCGGTATCCGGCTGAGTGATGCCCGAACCTGCGGCCTCAGCGTGCCGCCGCCCGGGCCGCGAGACCGGATGCGAGCCCGCCGGCGGCGAGCGTCGCCATGGTCAGAAAGAGCGGCAGGGCGCTGTCGCCGAGGAGCGCGCCCATGAGCACGGTGACCAGGGCTCCAAAGCCGATCTGAAGGGTCCCGGTCAGTCCCGAGGCTGCGCCGGCGAGGTCGGGACGGATGCTGACGGCACCCGCGATGGTCGACGGCAGGGCGATGCCGTTGCCGATGCCGAGCCAGGTCATCGGCGCGAAGATCGCGACCGGGTGATGGTAGCCGGCCAGATGCAGCAGGAGGGCCGCCGCCACGGCGGCGAGCCCGATCAGGTTGCCGACCGCCATCATCCTGATCACGCCGAATCGGGAGGCGTAGCGGCCGGACAGGAAGTTGCCGAGGATGTAGCCGGCGGCGAGCCACATCAGATAGAGCCCGGTCTCGCGGGCGCCGGCGCCGAGTAGCTTCTGCATGACATAGGGGATTCCGCCCAGGAAGGCGAAGAAGACGCCCGAAACCAGCATCGAGGAGACCGCGAAGGCGACGAAGTCCCGCGAGCGGGCCAGCACCGCGAAGGCGCCGAGATGGGAGGCGAGCCCGCCTTCGGACTGACCCGGCCGACGCGTCTCGTTGAGGGTCGCCCAGGTGCCGGCGAGCACGGCCGCACCCACGGCGAAGAGCAGAGCAAAGGGCGCCCGCCAGCCGAACTGCTCGTCCAGGGCACCGCCGATCGCCGGTCCGAGGGTCGGGGCGACCGCCATCCCCATGGTGACGAAGCCGATCATGCTCGCCGCGCGGTCGCGCTCGTAGACATCGCGCACGATGGCGCGCGAAAGCACCAGCCCGGCGCAGCTGCCGACGCCCTGCACGACGCGGCCGAGGATGAAGGCCTCGATGGTCGGCGCCAGAAGGCAGGCGGCCGTGCCGACCAGGAACAGCGCCATCCCGGCCAGCATGACCGGCCGCCGTCCGTGCCGGTCGGAGAGCGGGCCGAGGATGAGTTGGGCCAGCGCGACGGCGACCAGATAGAGCGACAGCGACAGCTGCACCGTCGCATAGGAGGTGGCGAAGGCCCGCTCCAGCCCCGGCATGGACGGGACCAGCATGTTGAGGGCGAGCGGATTGAGCGCCGAGACCGCGATCAGGACGATGATCGGCGGCGCGACGGGCTTCGCGGCAGGCTCCGAGGGATCGACCGGCGGCAGGGGCGGGGACGCCGTCATGGCACGGGGCCCGAAGCGGCGGCGCGCTGGGCGCGGGCGCGCAGGCGTTCGCGCTGGAAGCTGTAGATGCCGGTCATGACCACGATCGCGGCGCCGAGCAGGGTCCAGCGATCGGGCACGTCGCCGAAGAAGATCAGGCCGGCGAGGAAGGACCAGATCAGCAGCGCATAGCGGAACGGCGCGACCACCGACATGTCGCCGACCCGCATGGCGAAGGTCAGCAGCATGTAGCCGAGCACCAGCACGCAGCCGGCCAGGGCGAGCAGGCCGGCATGCCGGTCGGAGACCGGTTGCCATTCGGTGTAGCGCGAGAAGATGCCCTCGAAGGGGATCAGCACGAATCCGGTGACCATCACGGCCGAGGCGGTGTTGAGAACCGCCAGCGGGGTCGGCACGCCCGCCGGCATCTGTGAGGTGGCCAGATCGCGCAGCACGACGAAGAAGACCGCGCCGAGCACCAGGAAGGCGGACCGGTCGAAACCCGCAAAGCCCGGCCGGATGATGATCAGCACGCCGCCGAAGCCGACCAGGATCGCCGTCCAGCGCCGCCAGCCGACCGTCTCGCCCAGGAACAGCGCCGCGGCCGCCGTGATCGCGAGCGGGGTCACCTGGAAGATGGCGGTCGCATTGCCGAGCGGCATGTACATCAGTGCCGTCACATAAAGCAGCGTCGCGCCGATTTCGCCGACCAGCCGATAGCCGAGGGTCGGGTGGAACAGCGTCCGCCAGGCCGCGAAGGCGCCGGTCCAGAGGCACAAGGCGACCAGCAGGGCACTCGCCACGGCGCCGCGCAAGACCATGATCTGGCCGAGCGGCATCGCCGTCGAGACGGCCTTCACGATCGAATCACCGACGATGAAGGCCACCGAGGCGGCATTCATGGCCAGGATGCCGCGAGCATTGTCGCGCGGGGCGGCGGGCATGGCGGGTCCGGTCGAGGGAGGGCGGGGGAGGGAGGCCCCGCCGAGACGGCAGGGCATTGGATCGCGCTTCGGCAAAATGACCGATGCCCCTGATCTAGACGCCCGGACCCGGCTCGGCAACGTCCGGAGGCGGGATGTGGCTATGCATTGGGCAATCGCGCTCCCGTTTCAACGGTCATCCGAGGGACGCCAGGCTGTCAGCAGGCGCTTCCGCCCGCTCGTCCATGCCGTAGTCGCGCAGCACCGCGGCCACCCGGAGGCGGTATCCGGAGAAAATGCCGCTGCGGCCGGCAGCCTGCGCCGAGCGATGCCGCGCCTTTGCACGCCAGGCGGCGACAGCAGCCTCGTCGCGCCAGAACGACACCGAAAGCAACTTGCCCGGCGTGGTCAGGCTCTCGAAACGTTCGACCGAAACGAAGCCGTCGGCGGCTTCCAGATCGGCCCGCAGCGCGGCGGCGATCTCCAGGTAGCGCTGGCGCTGGCCTTCGGCGGGGAAGACCTCGAATATGACGGCGATCATCGGACCTCCCGGAGCGGGTGCCGCGCGGCGGTCACGACTTTGCCGCCTTTCGGCTCGACCCTCTCGTTCAGGGTGGGTTCAGCTTCAGGTCAGTAAGCATTATCATGAATGTATCCGCAGCGATTGCGGCGACCGCGCGAGCGGAGCCCGAACCGCAGCGCGGCGGAAAGGAGGCATCGTCATGACCACCGACCGGGGCGCGACCTCGTTGGATATTCGCACGGCCGCGGCCTTTGCCCGGCACGGCGCCCTCGCCGCCGCACTTCTGGCCGGCACCGCTCTTGTCGCCGGACCCGCGGCCGCCCAGTCGGCCGGCGCGGGCGCCGGGCGCATCGTGATCGCCGAGTTGCCGCCGCTGCCGGGCGGACCGGTCTGCATGAAGGACCGCGACTGGCTCGTGGTCGAAGCCGAGCAGTTCATTTCCCGCACCACCGCCCGCGCCGAGGACCTGCAGAAGAAGGTCATCGAGCAGGAACTGGCCGCGGAGCGCGACCCGGGCGCCGGCAAGACCGCCGAGATGATGCGCGCCGACCTGCGCGAAACGCTGCGGCGCGTGCGCGACGCCCAGGGCTATCGCGAGGATGCCCGTCGCCTGACGACGCGCGAATGCCTGATCCGCGAAGGCCAGGGGCTCGAGGTGCGCAATGCCGCCGCCAGCGTTTCGGGCGCGGCGACCGCGTCCCTGCCTCATGCCTCCGAGCCGATGATCGACGTGCATCTGACGCAGGCGCAAGCCTGCCGCAAGGATGCGGAGTGCGAGATCAGCCTGGTCTCCGAAACCCATCGCCCGGCCACCGACGACCGCCGCGTCGCGGTGATGATCGATCTGCCCGCCAGCGCCGGCACCTTCCTGCGCGCTTCCGACGCCTGGAACTGCTACGCCATGCAGGGCGGCGCGGTGTGCCTGGCCAAGCTGGCCCAGTTGAAGCCGGGGGCTCCGGTCGAGGCCAAGCTGACCTGGCGCCTGCAGGCCGGCCTCGGCGACACCGAAGCGCGCTTCTGCACCCGCACCCCGAAGACCACAGCCGACGGCCGCCCGACCAGCGATCCGGACCGGATGCGTGTCCTGCAGGCCGTTCTGGCCGATTATGGCTATCGGTCCGGGGCGATCGACGGACGGTTCGCCGACGGCACGCGCATCGTGCTCGCCTCTGCCGCGCCGGACTTCGGCATCGAGCGCAGCGGCGACGACGACCGCATCGCTGCCGCCTTGCTCGGAAGCACCGTCAGCCGCGTCGGCGTGACCACCGGCCCGTGTCTGCAGCTTGCCCTGGCGCCGAGTGCGACTCGCAACGATGCCGGCCCGGTCCTGTCCGTCGCGCCGGTGACCACGACCACAACTGTGACCACGACGCCGGCCACGCTCGTGACCCCCGCCCCGGTGGCCCTGACAACCCCGGTTGCCGTCACCACCCCGGCCCCCGTCGCGCTCGCCCCGGTTCCGGCCGTGACGCAGCCCGTGACGACGACCAACGCCGCGCCGCCCCCGGTCGCCGCGATCCAGCCGCTCGAACCGGTCTCCGACACCAAGGCTCCGGCCAAGGGCAAGAAGGGCGTCGTCGCCAAGCTGACCGACGACAACGGCTCGTCCCAGCCGGCCAAGGCCAAGGTCCAGCCGGTCAAGGAAAAGACCACCACGGTGGTGAAGCCGAAGACACAGCGCGCCGAAGAGGCGACGCCCGCGCGCAAGGTCGTGGTCCGCCGCGTCAACGACGAGGCCGCGCCCCCGCCGGTCGCCCGGCGTGTCGCACCGGCTCCGGCCGCCGCGCCGCCGCCGCCCCCGCAGCCGCAATATAGCGGCCCGCCGATCTCGATCGGCATCGGCCTCGGCCGTCGCGGCGGCTTCGGCATCGGCTTCTGATCCGGCGAACGAAATCAATTCAAAGCCAAAGGCCCGGTCGCGAGACCGGGCCTTTGCGCATGCGATTGTCGGAGCGCGCGCCGGACCATCAGGCGCCGGACCGGCTGGCGCCGGGCCGTTTTCAGCCGCCCGTCACGCTCATGTGCCGGGAGACGGCCGGCTTGGCCTGCCGGCGGTCGATGATGAAATCGTGGCCCTTCGGCTTGCGCCCGATCGCCTCGTCGATGGCGGCGTGGAGCGGGGCGTCGCTTTCCGACTGGCGCAGCGGCAGGCGCAGATCGGCGGCATCTTCCTGGCCGAGGCACATGTAGAGCGTGCCGGTGCAGGTCACGCGCACCCGGTTGCAGCTTTCGCAGAAATTATGCGTCAGCGGCGTGATGAAACCGATCCGGCCGCCGGTCTCCGCGACGCGCACATAGCGCGCCGGACCGCCGGTCTGGTAGTCGATGTCCTGCAGTGTCCAGCGGTCCATCAGATCGGCGCGGACCTGCGACAGGGGCAGATACTGGTCGGTGCGGTCGCCGTCGATGTCGCCGAGCGGCATGGTCTCGATCAGGGTCAGATCCATGCCGTCGGCATGGGCCCAGCGGATCATGTCGTCGATCTCGTGCTCGTTGACGCCCTTCAGAGCCACGGCGTTGATCTTGATCTTCAGCCCCGCCGCCAGCGCGGCCTCGATGCCGGCCTGGACCTTGGCCAGATCGCCCCAGCGCGTGATCGCCTTGAACTTGACCGGATCGAGCGTGTCGACCGAGACGTTGATCCGTTCCACCCCGCAGGCCTTCAGGTCGCACGCATAGCGGGCGAGCTGCGAGCCGTTGGTGGTCACGGTCAGTTCCTCCATCGCGCCCGACTCGAGGTGGCGCGACAGGGAGCGGAACAGCGTCATGATGTCCTTGCGCACCAGCGGCTCGCCGCCGGTCAGCCGGATCTTGCGGGTGCCGCGCGCCACGAAGGCGGAGCAGAGCCGGTCCAGTTCCTCGAGGCTGAGCACGTCCCGCTTGGGCAGGAAGGTCATGTCCTCGGCCATGCAATAGACACAGCGGAAGTCGCAGCGGTCGGTGACCGAGACGCGCAGATAGGAAATCGCCCGTCCGAACGGATCGATCAGCGGCATGTGGTTCGCGACACCCGCGCTGGCGGAATTCATGCTGCCCTCCGGCTCACTCCCGAGGCTGTTATATGGCATGGCAAAGCCGGAATGCCATGCCTTTTGCGGGCGCCGGGCCGGCAGGGCGGCACCATGGCCCCGCGCGGGCTTGCCGGCGGCCGTGTGGCGCCGTATGTCCGGCCGGACCGGGCTGTTGTTCGAAGCCCTGCCGAGAGGATCCTGGCCCATGACCGCGACAACGCCCTGGCCGACCGAACTGCGCCTCGCCAAGGACCGCCGCACGCTGACCGTGAGCTTCGAAGGCGGCGAGAGCCATGCGCTCTCGGCCGAGTATCTGCGCGTCACCAGCCCGTCGGCCGAGGTGCAGGGGCATTCCCCGGCCGAGCGCAAGACGGTTCCGGGCAAGTCGGCGGTGCAGATCCTGGCCGTCGAGCCGGTCGGCAACTACGCCGTCCGGCTGAGCTTCGACGACATGCATTCGAGCGGCATCTATGGCTGGGACTATCTGGCCCGGCTCGGCCGCGAGCGCGATCGCATCTGGGGCGAATATCTCGCCGAACTGGACGCGAAGGGCCTGAGCCGCGAACCGCGGCGACAAGCGGAAGCAAGCCGCGAACCGCGGCGACAAGCGGAAGCAAGCCGCGAACCGCGGCGATAAGCGGAAGCAAGCCGCGAACCGCGGCGACTGGCGGACAAATGCCGTGACTTGCGGCCAGAGGCGGTCTCTCACGCCCGGCTGTCCGACCCTGGCCGGTTCCGCACGATCGATACGACAAGGCCGGCGGGATTGCTCCCGCCGGCCTTGTCCGGATTCGAACTCGATCCGTCAGTGAATGACGGACACGCGGGCGCCGACACGGACGCGCTCGTAGAGATCGGTCACGTCGTCGTTGGTCATGCGGAAGCAGCCCGAGGAGACCGCCTGGCCGATCGTCCAGGGCTCGTTGGAGCCGTGGATGCGGTAGAAGGTCGAGCCGAGATAGAGCGCACGGGCACCGAGCGGGTTGTCCGGGCCACCGGCCATGTAGGCCGGCAGATTCGGCACGCGCTGACGCATCTGCGGCGGCGGGGTCCAGCCGGGCCATTCGGCCTTGCGGGTGACGGTCTGGTTGCCGCCCCAGGTGAAGCCCGGCCGGCCGACGCCGATGCCGTAGCGCAGCGCCTTGCCACCGCCGAGAATCAGATAGAGGCGGCGTTCGGCGGTGTTGATGACGATGTCGCCGGCGCTGCCGCCCGACTTGTAATCCACCACTTCGCGCGGGATCGGCGTATAGTTGCGGCCGTAGGCGCCGCTCGAACCCGGTCCGGGAACCGTGATGCCCGGCCCTTCGACCGCACGGCCGGTGGCGTCATAGCGGATCTCGATTCCGGGATTGTATTCCGCCATGGCACCGTAGGTCAGGGTGCCAGCCACCAGGCCAACGAAACCCGCCCCCGCCAACAGCTTTGCTGCGCGCATACCGACCTCTCTCGGTTCAAAATCCGACACACGCCCGGACGTCCGATGAGACGAGTCCAGCGGCATAGGATTGCCATATTGTTGACCTGCCCCCATCAAGGCAAGCCGAACCCGTGGCGGGATTGCGCCAATCCGTCAATTTACTGTGTTCTGTATCTGTCAGGCCACGCTGCGCTGCAGCATGGGCTTGGCGGTGGCGGCCTGCGCTGCGGCAATGCCGCGCCGGGTCCGGGCGCCGTTGTTAAGCCTTATCTTAGAGTTTGGAATAACAGTATGGCATGCAACCGTCGGGCACCGGATGACCGCCAAGGGGGGCAAGGTGACGGTACTTAAACGATTGCAGGAAATCGCCCTCGAGGCCCACGGGACCGACCGCGGCGAGCTGCTTCGCCTGCTGACGCAGTGTGTGTTCTCGGATCGCCAGCCGAGCGCCGTCGAAGTTGCGCTGTTCGCCGATATCACCCTGCAGCTTCTGGCCAAGGTCGATCCCCAGACCCGCACCGAACTGGCCACCGTCGTGGCTCACTGCGAACACCTGCCGGCACCGCTGCTGTCCGCCCTGTGCGAGGACATCCCGGAGGTGGCCGCACCGGTGCTGGTCGCCAATCCGGCGCTCGGCGAGGAGACGCTCAAGGATTGGGCCGGCCGTCTCTCCAACCCGCATCTGGCGGCGATCGCGCGCCGCCCGCAGTTGACGACGGCGGTGACCGACCTCCTGTTCGAACGCGGCGACATGACCGTATGGCGCACCGTGGCCGCCAATGCGGAAGCCGAGATCTCGCCCCGGTTCCTGCGCGACTTGCTGGCGAAAGCCGAGACCGACGACGAACTGTGTGTGGCACTGACGCGGCGTTCGGATCTGCCGGAGGCCGATGCCGAGCATCTGGTGATGCTGGTGGCCAAACGGCTGCGCGGCCGCATCGCCAATCGGCCGGCGCCGCAGCCGAGCCCTACCGCGGCGCCGGCGGCTCCGGTCACACCGCCGCATCTGATGGACATGGCCGCGCTTCTGGCCCAGATCAAGGCGGGCCGTCTGTCCGTGGACGCGGTCGTCGCCGATCTTGCCGGCCATGACCGGTGCAACGATCTGGCTGCGATTCTGGCCCATGTCGCCGACATCGACGAACTGTCGGTCCTGAAGGTGCTGGTCCGCTCCGACGCGAGCGGGGCGATCAAGCTTCTGCGCGGGATCGACGTGTCGCCGAAGACCTTCGACGTGGTGGTCAAGATGCGCCGCCGCCGCCTCGGTTTCTCCGAGGCCCAGGTCCGATTCGAGCGCGAGGACTATCTGCGCATGGACCCCGCCGAGGCCCGCCGGACGGTCGCTCAGTTCGCCCGCAAGCGGCACCACGCCGGCTGACGTCCGCGATGGCCGCCCGTCTCCGATCGAACGCCGCCGCCCGGCCGCCGGAGGTGGAGACCGGCGCGGCGATCGGACCCGGCGGCCCGACGCCGCGTCCGATCCGGCAGTCGGGGTGGCGGCGGGTCAGCCGAGATTGAGTTCCTGGAAGAAGTCGTTGCCCTTGTCGTCGGTGACGATGAAGGCCGGGAAATCGACCACGTCGATCTTCCAGATCGCCTCCATGCCGAGTTCCGGGTATTCGAGCACCTCGACATGCTTGATGCAGTCCTGTGCGAGCCGGGCCGCGGGGCCGCCGATCGAGCCGAGATAGAAGCCGCCGTGGCGCTTGCAGGCCTCGCGCACCGCGGCCGACCGGTTGCCCTTGGCGAGCATCACCATCGAGCCGCCGAAGGACTGGAACTGGTCGACATAGCTGTCCATGCGGCCGGCCGTGGTCGGGCCGAACGAGCCGGAGGCATAGCCCTCGGGCGTCTTGGCCGGGCCGGCATAGTAGACCGGGTGGTTCTTGAAATAGTCCGGCATGCCGTCGCCGCGATCGAGCCGCTCGCGAATTTTGGCGTGGGCGAGATCGCGGGCGACGATCAGTGGGCCGGTCAGCGACAGGCGGGTCTTGATCGGGTGGCGGCTGAGTTCGGCCAGGATGTCGGCCATCGGCCGGTTCAGGTCGACGCGCACCACGTCGCCGCCGAGCCGGCTCTCGTCGATGTCGGGCATGAAGCGCGCCGGATTGTGCTCCAGCTCCTCCAGATAGATGCCGTCGCGGGTGATCTTGCCCATCGCCTGCCGGTCGGCCGAGCAGGACACGCCGAGGCCGATCGGCAGCGAGGCGCCGTGGCGCGGCAGGCGGATGACGCGCACGTCGTGACAGAAATACTTGCCGCCGAACTGCGCGCCGACGCCGAGTGACTGGGTCAGCTTGTGGATCTTGGCTTCCATCTCCAGGTCGCGGAAGGCGTGGCCGGCTTCCGAGCCCTGCGTCGGCAGGCCGTCCAGGTAGCGCACGGAGGCGAGCTTGACGGTTTTCAGGTTCAGTTCCGCCGACGTGCCGCCGATCACTACCGCCAGATGGTAGGGCGGGCAGGCGGCGGTGCCGAGCGTCAGGATCTTCTCCTTCAGGAAGGCGATCAGCCGGTCCTCGGTCAGGACCGACGGCGTCGCCTGGTAGAGGAAGGTCTTGTTGGCCGAGCCGCCGCCCTTGGCGACGAACAGGAACTTGTAGGCATCCTCGCCCTCGGCATAGATGTCGATCTGCGCCGGCAGGTTGTTGCGGGTGTTCTTCTCCTCGAACATCGAGACCGGGGAGAGCTGCGAGTAGCGCAGGTTCTTGCGCAGATAGGCGTCGCGGATGCCTTCGGCGAGCGCGCTCTCGTCGTCGCCCTCGGTCCAGACCAGGCGCCCCTTCTTGCCCATCACGATCGCCGTGCCGGTATCCTGGCACATCGGCAGCACGCCGCCGGCGGCGATGTTGGCGTTCTTCAGGAGATCGTAGGCGACGAAGCGGTCGTTGTCGGTCGCCTCCGGATCGTCGAGGATCTTGGCCAATTGAGCCAGATGGCCGGGGCGCAGCAGATGGTTGATGTCGGACATCGCCGCCTCGGCGAGCAGGCGAAGCCCCTCGCGCGCGACCGTCAGCACCTCGCGGCCGCCGATCCGCTCGACCGAGACATGCTCGCCGGTCAGCTTGCGATAGGGCGTCTCGTCCTTGGCGAGCGGGAAGAGCGGCATATGCACATAGGGCGGCGGCGACTGGACGGTCATGGGAGGCTCCCCTCTCGGACGGAATGCCGGTCCTTGCCGACGGTTCCGGCCTGACGTTTACGGCTGGCGCGGGCTGCCGCGGCCGACAGGAGCCGTCCGGCGGGAACCCGTTCTGGCGACGGCGCGGGGCCGGCAATGCCTGCGCGCCTTGTACCCCTGCTGGCCGGCCGGGCCAAGCCGTCGCTTGGTCGAAGTCGGGCGGGACGTCGACTTCGAGTGCATGTCAGTTCCTGCGGGAACAGCTGGCCGCCGGATCACGCCGACGTGATGTTTCAGTCCGGTTTCTGACAGCGAGTTCAGCCGACATTCAGCGAAACATTGTTACTTCTTACAACAACGAATGGTTCTTCAAAACGAACGAACCCTCGCCGGCGATAAAGACGAAGACGAAATCGCTCTTCCGTTTCGTCATGGATCCAATCCTATTGAGAAGGAACTGAAGAAATGTCGCGCAATGTTATCGCTCTTGCAATCGCCTCCCTCGCCGTCGTCTCGTTCTCCGGTGCGGCCTCGGCGGCGCCGGGCAAATATCGGTTCAGCATTTACAACCAGAACGGCAAGGAGATCTATGACGACGGCAAGCTCGACGGCAAGGCCTGCGTCGTCGGCAAGAAGGCGGTCTACAATCCGATCACCGGCAAGTTCGTGGTCAAGCCGGCGGTGAAGTGCAACTTCTGAGCCGGATCGCCCCTGTTCATCCCCGTCGAACGGCCGCCGGCTCCCTCCCGGCGGCCGTTTCGCTGCGTCTTGCGACGTACGACCTCTATCGCATTGCGCCGATGCGATTTGTTGGCCAGACTTGGCGATCGAAATTCGGGAGGACGTTCAAGTGAGCAAGACCAACAATCCGTTCGAAGGCTGGCCGACGCCGGACTGGAGCAAGGACGTCAATGCCTGGTGGAGCCGCCTGATGGCGACTTCGGGTCCCACGGCGAATACCGAAATGCTCGACCGCATCCGCACCATCTCGAAGGAGAGCGTCGCCTTCCTGGAAGAGCGCGTGAAGAAGGACATGGAGATCGCCCGCGCGATCACCCAGGCCAAGAGCCCGGCCGATCTCGCCCAATTGCAGATGGAATACATCCAGGGCCTGATGACCGACTACAACCGTCAAGCCATGAAGATGGCCGAGGAGGCCGGCAAGAACATGACCAGCCTTTTCGGCAAGTGGCCGGGCGCCGGACGCTGAACCATTCCGCCCGGGCCGGAGCCTACTCCGCGACCGGGCGATAGGGAGCCTACTCCGCGACCGGGCGATAGGGCGCCAGCGACAGCATGAAGGCGGCATTGTCGAAGACCAGACGGTCGATGCCGCGATGGCGCAGGTAGACGGCCGGCAGGTCGGGGGCGGGGCGCCGGATCTTGTCGCGCGGCGCCATCACCAGCGCCTCGCCGGTGACCACCTCGACGCCGTCCTGGTTGACGCCTCGGCAGGCGAGCCGGAGGTGTCGGTGCGCGTCGGTCTTCTCGACCACGGTGACGCTGACCGTCACCGAGTCGCCGAGCACGACCGGGGCGGTGAACGACAGCGACTGGCCGAGATAGATAGTCCCCGGCCCGGGCAGATGCGTGCCGAGCAGCGCCGAGATCAGCGCGCCGCTCCACATGCCATGCGCGATGACATGGTGGAACCGGCTCTCCGCCGCATAGTCGGCGTCGACATGGGCTGGGTTCACATCCCCCGAGACGAGCGCGAAGAGTTGGATGTCCTCGACGGTGAGCAGGCGGGTCAGGCTCGCCTGGTCGCCGACGGCGATCTCGTCATAGGTCCGGTTCTCGATCACGCTTTCACCCCACCACATTGTAGCCGGCATCGACATGGATCACCTCGCCGGTGATCGCCCGGGCCGGCCGGCTGGCCAGGAAGGCGGCGAGCGCGCCGACCTCGTCGATGGTCACCAGCCGGCGCTCCGGCGCGACAGCGGCCGCGTGCTCCATCAAGTCGCCGAAATGGTCGATGCCGCTGGCCGCCCGGGTCGCCAGGGGGCCGGGGGAGAGCGCGTTGACGGAGATGCCGAGCGGGCCCAGTTCGACCGCCGCATAGCGCACGGCCGCCTCCAGCGCGGCCTTGACCGGGCCCATGATGCCGTAGTGCGCGACGGCCTTCTCGGCCCCGTAGTAGCTGATCGTCATGGCCGCGCCGCCGTCCGGCATCAGGGGCGCGGCGGCGCCGAGCAGGCGCAGGAAGGAATGGCAGGAAACGTCCATGGCC
This sequence comes from Prosthecodimorpha staleyi, assembly GCF_018729455.1. NCBI lineage: Bacteria > Pseudomonadati > Pseudomonadota > Alphaproteobacteria > Hyphomicrobiales > Ancalomicrobiaceae > Prosthecodimorpha > Prosthecodimorpha staleyi. Next base: position 201,547 of record NZ_JAHHZF010000006.1, on the reverse strand, counting down.
CGGGCGAAGCCGTCGCGGGTCGATTGCGTCACCGGCCCGTGCAGGTCGTCGCGCGGCGCGAAGGCGACCGAATGCACGATCACGTCGAGCCCGCCCCAGGTCTTGGCGATCTCGGCGAGCAGGGCTTCGGGCTGGTCGGCGGCTTCCACGTCGAGCGGCAGCAGGAGTTCGGCGCCGAGTTCGCGGGCGACCGGTTCGACGAAGGGTTTGGCCTTGTCGTTCGGATAGGTCACCGCCAGCCGGGCTCCGGCCTGGGCGAGCGCGCGGGCGCAGCCGGTGGCGATCGACTTGTCGTTGGCGATACCGATCACGAGGGCACGCAGATTGACGAGGTCGGGCATGGGGCTCCGTCTGGGCTGGAACGTGCCGAGGAGGAACCGACCGTCCTCGGCAATGACGGTCGGCATCGCGCCTTCGAATGCCTCAAGTCTATGATATTATGAAGACATCCGAATGGTGGTCAGCGCCCGGAGACGGCGGCCCGTGCGGTCGCCGGCGCGCCATCACTCGCCATGCACGTAGCTGCCGGGGGCGGCGGCCAGCGCCCGGCCCATCGGCGGCGGCGGCACCGGCTCGCCCGAGCGGGCCGCCAGCCAGGCGAACCAGGCCGGCCACCAGGAGCCTTCGGCCGTCGGCGTCTCCTCCAGCCAACGGTCCGGCTCGGCATAGATGTCGTCGCGGCCCTTGGTGGCCATCCGATAGTGCCGCCGGCCGCCGCGCCCGACATGGCCGGGCTCGGACACGATGCCGGCATTGTGGCCGCCGCTGGTCAGCAGGAAGGTGACCTCGGTGTCGGTCAGGAGGTTGATCTTGTAGACCGAGCGCCAGGGCGCGACGTGGTCGGTCTCGGTGCCGACCGCGAAGATCGGCACCTTGATGTCTTCGAGCGCCACCGCCCGGCCGTCGACCCGGTGCCGGCCCTCGGCCAGGTCGTTGTGCAGGAACAGCCCCTTCAGGTATTCGGTATGCATGCGGAACGGCATGCGGGTGGCGTCGGCATTCCAGGCCATCAGGTCGTTGAGGGCCGGCCGCTCGCCGAGCATGTATTCCCGCACCATGCGCGACCAGACCAGGTCGTTGGAGCGCAGCATCTGGAACGCGCCGGCCATCTGCTTGGTGTCGAGGAAGCCGCGCTCCCACATCATGTCTTCCAGGAAGGCGAGCTGGCTCTCGTCGATGAACAGTGTCAGCTCGCCGGCCTCGTGGAAGTCGGTCTGCGCCGCCAGGAAGGTGTGGCTGGCGAAGCGGCCGCGGCCGTTGGCCGGTTCGGCCGCCGCAGCGGCGGCGAGCAGGGTGCCGCCGATGCAGTAGCCGGTCGCATGCACGCGCCGGCCGGGCATCACAGCCTCGATGGCGTCGAGCGCCGCCTCGATGCCGAGCCTGCGGTAGTCCTCGAAGCCGAGGTCGCGATCCTCCTCGGTCGGGTTCTTCCAGGAGATCATGAACACGGTGAAGCCGGCGTCGACCAGATGCCGGACCATCGAGTTCTCCGGCGACAGGTCGAGGATGTAGTATTTCATGATCCAGGCCGGCACGATCAGGATCGGCTCCGGCCGGACCGTCGCGGTGCTGGGTTCGTACTGAATCAACTCGATCAGCCGGTTGCGGTAGATGACCTTGCCGGGCGTGACCGCCACGGTGCGGCCCGGCGTGAAGGCCTCGGTGCCCGATGGCGGCTGCCCGCCGATCGCGCGCGCGACATCGTCGGCGAAGTTCTCCATCCCGCGCCGGAGATTGGCGCCACCTTCCTCGATCGTGTGGCGGATCACGTCCGGATTGGACGCCGGGAAATTCGACGGCGCCATCATGTCGAGCAGCTGGCGGGCGGCGAATTCGGCGACCCGTTCGTGATGGGCGGACACGCCGCGCACGCCGGTGGTCGCCTCCTTCCACCATTGTTCGGTCAGCAGAAAGGCCTGGGCGGCGATGCTGTAGGGCGGTGCCTTCCAGTCCGCGGAGGCGAAGCGGCGGTCCTGCGGGGCGGGCTCGACGCAGGTCTGCTGGCCCCTTTGGCCCAGCGCGCAGCCGAGGGCGAAGCGGCCGAACTCGGCCTGCTTGCGCCAGGCGGATTCGACCAGGCTCATGGTCTTGCCCGGCGAGGATGCCAGATGCAGGCTCCAGTCGAGGGCGGCCAGCGTCAGGGCGGCGGGCGACAGGCCGGCGGTCAGCCGCGCTGCGGCCGCGTGCGAAGCCCGGTCGACCACATCGGCGACGGTGCGGGCGGCAAAACTGTCGACCCGCGGGATCGGGAGATGCAGGGCCAGACCGGCGGCCGGACCGATCGTCGGGGCGGCTTCGATGGCCTTGGCCGCCGGCGCAACGGCTTCGGCCGGAACCGGCGGCGCCGCGCCTTCCGCCGGCGGCATGTCCGGCTGCGCGACGTCCACCGGATCGGGCTGCACCTCGATTGCCGTATCGGAACCCTTCGCCCGGGTGGCCCGTGTCATCCGCTCAGCCATGACGCACTCCGCTATTGCATTGCAGCATAATAGGGGAGCGCCATGGCAGAACCATGATATCGATCAAATTTCCTTCGACGCGGCCTCATACTTGTCGAGGAAGGCCTCGATCGGCAGGGCGCGGAAGTCGGGCAGGGCGCGCCGCAGCGCAGCATGGGGCCAGTGCCACCATTGCAAGGCCAGGAGCCGCTCCGCCACGGCCTCGTCGAAGCGCCGCCGGATGACGCGGGCCGGGTTGCCGCCGACGATCGTGTAGGGCTCGACATCGCGGGTGACGACCGCGCCGGCCGCGACGACCGCCCCGGACCCGACGGTGCGGCCGGCGAGGATGATCGCGCCGCGCCCGATCCAGACATCGTGGCCGATGGTCACCCGGTCGGCGCGGCGCCGGTCGAACAGTTCGGGCTCGTCCTCGGCATCCTCGAAATACTGCCAGCTGCGATAGGTGAAATGCGACTGGCTGGCCCGCTCCATGGGATGGTTGCCGGGATTGATGCCGACCAGCGCGCCGACCGAGACGAACTTGCCGATCTCGGCATAGACGATCTCGCAGTCGTTGGTCGCGTAGGAATAGTCGCCGAACCGGCTCTCGATCACGGTCGTGCGGGCACCGAGCTTGCAGAACTTGCCGAAGGTCGATTGGCGGGTGATCGCGGTCTCGTGGACCAGCGGCTTCGGCCCGAGCCGCTTCTTGCGGACATGGGCGGGAAGGTTCTTGTCTTCGAGCGCGGCCATCGGCGTTCCGATCGAGGGGAGGGCGTCCGCCTTCCATAGACCTGTGGGCGGGCTCCATAAAGACGGACGCCCCGCGGCCTGAACCGCGGGGCGTCGGCATACGCGAGCGGGCGGGAAGCCGTCAGGCGGCCCGCACCGTGTCCAGGAAGTGCCGGACCTGCTGCTGCAGCCGTTCGGCCTGTTTCGACAGTTCGGTCGAGGCGCTGAGCACTTGGTTGGCCCCGGCGCCGGTCTCCTCCGCGGCGCGCGCCACGCCGACGATATTGGCCGAAACTTCGCCGGTCCCGGTCGAGGCCTGGCTGACGGACTTGACGATCTCCCGGGTCGCCTGACCCTGCTGGTCCACGGCCTGTGCGATCGCTTCCGCCGCCTCGCTGATGGTGCGGATGGTGCCGGAGATGTTGCCGATCGCCGCCACCGCGCGTTCGGTGGTTGCCTGGACCTGGGTGATCTGGCTGCCGATTTCGGCCGTTGCCTTGGCGGTCTGCTCGGCGAGATTCTTGACCTCGGCGGCGACCACCGCGAAGCCGCGCCCGGCCTCGCCGGCGCGCGCCGCCTCGATGGTGGCATTGAGGGCCAGGAGGTTGGTCTGCCCGGCGATGTCCGAGATCATGCCGACGATGCCGCTGATGCGGGTGGCGGCCTGGCTCAGTTCGGTGACGATGGCGGCCGTCGATTCCGCCTCCGTCACGGCGTTGCGCGACAGGTGGTTGGAGCGGTCGACCTGCCGGCCGATCTCGGTGACCGAACTGCCCAGTTCCTCCGAAGCGCTGGCGACGTTGGCGACATTGGCGCTGGCCTCCTCGGCCGCGGACGTGACGGCGACCGACTGAGCCGACGTTTCCTGGGCGGAGGCGGTCAGTTGCTGGGCCGTCGACTGCATCTCGGTCGCCGCGGAGGCGACGATCTGGACGATCCCGCCGACCGCCGTGTCGAAGTCGTTGGCGAGCTTGAGCATGGCCGCCCGACGCTGGTCTTCCGCTGCGCGACGCTGCGCATCCGCGGCCGCTTCCAGTTCGCGCGTGCGCAGCATGTTGTCCTTGAACACCTGAACGGCTTCCGCCATCCGGCCGATCTCGTCGGCGCGGCCGCGATCCGGCACGCTCTGACCCAGATCGCCGCCGGCGAGCTTCGCCATGGCGTCGGTCATGCGGACCAGCGGCCGGACGACCCGGACGAGCGTAAGCGCGACGGCCCCGATCGCGATGAGCAGCGCCACCGCGAGCGCCACCATCGTGGCGCGCTCGCCGACCTGCGCCGCAGCGTGAGCCTCGCTCCCCGCTTCGGCTGCGCCCTTGTGGTTGAGGCCGATGATCTCGTCGACGGCGTGCATGGCCTTGTCGAAGATCACGCGGCCTTCGTCGCGCAGGATCGGCACCGCGTCGTCGTTGCGGCCCGAATCGACCAGCGGCCGGACCCGCTCGTCGAAGTGGACAGTCATGTCCTTCAGCGATGATTGGAACCGGGCGTAGACGGCACGCTCTTCGTTCGAAGAGATCAGCGGCTCATAGGCCTTCTGCGCCTTGGTGACCTCCTGAATAACGTCGTCGATCCGCTTCGCCGAGGCTTGGCGCTCGGCCGGCGATTTGGACGTCACATACCGATAATAGGCGATCCGGACATTGGCCAGGCTGCTGTCGATCGCCGCGGCTGCCTCGACGGAGGGCAGCCAGTTGGTGTTGATCTCGTCGATCGCCACCGTCTCGCTGTTGATCGTCTTGAGTGCGATCACGCCGAGGCCGATCGTGCAGACGGTGATGAGGCCGAACAGGCCGGACAGCATCACCTTGATCGTCATTCTCATTTGTTTTCTCTCTCGGTGCCGTAAGTCCGTATTTTTACGTCAGGGACCTTCTCTTAAGTGTCGGCTGTGGCGTCTAAGATTCCGTAAATTTCCAAGTATAACGGAATCTATGCGAAAATGCAGAGTCACTATTGCTTCGGAAACGTTGTGGAAGTGCCTCGTCGGTGACTGCAGGATGGCAGGGGTGGCGCGGCTTATCTTCATCGCGCTCCTGTTGTGCCGCCGATCCGGATCCGGCCGATCGCTGACGACGGCGCGTCGGAGCCTTGACTTGAAGCCGCCATCGCCTCTATATGCGCCCCCATCGGGCGGTTAGCTCAGCGGGAGAGCATTCGCTTCACACGCGAAGGGTCACAGGTTCAATCCCTGTACCGCCCACCATCCAGCACGGACGAGAACCTTCCAAACGATGCGCGGCGGCGGTTTCGTTGTCGCGGAAGGATTGGCATCGAGGCGCCGGCTTCGGAGTGGACGGCGATATCCGTCGGCCCGCGGAAAGTCGTTCGGCCGGTGCCGATATGGTTGCACGCGGCTGCGCGGCGCCCCATGATCGCCGGCCTATGACCGTTGCGGGAGGTTGCCATGCGATTGATGCCCTTGCTCGCCCTCTCATGCGCTCTCGCGGCCACCGGCCTCGGCCCGCTCGGCGCAGCCCCGGCGACGACGGAAAGCGTCTATCACCGCGGCAATTCCGGCGAGCCGGAGACGCTCGATCCGCACAAGACCTCGACGGTGCCCGAATCGAACGTGCTGCGCGATCTGTTCGAGGGATTGGTTGCCCATGACGCGCGCGGCGAGCCGGTGCCGGGCGTGGCGCAATCCTGGACGATCAGCCCGGACGGCAAGGTCTATACCTTCAAGCTGCGCGCCGATGCGAAATGGAGCAACGGCGATGCGGTCACGGCGGAGGATTTCGCCTTCTCGTTCCGGCGCCTGCAGGATCCCGCCACGGCCGGCAAATATGCGGCCGTGCTCTATCCGGTGAAGAATGCCGAGAAGGTCAACAAGGGCCAGCTGCCGCCGGCCGAACTCGGCGTGCGGGCGGTCGATCCGCTGACCTTCGAGGTGACGCTTGAGGCGCCGACGCCCTATTTCATCCAGCTCCTGACCCATTCCACCGGCCTGCCGGTGCATCCCGCCTCGGTGCAGAAATTCGGCAAGGACTGGGTCAAGGCCGAGAACATCGTCTCCAACGGACCCTACCGGCTGAAGGAATTCGTGCCCTCGTCACATATCCGCCTGGAGCGCAACCCGGCCTTCCACGCCGCCGCGACCGTCAAGATCGACGCCGTCCAATTCTACCCGACCGAGGACCGCTCGGCGGCGCTGCGCCGCTTCCAGGCCGGCGAGCTGCAGTCGAACGACGACGTGCCCGCCGACCAGATCGGCTTCATCCGCAAGACCTTGGGCAAGCAGCTTCATCTGGCGCCCTATCTCGGCACCTACTATTTCTCCTTCAACACCAAGAAGGCCGCGCTCGCCGACGTGCGCGTCCGCCAGGCCCTGTCGATGGTCGTCGACCGCGAGTTCCTGGCCGAAGACATCTGGGGCGGCACGATGGTGCCGGGCTATTCCTTCGTGCCGCCGGGCATCGCCAACTATGCCGGCGGGCCGGCCTATGCGACCTGGAAGGACCAGACGCCGATCGAGCGCGAGGAGGCGGCGATCAAGCTGATGAAGGCGGCCGGCTACGGCCCCGGCGGCAAGCCGCTGAAGCTCGAAATCCGCTACAACACCTCCGAGAACCACAAGAAGACCTCGATCGCGCTGGCCGACATGTGGAAGCCGCTCGGCGTCGAGGTGTCGCTGGTCAATACCGACCTGAAGACCCACTACGCGCTGCTGCGCGATCGCGGCGACTACGACGTGGCGCGCGCCGGCTGGATCGCCGACTATCCGGACCCGCAGAACTTCCTGTTCCTTGTCCAGAGCGACAATGTCGGCCTGAACTATGCCCGCTACGAGAATCCCGAATACGACGCCCTGATGAAGGCCGCCGCCGCCGAAGTCGATCTCGACAAGCGCGCCGCCATCCTGAAGCAGGCCGAGACCATCTTCATGCGCGACCTGCCCTTCGTGCCGTTGCTCTACTACGCGTCGAAGAATCTCGTCTCCGACCGGCTGGTCGGCTGGGAAGACAACCTGCGCGACGCGCATCCGACCCGCTATCTGTCGCTGAAGTGACCGCCTTGGCGCGCGCCTTGGGGCGGGTCGTCCACCGGACGACCCGGGTCGGATCCCGGGCCTGGGCGTGGCGGAGTCCGGCCGCGTCGGTGGTCTGCCTTGGGGGCGGGGCGGGGGACGCGCACACGGCTGGGCTTCCGGGCGAAGCGGGTCTGGCGCGATGCTGAGCTACGCCCTGCGCCGGCTGCTCGGTGCCATCCCGACCGTGTTCCTGGTCGTCACCATCTCGTTCTTCCTGATCCGGGTTGCGCCCGGCGGTCCGTTCGACCTGGAACGGCCGCTCGACCCGAAGACGCTCGAGAACCTGAACCGGGTGTTCGGGCTCGACCGACCGCTTCCCGAACAGTATTGGCGCTATCTGACCGGGCTGCTGCGTGGCGATTTTGGCCCGAGCTTCACCTGGCGCGACTTCACCGTCGCCGAGCTTTTCGCCGGCGCCCTGCCGGTCTCGATGGGGCTCGGCGGCGCGGCCCTCCTGATCGCCATCCTGGTCGGCACCGGCCTCGGCATCGCCGCCGCGATGCGCCAGAACCGGGCCGCCGACCACGCCGCCATGGCGGTGGCGACGGCCGGCCTGACCATCCCCAATTTCGTCGTCGCGCCGCTTCTGCAGATCACCTTCGGCCTCGTTCTCGGCCTCCTGCCGGTCGGCGGCTGGAACGGTGGCGCCTGGCGAAACGGCGTGCTGCCGGTGATCGTGTTGGCGCTGCCGCAGATCGCCGTGGTGGCGCGGCTGACGCGGGCGAGCCTGATCGAGCAGTTGCGTTCGCCGTCGATCCGCACCCTGCGCGCCGCCGGCCTGCCGGAACGCCGGGTGCTCGCCCATGCGCTGCGCGCCGCGTCCCTGCCGGTGGTCTCCTATCTCGGCCCGGCGGCGGCGGCCCTGCTGACCGGCTCGGTCGTGGTCGAGACCATCTTCGGCATCCCGGGCGTCGGACGCTTCTTCGTCGAGGGTGCGCTCAACCGCGACTATACGCTGGTCATGGGCACGGTCGTCCTGATCGCGATCTTCGTCATCGCCGTCAACCTGCTGGTCGACCTCCTCTATGCCGTGATCGATCCGCGGGTGCGCTACTGATGGCCGCGCCGACGCCAGCACAGACGCCCGCACCGGCGCCGCCCCCCGCACCGGCCGCCTCCGCAGCCGGCTCGCCGGCCGCCGACGCGCTGGCGCGCTTCGTCCGCCACCGCAGCGCGATGGCCGGCCTGGTCGTGCTGGTCGCGCTCGCGCTCGCCGCCGTGCTCGGCCCGATCCTGCTGCCGAACGGCTACGACCGGGTCTTTCCGGATTTCGTCCGCGCCGCGCCGAACCTCTCCGCGCAACCCGGCCCCGACCGGGTCGACGAGATCGCCCGCCGCGTCGCGTCGCGCGCCCGCGCCACGATCGCCGCCACCGGCCTGACCGGCGACAGCCTGCGCCTGATCCTGACCGCGAGCCGGCCGATCGATCCGCGCATCGCCGCCGCCTTCGACCGCTCGGATGCCTTCGAGGGCACCCGCATCGTCGAGACGACCGACGAGGGCCGTCGCATGGTCGTGGAGACGAATGTCGAGCGGCATCTGTTCCTGTTCGGCACCGACGGCAACGGCCGCGACCTTCTCGCCCGCACCCTGGTGGCGGCGCGGGTCTCGCTGGTGGTCGGCCTGCTCGCGAGCCTGGTCGCGCTGATGATCGGGGTGGCCTGGGGGGCGACGGCTGGTTATCTCGGCGGCCGGATCGATGCCCTGATGATGCGCATCGTCGACATCCTCTATGCGCTGCCCTTCATCTTCTTCGTGATCATGCTGGTGGTCTTCTTCGGGCGCCATTTCGTGCTGGTCTTCGTCGCCATCGGGGCGATCGAATGGCTCGATATGGCGCGCATCGTGCGCGGACAGACGCTGTCGCTGAAGCGTCAGGAATTCGTCCAGGCCGCGGAAGCGCTCGGCGTCTCCACCGCCGGCATCGTGCTACGCCACATCGTGCCGAACACGCTCGGCACCGTCGTCGTCTATCTGACGCTGCTAGTGCCCAAGGTGATCCTGATCGAAAGCTTCCTGTCCTTCCTGGGCCTCGGCGTGCAGGAGCCGCTGACCAGCCTCGGCATGCTGGTCTCCGAGGGCGCCAAGGCCATCCAGGACACCACCTGGCTGCTGATCGCGCCGTCCGCTGTGCTGGTCGCGCTGCTCGCCGCGCTCAATTTCGTCGGCGACGGCCTGCGCGACGCTCTCGATCCGCGGGACCGCTAGATGGCCGCGCCGTTGCTCTCGATCCGCAATCTCGCCGTCGCCTTCGCGACGCCGCGCGGCGACGTGGCCGCCGTCGACGGCTTCTCGCTCGATCTCGATCGCGGCGAGACGGTCGCGGTGGTCGGCGAGAGCGGCTCGGGCAAGAGCCAGGCGATGCTGGCCGTGCTCGGCCTGCTCGCCGCCAACGGCCGGGCGAGCGGCAGCGTACGGCTCGACGGCACCGAGATCCTGAACCGCCCGCCCGGCGAGCTGACCCGCATCCGCGGCCGGCGCATCGGCATGGTGTTCCAGGAGCCGATGACGGCGCTCGATCCGCTGACCCGGGTCGGCGATCTCCTGGCCGAGGTGCTGCGCCACCATCACGGGCTCGACCGGGCGGCCGCCAGGGCCCGGGCGCTCGATCTGCTGCGCCTCGTCCGCCTGCGCGATCCGGAGCGCCGGCTCGGGTCCTATCCGCACGAATTGTCGGGCGGGCAGCGCCAGCGGGTGGTGATCGCCTTGGCGCTCGCCGGCGAACCCGACGTGCTTGTCGCCGACGAGCCGACCACCGCCCTGGACGTGACCATCCAGGCCGAGATCCTCGATCTCCTCGCCGACCTGCAGGCCCGGCTCGGCATGGCGATGGTTTTCATCACCCACGACCTTGCCCTGGTGAAGCGCCGCGCCGCGCGGGTCATGGTCATGGAGAGGGGCCGGGTGGTGGAGGCCGGGCCGACCGCCACCGTGTTCGCCGCGCCGGAGCATCCCTATACCCGTGCGCTGCTCGCCGCCGAGCCGCGCGGCCGCAAGGCGCCGGTACCGGACGGCGCGCCCGTGGTGCTCGACGCCCACGAGGTCTCGGTCGACTTCCGCATCGGCGGCGGCCTGTTCCAGCCCGCCCTGGTGTTCCGGGCGGTCGACCGGGTCTCGCTCGCGATCCGGCGCGGCGAGACGATCGGCCTCGTCGGCGAGAGCGGCTCGGGCAAGTCGACGCTCGGCCGGGCCGTGCTCAATCTGCTGCCCGGGTCCGGCATGGTTCGTTTCGAGGACCGCCGCCTGGACGGGCTCGACCGGGCGGCGATGCGGCCTCTGCGCCGGTCGCTGCAGATGGTGTTCCAGGACCCGTTCGGTTCGCTCAGCCCGCGGATGACGATCGGCGAGATCGTCGCCGAGGGGCTGCGCGTCCACGCGCCGGAACTCGCCGCGCGCGACCGCGACGCCCGCGCGGCGGCGGCGCTGGAGGAGGTGCGCATCGACCCGGCGACCCGCTACCGTTTCCCGCACGAATTCTCCGGCGGCCAGCGCCAGCGCATCGCCATCGCCCGCGCGCTGATCCTGAAGCCCCGCCTCGTCGTGCTCGACGAGCCGACGTCAGCGCTCGACCGGTCGGTCCAGGCGGCGATCGTCGACATCCTGCGCGACCTGCAGGCCGCCCACGCGCTCGCCTATCTGTTCATCAGCCACGATCTGCGCGTGGTGCGCGCGCTTTCCGACGAGATCCTGGTGATGAAGGACGGCGCCGTGGTCGAGCGCGGTCCGACCGACCGCATCTTCGCCGCGCCGAGCCACCCCTATACCGAACGGCTGATCGCCGCGGCGATGCTGGACGGCTGACGCCGCCGGCGGCGCGTCCTGGCCTCGGCGCGTTGGCGTGTCCGGTCCCTTCGCCGCATGGCGTTCCTGCCGCGGGCCGGCCAGACTGGCCAACGGAGGACAGCGCCGATGACCGGACCGACCGATGCAGCGACGGGCGAGGATTCGGACGCCCGAGTGTTGCCCCCCGAGACCTCGCCGCCCGCGGCTCTGCCGCCAGCGGCGCAGCCGCCAGCGACCCTCGACCTGAAGGCGCTCTATGCCGAGACTGAGATCGGGGCGCTGCTGGCCGAACTCGACCGCGACCTGATCGGGCTGGAACCGGTTAAACGGCGCATCCGCGAGATCGCCGCCTTCCTGCTGGTCGTCCGTGCGCGCCGGACGCTGGGCGTGCCGTCGCAGCCGCCGACCCTGCATATGAGCTTCACCGGCAATCCGGGCACCGGCAAGACCACGGTCGCCCGGCGCATGGCCGGCATCCTGCACCGGCTCGGCTATGTCCGCCGCGGTCATCTCGTCGCCGTCACGCGCGACGATCTGGTCGGCCAGTATATCGGCCACACCGCGCCGAAGACGCGCGAAGTCCTGAAGCGCGCGCTCGGCGGCGTCCTGTTCATCGACGAGGCCTACTATCTCTACCGCCCCGAGAACGAGAAGGACTACGGTCAGGAGGCGATCGAGATCCTGCTCCAGGTGATGGAGAACCAGCGCGACGATCTGGTCGTCATCCTGGCCGGCTACAAGGATCGCATGGAGACCTTCTTCGCCGCCAATCCGGGCTTCCGCTCGCGCGTCGCCCACCATATCGACTTCCCCGACTATTCCGATCCGGAACTGTTCGAGATCGCTGTCCGGATCGCCGACGCCGAGGGCTACCGCTTCAGCGACGCCGCCGAGGCCGCGCTGATCGACTATGTTGCCCGCCGCAAGACCCAGCCGAACTTTGCCAATGCCCGCTCGATCCGCAACGCGATCGATCGCGCCCGCCTGCGTCAGGCCATGCGCCTCTTCGACGGATCCGGTCTCGTCGACCGTGACCAGTTGATAACCATCGAGGCTTCGGACATACGAGCGAGCCGGGTCTTCTCGATGTAGGCGGGTGCGGTGCCCACCTGAGGGAAGACATCTGCGGGAAGACGGGCGGGACCGATCATGCCGGATGGCTGCATCCGGCGGCGGACGGCATCCCGGGATCGACAGGGGCGGGGAAATCGCGATGACGCATCAGAGCCTGGCGGCGGTGCTCGAAGCCTGGGCGGCCGAAGACGGGACGCGCCGCGCCGTGGCCGCCACGGTGGCGGCGATCGCCGATGCGGCGCGCGACATCGCCGCGCTGGTCGCCGACGGCCCGCTCGCCGGCCGGCTCGGCGCGGCGGTCACCGAGAATGTTCAGGGCGAGGTCCAGAAGGAACTCGATCGCCTCGCCGACGAGCGCATCCTCGCCGCGGCCAGCTCCGTCCCGGTGGCGGCCTTCGCGTCGGAGGAGCTGGATCATCCGGTGGTGCTCGATCCGTTGGCGCCGCTGCTCCTCGCCGTCGATCCGCTCGACGGCTCGTCCAACATCGACACCAACGTCTCGATCGGCACCATCTTCTCGATCCTGCCGGCGCCGGCCGATTTCCCGGCGCTCGCCCCGGAGCCGGGGGCCGAAATCGAGCACGGGCCGTTTCTGCAGAAGGGCCGGGCGCAGCTCGCCGCCGGCTATGTGATCTACGGGCCGCAGACCGCGCTGGTGCTGACGCTCGGCGACGGCACAAGGCTCTACACGCTCGACCGCCGCGCCGGCATCTTCAAGCTGACCGGCGAGCGGCTGGCCATCCCGGCCGAGACGCGCGAATTCGCCATCAACGCCTCCAATTCGCGCCACTGGGACGATCCGATCCGCAGCTATGTCGAGGACCTGCTGGCCGGCGACGAAGGCATCCGCGGCCAGGATTTCAACATGCGCTGGATCGCGTCGCTGGTCGCCGAATGCCACCGCATCCTGGTGCGCGGCGGCGTGTTCCTCTATCCGGCGGACCGCCGCAAGGGCTATCACGAGGGCCGGCTGCGCCTGATGTACGAGGCCAATCCGATCGCGCTCGTCGTCGAGCAGGCCGGCGGCGGCGCCACCACCGGTACCGAGGCGATCCTGGATCTGGAGCCGGGGCGGCTGCACCAGCGGGTGCCGTTCATCTTCGGATCGCGCCACGAGATCGAGCGGATCGAGCAACACCACGCCTTCCCGGGTGCGACCAGCGACCACGCGCCGCTGTTCGGCAAGCGCGGCCTGTTCCGCGAATGACCGGACCTGGTCTATAAACCGCAGGCGCGGCCCGAGCGGCCGTTCCCGCCGGTTCCGAGTCTCGAGCGCCCATGTCGGTCAAGCATCCGATCATCTCCGTGACCGGCTCCTCCGGGGCCGGCACGACCTCGGTCAAGATGACCTTCGAGCAGATCTTCCGGCGCGAGAACGTCAACGCGGTCTATGTCGAGGGCGACGCCTTCCACCGCTACGATCGCGCCGAGATGAAGCGGGTGATGGCCGAGGAGGCCGCGCGCGGGAACAATAATTTCAGTCACTTCGGACCGGACGCCAATCTTCTCGAGGAGCTTGAGGGCGTGTTCCGGTCCTATGCGGAGAACGGGCAGGGGCGGACCCGGCTCTACATGCACGATCGCGAGATGGCCGAGCGATACGGCTATCCGGAGGGCACCTTCAGCCCCTGGGAGGCGTTCCCGGCGGATTCCGACCTGCTCTTCTACGAGGGCCTGCACGGCGCCTCGATCATCGGCGACATCGACATCCCGCGCTGGGCCGATCTCAGGGTCGGGGTGGTGCCGGTGCTCAATCTGGAATGGATCCAGAAGATCCACCGCGACCGGCAGACCCGCGGCTATTCGACTGAGGCGGTGATGGACACGATCCTCCGGCGCATGCCGGACTATGTCCACTACATCTGCCCGCAATTCACCGAGACCGACATCAACTTCCAGCGCGTGCCCACCGTCGACACCTCCAACCCCTTCGTGGCGCGGTGGATTCCGACGCCGGACGAATCCATGGTGGTGATCCGCTTCAAGAGCCCGCGCGGCATCGACTTCGCCTATCTGACCTCCATGCTGAAGGACAGCTTCATGTCCCGGGCCAACTCGATCGTCATCCCGGGATCGAAGCTCGACCTCGCCATGCAGCTCATTCTCACGCCGATGATCATGCAACTGATGGACCGGAAGCGCCGGGCGCTGTAGAAGCACGCCGCCCGGTCCGCAACGGCCGGCCGCCCGCGCGGGCCTGCGCGGTCGATCTCTGCTGCCGGCCGGCGGGCCTCCCGTCGGCCGCGTGCCTTCGAGGAGCCTGCCCATGACCGTCCCCGCCCGCGACCTGACCTGGCCCGTGACCGCCGCGATCCGCGCGCTCGCCATGGACGCCGTCGAGGCGGCCAAGTCCGGCCATCCGGGCGCCCCGATGGGCATGGCCGAGATTTCGGCCGCGCTCTGGCGCACGCATCTGAAGCACAATCCCGGCAATCCCACCTGGGCCGATCGCGACCGCTTCGTGATGTCGAACGGCCACGGCTCGATGCTGGTCTATGCGCTCCTGCACCTGACCGGCTACGACCTGCCGGTCGCCGAGCTGAAGCGCTTCCGCCAGCTGCATTCGCGCACCCCCGGCCATCCCGAATATGGCTACACGCCCGGCGTCGAGACCACGACCGGCCCGCTCGGCCAGGGCCTCGCCAACGCGGTCGGCATGGCCATCGCGGAGAAGACGCTCGCCGCCCAGTTCAACCGGCCGGGCCACACCATCGTCGACCACCGCACCTGGGTCTTCGTCGGCGACGGCTGCCTGATGGAAGGCATCAGCCACGAGGTCTGCTCGCTCGCGGGCCGGCTCGGCCTCGGCAAGCTGACCGCGCTCTATGACGACAACGGCATCTCGATCGACGGTAAGATCGAGGACTGGTTCGCCGACGACACCCCGGCGCGCTTCGAGGCCTATGGCTGGCACGTCATCCGCAACGTCGACGGCCATGATGTCGACGCGGTCGAGGCCGCCATCGCGGCCGCCAAGGCGGTCGCCGACAAGCCGACCCTGATCTGCTGCAAGACCGTGATCGGCCGCGGCGCGCCGTCGAAGCAGGGCCATCAGGACGCCCATGGCGCCCCGCTCGGCGCTGACGAGATCGCCAAGGTGCGCGAGGCAATGGCTTGGCCGCATGCTCCCTTCGAAGTGCCGGCGGAGGTCTATGCCGCCTGGGACGGCCGCCAGAAGGGCGCCGCCGCCGAGGACGGCTGGAACGCGCAGTTCGCGGCCTATCAGGCCGCCCATCCGGAGCTGGCGGCCGAGTTCCTGCGCCGCATGGCCGGCGACCTGCCGGCCGATTTCGCCGGCTTCGCCGAGGCCGCGCTCGCCGAGATCCAGGCCAAGGCCGAGACGGTGGCGACCCGCAAGGCGAGCCAGAACGCGCTCAACCTCCTGGCGCCGAAGCTGCCCGAATTCCTCGGCGGCTCGGCCGACCTGACCCATTCCAACCTGACCAACTTCAAGGGCACGCTGCCGATCACCAAGGATCCGGCCGGCAACACCGTGCTCTATGGCGTGCGCGAATTCGGTATGACCGCGATCGCCAACGGCATCGCGCTGCATGGCGGCTTCCTGCCCTTCGTGGCGACCTTCCTGGTCTTCTCCGACTATGCCCGCAACGCGGTGCGCATGTCGGCGCTGATGAAGCAGCGCGTGGTCCATGTCTACACGCATGATTCCATCGGCCTCGGCGAGGACGGCCCGACCCACCAGCCGATCGAACACGCCGAATCGCTGCGGATCATCCCGAACCTCGCCGTCTGGCGGCCGGCCGACACGGCCGAGACCTTCGTCGCCTGGGTCGCCGCCGTGTCGCGCGCCGACGGGCCGTCGGCGCTGCTCCTGTCCCGCCAGGGCCTGCCGGCCCAGCCGCGCGACGCCGCCCAGCTCGCTGCCATCGCGCGCGGCGGCTACGTGCTGAAGGAGGCCGCCGGCGCCAAGGTGACGCTGGTCGGCACCGGTTCGGAACTGAAGATCGCGGTCGCGGCCGCCGACCTGCTCGCCGCCGAGGGCGTGCCGGCCCGGGTCGTCTCGATGCCGTCGACCAGCGTCTTCGACGCCCAGGACAAGGCCTGGCAGGAGGCCGTGCTGCCGGCCTCGATCCCGGTCGTGGTCGTGGAAGCGGGCACCACCCGCAGCTGGTGGAAATATGCCGGCCGCACCGGCGCCGTCATCGGCATCGACCGCTTCGGCGAATCGGCCCCCGAGAAGGCGCTCTACGAGCATTTCGGCCTGACGGCCGAAAAGGTCGCCGCCGCCGCCAAGGCCGTCGCCGGCTGACCGCCGGCCTTTAGCTTTCTAAATTGGTCATATACATAGAACAGTATGATCTGTTCTATGCAGGAATCGTTCCACACGATCTGAAGAAGGAAGATCGTGTGGAGAGGTAAAGTATATTGAGAGAGTGTGCTATGTTAATTTAAAAATCATATGAATGTTTGCCATCAAGCAGTTAGAAGCCGAACTCGAATTGATGCCGAGCCCCAATTTTTGCATCTATTAGTTCACGTAGCTGTGCACTTCGGAACATGTCGTAATATGAAAAGGATTTATGGCGCTCTAGTATGCTGAAAATTATTTCAGCTGCTTCTGCGAGCTTTTCTTCGAGTTCCGAATCATCTGGGAAAACCTTCAGCTCTTTCTCAGAAAGAATTGAAATTGTATATGCTAGATGCCAGAAGCCGTAAGAAACGATATTCGTGTATACCTTCGAGTCTACCCGAGCTTTTAATCCTGTCTCAGAATGAAGTTGTATAAATGCCATAATTTTAGTTAGGGCTAAAATGTAGTCCGCCGTAAGGCTTTGATTGAATACATTAGTGTATCTTGAGCCGAATATTTCTTCACTTTCACGTTTTGCTTTTTCTGGTTCCCTAATTTTATATGAAAGTATCATTTGCCCAAGCTTTAATGCATCTATTCGTTGATTTGTTGGCTTATCAATATGTTGATTTTTCTTTCTCTCATAAAAGAAGCCTGAGCCATCATAAAATTTCTCTATTGTCTTCTGTATATCATCATTAGAGTGCAAATCCCTCATGCTAATTCTTGCTTGACTATTTGTTGCAATAGCAACGCGTTGAGAAATATCTCTACGAGAAGTCTCGTACACCTTAAGAAGCAATAAGGTCTCTGAAACCTGTAGAGCATCAATTTCTCGGGCTTTAAGTAGAGAGTGACACGTTTGGGCGCCATTTACGATCTGAAAATTTTTTATAGTAAGCATTGGATCTCTTAGCTCTTTCTGATAACTAAAAGCCTCGCATACGACTGTAACTCCATTATTACAGTACCAAAATAGATGATTCTCGGGACTTAAACAAGAAGCCATAATTGCTCTATTGTACCCACCGTCATCGCCAAGGTAGACGCGGATGTTGTCATCAAATAAGTAGCGTTTTACACTTTTTGTGGAGAGATCGCTTATCGCGTCAAGGAATGAATTTATTTCCACGCAAGCTACCAGCCCTCTTATATCTCCATCGGAGCGATCAAATATTTGTTTGTCTATCACTTTTACAATAGCAGTCTCTTGTGCTTTGGTGCTTTCTTGAACCAGAAATTTAACCACGCTGTTACCATCAATTTGCTCAAAGCTCGTAAAGTCGCGGAGCTTGCAAAACTGCACGAGATGATCGAGCCCGGTGTCGGCAAGCGCTTGCCCGTTGGTGCACAGGACAATTCGGAAAAAGCACTGTTTACCCGACTTAAATATTGACGTTATATCATCGATTTTTCGACGAACTTGTTGATTGCAATTACTCTTTTGTTCCTCGCTTTGATCCAGTAGCTCTGTAATAAAAAGGAATATCTTTGAGAGTTCGGTTTCTTCAAAATTCTTAGAACATGATTTTAATGTGGTTCTATATTTAAAATTTATTATATCAATTTGTGCGCAGTCTTCTAGATCGCGAATATATATTGCATCGACTCCGCGATCTTGAGGGCCATCCGTCAAAATTGCAGTATTGTCATCTGTTTTTCTTGGGTATATCTTATCTAGCATCAAATTCTTAAAAGCATCATTATCGCTTTCAATTTTGAATATTTCTTTATATTTCGCAATGTGTGTCTGTATTAATGAATAATGCATTGCGGAAATCGGGTGTGGCATGGGCATATCCTCTCTACTCTTGAGAGCATAAGCCACTTGAACGCCCGGTCAATATCGATATGTCAATAGAAGAGAAGTGACATAGATTATTTATATTGTAATAATATCCACTGCAATGAAATTAGAAATTCAGTATTGGTATTCGAATTTCAAGGAATTCGATTTTCTTCAAGTTATAAGATAGTAAGAATGAACGGACATGAGGGGATAATATTTCCATTGAGAAGCATATAGTATGCTATGAAAAGAGGCAATTACTTATAGAATTTGAATTCAGTTTTCGAATAATTGTTTATGGCATTGAAATTGTCGCTCGGCATAGCAATCGTCGTGTGACGAGGAGATCACAATCATGACCACTGACGTGAAGACCCGGATCGTATCGGACCCCGGCATCCTCAGCGGCATGCCGGTCGTCGAGGGCACTCGAGTGCCTGCTGAGAATGTGCTGATCGAGGTCCGGCGTCGCCTGCCGCGGGCGGAGATCTTCAATACCTACCCGTCGCTACCACTCGACGGCATCGAGGCCTGCCTCGCGTGGGAGCGCGCAGGCAAGCCGCTGTGATCGACCGGATCCTGTTCGAAGATGATTTTATGTCGGCTCCCGGCCTGATCGTGATCCTGCCGGCAAACCTCGAACGCAATCGACAGATCACCTATTTCGAGGCGGTTCTCGATGCCATTGAACCGCTCGACGACCTCGTCAACAAGGTCGTCCATTTCGCGTCGGATTTCACGGTCGAGATCACCGAATGGCCGCAAGCCACGCGGTAGTGTCTCCTGTCAGAACCGCCCGCCCATCGCACGCCGTTCCGGTTGGGGCTGGGCGCGGTGGCGCAGGGCGCGGAACTGGGATTCGCTGCGGTCGAAGCGGACGACCGGTTCGGCGCGCGGGCGGTTGATGATGAAGGACAGGCGCACCGTCTCCCAGCCGCGGCTCGGGTCGAAGGCGCTGATCCGGATAAAGTGCTTCGGATGCGCCTCCCGGCAGGCACGGATTTCGGCCAGCACCGCCTTGGCGTCGCGCACGTCGAACATCGGCACGCCCCAGGTTTCCCAGGTCGTGTCGCGATTCTGGACCTCCGCGGCGAATTCGATCGCCACGGTCCAGTCGTTCGCGATGCAATAGTCGATCTGCCGGCAGATCTGCTCTTCCGTCAGATCGGGCAGAAACGCGAAGGCGCCGAGGGTCATGTGCATGTCCGGTCTCCCTGATCCGGATGGGACCCGACTCCTCCGCTCGGGTCCGATCCGGACGCCAGCACCCTGCGCGCATCGGTCGCTTCAGTAAATTTGCATTATTTTACGAGCGCATTAAATTTCCTTGTGCGAACGGCGAGCCGGCGGGCCCGGCGGCCGGGGAGAGGATCATGCGCTATGTCACGCTGAAGCAATTGCGATCGCTGGAGGCGGTGGTGCGTTCGGGCTCCTTTGCCGGAGCGGCCGACCTGCTCCATGTCACGCCGCCGGCCGTGACCGTGCAGATGCGCCAGCTCGAGGAGGCGGCCGGCCTGCCGCTGGTCGAGCGCCTCGCCGACGGCATCCGGCTGACCTCGGCCGGCCGCGAGGTGCTGGCGACGGTGGAGCGGATCGAGCTGGCGCTGACCGACTGCATCCAGGCGCTCGATGAGATGCGCAATGCCGGACGCGGCGAGGTCGCCGTCGGGGTCATCTCTACGGCCAAGTATTTCGCGCCGCGCGCGCTCGCCGAATTCCGCCGCCGCTATCCCGGGCTGACGCTGAAGCTGTTCATCGGCAATCGCAGCGAGATCATCGAGCAGCTTCGCGCCGGCCGGGTCGATGTCGCGATCATGGGGCGGCCGCCCGAGGATCTGGCGGTCAGCCAATGGCCGATCGGCGCGCATCCGCATGTCATCATCGCCGCGCCGGATCACCCGCTGGCGCAAGCGCGCGACCTGTCGCCGGCTGATCTCGCGGGCGAATCGTTCCTTCTGCGCGAGCCGGGTTCGGGCACGCGCGGGCTGATGGAGCGCCTCTTCGCCGCCAACGGCGTGCAGCCGAATATCGGTTTCGAGATCGGCTCCAATGAGACGATCAAGCAGGCCGTCATGGCCGGCCTCGGCATTGCCTTCATTTCCGCCCATACGATCGCGGCGGAACTGAAGGACGGCCGGCTGGTGACGCTCGACGTGGCCGGCCTGCCGATTCTGAGGGAATGGTACGTGGTCCACCTGCGCGACCGCAGGCTGCTCCCGGCACCGCGCGCATTGGCCGATTTCCTGGCGGAAGAAGGCGCACACTACCTGCCGCACCCGCCCGGGCTCGCGGCCTAGTGGTTCGATCGAGACGGACGGTTCCCATCCGTCTCGATCGAACCACTAACTCTTTGATGACGTGGTCAATTCAATCCGACATTTGCGGGACGCAAATGTCAGATTTTGACCACTAGCAACGTCCGGAGCGATAATGCCCTAACGACATCTTCCCGAAATCGGACGTCCCTAGTGGTTCTATCGAGACGGATGGTTCTCTTTCGTCACGGGAATCCGATGCACGGATTGTTTGATCACGAAGACGGAAATTCCGCACAGGTCGGCGGGGCGTCGGAACGCCGCTCTCCCAATCGGTCGCACGGTCCGAAAGGTCTCGGGCCGTCGGGCCGTTCGGCCCACCGTGCGGCGACGGCCTGCCGGTTTCAGCCCTGCTCTGGCAACGGCGGACTGCGGTTGCCATAATCAATGCGAAAGGCGGGCCGAATCCCCCATGAAAGATCCGCGGTATCCCTACGCCCTCGATATCGGCACGGAAGTGTGCGGCTACCGGATTCTGGAGGTGCTGGGCGCCGGCGGATTCGGGATCACCTACAAGGCCTTCAACGACGTCACCCACAAGACGGTGGCGATCAAGGAGTTCTATGTCCGCGATCTCGCTTCGCGCAGCGGCTCGGCGGTGCTGGTCGATACCGCGATCAGCGAAGGCACGTATGAATATGCCCTGCAGAAGTTCCAGGACGAGGCCAAGGCGGTCGTCAATCGGCTGAGCCACCCCTATGTCGTCCGGGGCGAGAACTTCCTGCGCTGGAACAACACCTGCTATCTGGTCATGGAATATGTCGAGGGCGTCACCCTCGAGCAATGGCTGATCGGCCATGCCGAGCCGCCGGACGAGGCCGGACTGAAGCCGCTGTTCGAGAAGATCTTCGACGCGGTCGACCATGTCCATGATGCCGATACCATGCATCGGGATCTGACCCCCCGAAACATCATGGTGCGGCCGAACGGCGATCCGCTGCTGATCGATTTCGGGGCCGCCGGCCAGGGGCTCGACCGGGAGCGCTCGGCCAAGACCGTCGCCCAGATGCGCTATGCGCCGCCCGAGCAGGCCGATATCGACCTGCCGGCCCGGCACGGCCGCTACACCGACATCTATTCGCTCGGCGCGGTGCTCTATCGGGCCGTCACCGGTGCGCCCCCGGTTGCGTCCGTCAACCGCATCATGCGCATGGGCCGCGGTGGCGGCAGCGGCGACCCGTATCTGCCGGTCGCGGAGGCTGTGGCCGATCCCGGGCGTTATTCGGTCGCCTTTCTGAACGGCATCGACCAGGCACTGCGGATCGACGAGCGCGAGCGGCCGCAGAGCATCGCGGCGCTGCGCGAGGCTCTCGGCTGGGCACGGGGGCCGGTTGTCGCGGTGCCGGCGGAATTCGAGCGTCCCGACATTCTCGGCGCGTCGCCTGCGACGACGGGGCCGGAGCCGGGGCCAGACGGCGACGCCGTGGCTGCGGCGGTCGCGCCGTCCGACAATGTACGCGTGGCGCCGGCGACCGCCCGGCCCCCGACGGTGACGAGGCCAGGCCAGGGACCCGCCACCGGGGAGGGGCCGGAGCGGCGTGCGCCGATCGGCCTGATCGCGGCGGCGCTCGCCGGCCTCCTGGTCGTCGGCGGGGTGCTGTTCTCCCTGTTCGGGCCGAAGGACGATCCGGGTCCGGCGCCGGGGACATACGGTTTCGTGGCCCTGCGCGACGGCGGCGCCGTGCGGCTCATCGGCTATGCGCCCGGCGAGGCGGAGCGTCAGGCCTTCCAGGATGCGGTGGTGCGCGGCATCGCCGGCATCCAGGTGACGAGCGACGTCAAGGTGGCGCCCGGTGCTCCGGCCGGATATGCCGAGACCGTCCGGCAATTGCTCGGCGGCCTCGCGGATCTCTCCTCGGGCTCGGTCAAGGTGCAGGGCCGGGATGCGGTCATCGAGGGGGCGGCGATCTCGCCCGAGGGCTATGCCCGGCTGATGCGCGACTTCGCGCGACCGCTGCCGGGCGGCTGGCAGGCCCGCCTCTCGGTGCGCGCGCCTGCCGTGGCCAGCTACCGCTTCCAGATCGACCTCGATCCCGGCCGCGTGGCGATCAGCGGCTTCGTGCCCGACGAGGCGGTGCAGGCACGCATTCTCGATGCCGTACGCCGCGCGGTTCCCGGCCAGGCCGTGCATGACGAGACGCGCATCGCGTCGGGCAACGGCCCGGCCTTCGTCGACCTCGCCCTGTTCGGAGCCGGCAAGCTGGCGGAGCTGTCGCTCGGTCGCGTCACCGTCGCCGGTGACGAGTTGCAGGTCGACGGCCGCGCGCGCAGCACGGAATCCTATGCGGTGCTGAAGTCCGCCACCGTCCCGGCCGGCCGCCTCGTCTCGACCATCCGGCCGCCCCTGGTGCAGCCCTTCGACCTCGCCTTCGTGATCGAGGGCGACCGGCTCGCGGTGACCGGATATGTTCCGAACGAAGAGGCGAAAAGCGCCGTCTCGGCGGCCGCGAAGCGGGCTGCCGGCGGCCGCACCGTGCGCGACGATACCCAGATCGCCGACGGCGCGCCGCCGGACTTCCTGGCCGCCGTGCGTTTTGCCGCCGATCTCACGCCGCGCCTTGTCCGCGGGCGGATCGCGCTGTCGGGCAAGTCGTTGACGGTCGACGGCCAGGTCGCCTCGCCCGGCGACTTCATGGTTCTGTCGCGGGCGCTCCAGGTGCCGGTTTCCGATCGCCTGCCGCCGGGCTTCGTGATCGACCGGAATTCGGTCTCCCCGCCGCTGATCTCGCCCTATGTCTGGACCGCGACGCTCGGCGCAAGCGGGTTGAAGCTCGCCGGCTACGTTCCGTCCGAGGCGGTTCGCCAGGAACTGGCCGCCGCCGCGACGGCCGCCCTCGGCACCACGCCGATCCAGGACGACCTGCAGATCGCTGAGGGCGCCCCGCCGGCCTTTCCGGCGTTGGCGCGACTGGCGCTTGCGCAGTTGCCGCGCCTCGGCACGACCGTGCGTCTGGCGATCGAGGACGGCAAGCTGACCGTCGAAGGCACGGCAACGAGCCCCGACGCCTATGCGGCCGCCATGCGCGACCTGGGCAAGGCATTGCCCGGCAATGCGGTCGGACAGATCGCCGGCCTGATCCCGGCCGGCATCTCGCCCTTCACTTGGAGTGCGGATGCCAATGTGGCGCGGCTGAGGCTGGGCGGCTATGTCGCGAGCGAGGCGCAACGGACCGCCCTGGTCGAGGCGGCGCGCAGGTTCGCCCCGCAGGGCAATGTCGTCGATCAGATGCTGATCGCCGCCGGGGCGCCGGCCGGCTTCGGAGATGCCGCGCTCTATGCCCTCTCGCGCATGGCCGACACGGCCGATCCGAAGGCTTCGGTGACCGGGCGCAACGTTCGGCTTGAAGGCCGCGCGCGCAGTTTCGATGCCTTCATGCTGGCCCTGCAAAAGAATCGCGAGCCGGTGCCGGGCGGCGGCAACCTGATCTTCGAGGTGCGGCCGCCGGCTGCGGCACCGTACGAATGGAGCGCGACGGCCGACGGTCAGGCCCTGGTCCTGTCAGGGTTCGTGCCATCAGCCGAGGCCAGGACCGAGCTTGCCGAACTGGCCGCCCGGGTCGGGCGCGGCCGGACGGTTCGCGACGAGACCCGGGTTGCCGACGGCGCCCCGGCCGAATTCATGGCCGCGGCCCGTTTCCTGGCCGGTGAGGCCGGCCGCCTGATGAAGGGCCGGGCCAGCCTGCGCGACCAGGCGGCCGCTCTGGACGGCCAAGCTTACGCGCCGTCCGACTACGAGGACCTGCGCCGGTCCGCCAGCGCCTTGCCGGCCGGGTTCCGCCATCGCAACTGGTCGATCGAACCGGCCCATGTCGCGCCTTTCGCCTGGACGGTTGCGGTCGCTCACGGCGCGGTGCGCCTGACCGGCTTCGTGCCCTCCGAGGCGGTGCGCCGGGACATCGCGGGAGCCGGCACGAATGTGTTCGGCGACGGCGCGGTCAAGGACGAGACGCTGATCGCCGCCGGCGCGCCGGACGCCTTCACCGGCATGGCGCGCTGGGCGCTGAACCAGGCGGGGCGGCTCGCCGAGGGACGGATCACTGTCGAGGACGGCAACATTGCCGTGGAGGGCACCGTTGCCACGCCCGAAGCCCATGCCGCCTTGCTGCGCGATCTCGCCCGCCCGCCGACCGGCTCGGGCATCGCGCGCACCGCGCTGAGCCCTGCGCCGGTGGCCGCCTATCAGTTCGGCGCCGAGTTGACCGGCACCCGCGTCCGCTTCACCGGCTACGTTCCGGACAACGAGACCCGCCTTCAGCTGATCGAGACGCTCCGCCGCAACGCGCCGAATCTGACGGTCGCCGACGATACCCGGCCCGCCGGCGGCGCGCCGGCCGGCTTCGCCGAGACGCTCGGGGCGGCCCTGGCGGATTTTGCGGAACTCGGCGAGGCGCGGCTGACTCTTGCCGACGGCGTCGTCCGCCTGTACGGGCGGGCGCGCAGCGGCGAGGCCTTCCAGGCGCTTGCCGCGGTCTCGCGCTCCGGTGTCGCGGGGATGCGGCTCGAACGCACCATCCGCCCGCCACTGGCGGCGCCGTTCGATTGGGTGCTGTCGATCGACCCGGGCGCGATCGTGGTCACCGGGTCCGTGCCGGATGCGGGCGTGCGGACAGAGCTTGCCGCCGCCCTGGCGCCGGCCGCCGGCGGGCGCAACCTGAAGGACGAGACCCGGATTGCCGATGGCGCGCCGCCGGCCTTCGCCGAGGCGGTGCGCTTCGCCGCTGAGCTGGCGCCCCGGCTGGCGCGCGGCCGGATCACCCTGTCCGAACGCAATCTGAGCATCGACGGCCAAAGCCTCGATCCGGACGCCTTCGAGGCCTTGCGCAACGCGGTCAACGGGCCCCTGCCGGCAGACTTCCGGCTGCTCCGCTTCTCGGTCAATGCGCCGGTCGTGTCGCCCTATACGTGGCAGATGACCCGGTCGGGCGGCGAGATCCGGCTGACCGGCTATGTTCCGACCGAGGCCCTGCGCCGGGATCTGCTGGCCGCCGCCGGGCAGGTCGCCGGCGCGCGTGTCGTCGACGACCTGCAGGTCGGTGACGGGGCGCCGGATCGCTTCGCCGAACTCGCCCGCACCATGACGGCCCAGGCCGCCCGGCTGGAGGTCGGCACCGTCGCACTCCGCGACACCGCGATATCGGTCGACGCCACCGCGGCGACGCCGGAGGGCTATGCGGCGGTGCTGCAGGATCTCGGCGGCTGGCTGCCGGGCGGCGCGAAGGCCAGGCTCGACCTGAAGCCGGCGCGCGTCGCGCCTTACGTCTGGAACGCCAAGGTCGAGCGCTGGGTGGTTCGCCTGACCGGCTTCGTGCCCTCCGACGAGGAGCGCAAGCGGGTGATCGAAGGCCTGAAGGCGAGCCTGCCGCGCGGCATCGAAATCCGCGACGACACGCGGATCGCAGCCGGCGCCGGCCCGGATTTCGAGGCTGCGCTGCGCTTCGCGATCCGGCGGGCCGGCGAACTGGCCGACGGTACGCTGTCGATCTCGGATGCCAGCGTGAAAGTCACCGGGACGGCGCGCAATGCCGACAGCTTCCGCGCCTATAACGAGGCGATCCGCGTCGCCGCCTTGCCCGACGGTGTGCTGCTCGACAGCAATGTCGAGGCGCCGCGCGGTTCCGACAAGGCTCCGACCCCGGCGCCTGTGCGGACCGAACGGCCGGCCGTGGACCCGCGACCATCAAGCGAACCGCGCCCGACGCCTGACCGACAGCCTGCCGATCGCCAGGTCTACGACCGGCCGCCGGGCGTCGATCCGCGCCTTGTCCGGCCGAACGGACCGACGCCGCCGGCCGGAATCGGTGCCCGTCCAGCGCCGCCTCCGCCCGGCGGCGCGCGTCCGGGCGGCCCTCCCCCGGGCGAGGGGCCCTTCTACTGCTTCTTCAACCGTTGCTGATGGCCGGGCCTGCCGTCTTTGGCGGCAGGCCCGGTGTGGAACACCTTGCCGCACTGCAAATTCTTTCTAATATACTGTAGCTATTCACCTTTTCTCTGCCGATACGTCCTTTTTCGTCTTGCTGCCGCCCCATATTGCTGGCTACAGCAGGGGCCGACCGAAGGCCGGCCCGTCATCCGACGGCGACCGGGGCCGCCGAATTTCCGTTGCAGGAGATCCCTGAATGCCGCTCGTTTCCTTGCGCCAACTGCTCGACCATGCCGCCGAGAACGGCTACGGCCTGCCGGCCTTCAACGTGAACAACCTGGAGCAGGTCCGCGCGATCATGGCGGCGGCGGACGAGACCAAGTCGCCGGTCATCCTGCAGGCCTCGGCCGGCGCGCGCAAATATGCCGGCGACGCCTTCCTGCGCCACATGATCCAGGGCGCCATCGAGACCTATCCGACCATCCCGATCGTGATGCATCTCGACCACGGCGCCGCGCCGCCGGTCTGCTTCTCGGCGATCGAGAACGGCTTCACCTCGGTGATGATGGACGGCTCGCTGCAGGCCGACGGCAAGTCGGTCGCCGACTACGAATACAACGTCGACGTGACCCGTACCGTGGTCGAGAGCGCCCATGCGCAGGGCGTCTCGGTCGAAGGCGAACTCGGCGTGCTCGGCTCGCTGGAGACCATGAAGGGCGACAAGGAGGACGGTCACGGCGCCGAGGGCACCATGACCCGCGAACAGCTCCTGACCGATGTCGACCAGGCGGCCGATTTCGTCGCCAAGACCCAGGTCGATGCGCTGGCCATCGCGATCGGCACCTCGCACGGCGCCTACAAGTTCACCAAGCGCCCGACCGGCGAGGTGCTGGCCATCTCGCGCATCAAGGAAATCCACGCCCGCATCCCCAATACCCATCTGGTGATGCATGGCTCGTCCTCGGTGCCGCAGGAACTGCTCGCCGAGATCCGCCAGTATGGCGGCGAGCTCAAGGAGACCTACGGCGTGCCGGTCGAGGAGATCCAGGAGGGCATCAAGCACGGCGTGCGCAAGGTCAATATCGACACCGACCTGCGCCTCGCGATGACCGCCGCCATCCGCCGCGTGATGTTCGTCAACAAGGGCGAATTCGATCCGCGCAAGTATCTTTCCGAGGGCATCAAGGCGATGACCAAGGTCTGCGTCGCCCGCTTCGAGGCCTTCGGCACCGCCGGCCAGGCCGAGAAGATCAAGGCCATCACTCTCACCGACATGGCCGCCCGCTATGCCGACGGCTCGCTGAAGCAGGTCGTGAACTGAGGCACCCGCGCCGCCCGCCCGCGGCGCCTGGAACAGACCCGAAGCGCCCCGGCCGAACGCGGTCGGGGCCTTCCCGTTTTCGAAGGACCCGATGCCCATGAAGCCCGCCATCATCGCCCCCTCGATCCTCTCGGCCGATTTCGCCCGGCTCGGCGAGGAGGTGACGGCCGTCATCGACGCGGGGGCGGACTGGATCCATTTCGACGTGATGGACAACCACTACGTTCCGAACCTGACCATCGGGCCGATGATCTGCAAGGCGATCCGGCCGGTCACCAAGGCGCCGATCGACGTGCATCTGATGGTCGAGCCGGTCGATGCCATGATCGAGGCCTTCGCGGAGGCCGGCGCCGACTGGATCAGCTTCCATCCGGAAGCCTCGGGCCATGTCGACCGCTCGCTCGACCTGATCCGGCGCAAGGGCTGCAAGGCCGGCCTGGTGCTCAATCCGGCCACCCCGGTCGAGTGCCTGGAATGGGTCATGGACCGGCTCGACCTGATCCTCTTGATGTCGGTCAATCCCGGCTTCGGCGGCCAGGCCTTCATTTCGTCCGCGCTCGCCAAGGCGCGCCGGGTGCGCGAACTGATCGACGCCTCGGGCCGCGACATCCGGCTGGAGATCGACGGCGGCGTGAAGACCGACAATATCGGCGCGGTCGCCGCAGCCGGCGTCGACACCTTCGTGGCCGGCAGCGCGATCTACGGCGCGCCGGACTACCGCGCCGTGATCGAGGCGATGCGCGGCGAGATCGCCGCCGCGCGCGGCTGAGGGCGCTGCCGGATCCGCGAGGCCGGGCGGGGCGATCGGCCGGCCCGACCGATCGCCGGTGCCGCTCACGCCCGCCGGCTGCCCGGATGCAGCGACTTGCCGAGGATATGGTCGGCGGTGCGCACCACATGGGCGGTCGAGCCGACGATCAGCGGATCGGCGCCGACCACCACCGCCTCGTCGCGGTTGTCGTAGTCGAGCGTCGACAGGAAGTGCTGCAGGCAGTTCAGCCGGGCGCGCTTCTTGTCGTCGGACTTGATGATCGTCCAGGGCGCGTCGGCGGTGTCGGTATAGAAGAACATCGCCTCCTTGGCTTCCGTGTAGTCATCCCACTTGTCGAGCGAGGCGAGGTCGATCGGTGACAGCTTCCACTGCTTGAGCGGATCGTTGCGGCGCGCCTCGAAGCGGCGGCGCTGCTCCTCGCGCGTGACCGAAAACCAGAACTTGTAGAGGCGGATGCCGGAGCGCACGAGCATCTGCTCGATCAGCGGTGCCTGGCGCATGAATTCCAGATATTCGGCCGGGGAACAGAAGCCCATCACGCGCTCGACGCCGGCGCGGTTGTACCAGGAGCGGTCGAACAGCACGATCTCGCCTGCCGAGGGCAGGTGCTCGATATAGCGCTGGAAATACCACTGCGCCCGTTCGCGCTCGCTCGGCTTCTCCAGCGCCACGACCTGCGCGCCGCGCGGATTGAGATGCTCCATGAAGCGCTTGATCGTGCCGCCCTTGCCGGCCGCGTCGCGACCCTCGAACAGGATCACGATGCGCTGTCCGGTGGCCTTGATCCAGTTCTGCGCCTTGAGGAGCTCGACCTGGAGCGGCTCCATCTGCTTCTCGTAGGCGCGCTCGGTCAGCCGGTCGCTATACGGATAGATGCTGGTCTCGAAGACGCGGCGGATCGCATCCGGGTCTTCCTTGGCCCGGCGCAACGCGTCGCGGCGTTCCGAGCGGGTGGTGCGGACCGTCGGAATCTCGGTCTCCGCAAGCGCCGCCGCGGCCTTGCCGATCGGATCGGTCGGATCGGGCACGCGCTCGACCGGTGCCGCGACCGGTTCGCCCGGCGTATTGATCGTTTCGGTGGTATCCATGCACGCTCTCCCCGCTGGTGGCCTTTCGGTCGCAAGCCGAGCCCGCCGGACCCCGTGAGGACCCGGCCGGTTCGGCTGCATGACGAGAAGGCTAGTCGGCTTCCCCAGCGAAAGCGTTGATCCGACCCCGCCTGCGTATTCGGTCGTAGGCGGGGCGGGCAGGGGCGGAGCGGTCCGGTCAGCCGCTCTTTTCGAGCATGCGGCGGAAGCGGGAGACCGCGAAGGCGAGCAGGGCTGCGCCGATGCCGGCCATCATGGCGAGGGGGAACCAGACCACCTCGAAGCCGGCGCCGCGATAGAGGATCGCCTGGGAGAATTGCACGAAATAGACCGAGGGCGAGACGTGCATGGCCTCCTGCAGCACCTTCGGCATGCTTTCGAGTGGCGTCATGGCGCCGGACAGGAGCTGCATGGTGATGAACACCGGGATCGCCATCAGGCCGAGCTGCGGCATCGAATTGGCGAGCGTCGCCAGCACGATGCCGAGGGCGGTGGTGGCGAAGAGATAGACGGCGGTGCCGGCCAGGAACAGCGGCACCGACCCGGCGATCGGCACGTCGAGCACGCCGCGCAACACCACCTCGATGGCGAAGAAGACCGCTATCAGGACGACCAGCCCGTTGGCGATGATCTTGCCGAGCGCGATCTCGGTCGGCCGGACCGGCATGACCAGCAGATGCTCGATGGTGCCGTGCTCGCGCTCGCGGATCACCGCCGCGCCGACCAGGATGATCGACAGGATGGTGATCGAATTCACCAGCTGCATGACGGCGTTGTAGCGCACGCCGTCGAGATTGGGATTGAAGGCCTGGCGGATCACGGCGCCGACCGGCAGGCCCGCCTCGACGCCCTTGGCGGACAGGTAGCGGGCGGTCTCAGTCGACACGATCTCGCGCAGATAGGCGACGCCGTTGCCGGCCTGGGTCATGGCGGTCGCGTCGACGGTCAGGCCGATCTCCGGCTTGCGGCCGGCCAGCAGGTCGGCTTCGAAGCCGGGCGGGAAGGACAGCAGGAAGGTATAGCGGCCGCGATCCATGCCCTGTTCGGCGCCGGCGGCATCGACCCTGACCGGCGCCCGGAAATAGGGCGGGCGCACGGCGTCGACGATGCGGTCGACGGCCGGGCTGCGGTCGAGATCGATCACCGCCACGCTGGCATTGGAGACTTCCAGCTTGACGCCGTTGGCGACCGTCACGATGGCCATCGAGAAGGCGTAGAAGATCAGCACCAGCATGACCCGGTCGCCGGCGAGGCTGGCGAATTCCTTCAGAACCAGATGCCAGATGTTGTCGATCGCGCGCAGCATGGCGGTCAGTGCTCCTGCTTGTCGAGCAGCAGGACGGCGGCGGTCACGAAGACGAGACCGAAGCCGGCGAGCGCGGCATAGTGGGGCAGGAGATCGGCCGGGCCGAGCCCCTTGGCGAAGATGCCGAGCGCGATGGTCTGGAACCAGGACGAGGGGAACAGCGTGCCGACCCACCAGGCCGCCCCGTCGGTGGCCGAGAGCGGGTAGAGGAAGCCCGAGAAGTTGATCGCCGGCACGACGCTCAGGATCGCGGTGGCGAAGATCGCCGCCACCTGGGTGCCGACGGCGGTCGAGATGAGCAGCCCGAAGCCGGTCGTCGCCAGCACGTAGAGCGCCGCGCCGGCGGCGAGCGCCAGGCCCGAGCCGCGGAACGGCACCCCGAAGGCGAAGACCGCGATCGCCACCATGGCGAGCCCGGCGACGAGCCCGAGCGCCGCATAGGGCAGTTGCTTGCCGATCAGGAATTCGGCGACCCGCGCCGGCGACGCGCGCAGGTTGGCGATCGAGCCGATCTCCTTCTCGCGCACCACGCCGAGCGCCGTCATCATGGCCGGGATCAGCACCAGGAGCAGCATGATCACGCCGGGCGTGATCGCATTGACGCTCAGGAAGGCCTGATTGTAGGCGAAGCGCGGCACGAAGGCGACGGCCTCGGCCGCCGCGGCGCCGCCGAGCGGGGAGGCTGCGAGCTTTTCCGCCGCGTAGCCGAGCACGACGCCCTGCACATAGCTCCTGACCGTCTCGGCGCGGAATGTATTGGCGCCGTCGACCGTGAAGCCGATCTCTGGGCGGCGGCCCTGCAGCAGGTCGCGGCCGAAGCCGGGCGGGATCGACACGACCAGCCGCAATTCGCCGTCGATCAGCCGGCGGTCGGCCTCCGCCTCCGTGACGATCGGCGGCCGCTCCTCGAAATAGCGCGAGCCGGACAGGGAGCGCAGCAGGTCGCGGCTCTCGATCGACTGGTCGCGGTCGAAGGCGGCATAGGTCAGCTTCTCCACGTCGAAGGAGATGCCGAAGGCGAACACGACCAGCAGCGCCATCGGGCCGATCAGTCCGAAGGCGAGGCGTACCCGGTCGCGCAGCAGTTCGCGCGCCTCGCGCATGGCGAAGGCGAGCGTCCGGGCGATGGTCGGATCGCGCCGGCCGAGCGGGCGCTCAGCCGTCGGGCCTTCGCCGTTCGCTTGTTCCGTCGCCACCGGGGCGACGGCCTTGACGGCTGGGCCGGACTCTTTCGGGTCCTGTCCGCTCTCCCGTTCCAGCACCTGGATGAAGGCATCCTCGAGCGTGCGCGTGCCGGCCGCCGCGACGATCTCCGCCGGTGCGCCGACGGCGAGCACCCGGCCGGCATGCATCAGCGAGATGCGGTCGCAACGCTCGGCCTCGTTCATGAAATGCGTCGAGACGAAGATCGTGACGCCGTCGCGCCGGGACAGTTCGCCGAGATGGCGCCAGAAAGAGTCGCGCGCCTCCGGATCGACCCCCGAGGTCGGCTCGTCGAGGATCAGCACTTCCGGCTTGTGCAGGCAGGCGGCGGCGAGTTGCAGGCGCTGGCGGATGCCGAGCGGCAGGGCGGCCGGCATGGCGTCGGCGACCTCGCCGAGCCCGAACCGATCGATCGTCTCGGCGACCCGGGTGCGCGCGGCCGCGCCATGCAGGTGGTAGACGGCGGCGTGGAAGTCGAGATTGCCGCGCACCGACAGCTCCTCGTAGAGCGAGAAGCCCTGCGACATGTAGCCGACCCGCATGCGGACGGCGAGATCGCCGGCATCGACGGGCAACCCGAGCAGTTCGGCGGTACCTTCCGTCGCCGGCAGCAGGCCGGTCAGCATCTTCATCGTGGTCGTCTTGCCGCAGCCGTTGGAGCCGAGGAAGCCGAAGATCTCGCCGCGCTCGATGCGGAAGCTGACATGGTCGACCGCGGTGAAGTCGCCGAAGCGCCGGGTCAGGCCCTCGGCCGCAATGGCGGGCGGCCCGTCATGCTGCACGCGCGGGGCGATCGCGAAGGGCGCGGGGACGGCGCCGCCGCTGCCGGCCTGGAGCCGGCGATAGGCGTCCTCCAGTCCGGACGCGCCGGCGGCGGCCAGGATGTCGCGGGTCGGGCCGTCGGCGATGATCCGGCCGTCGGCGACGGCGACGATGCGGTCGAAGCGCTCCGCCTCGTCCATATAGGCGGTGGCGACCAGGACGGTCATGCCCGGCCGGCCGGCGCGGATGTCGGCGATCAGTTCCCAGAACTGGCGGCGCGACAACGGATCGACGCCGGTGGTCGGCTCGTCGAGGATCAGAAGATCGGGATCGTGGACGAGCGCGCAGCAGAGCGACAGCTTCTGCTTCATGCCGCCCGACAGCTTGCCGGCCGGGCGATCGGCAAAGGGCGCGAGGCCGGTCGCCGCCAGCAGGCGGTGGACGCGTGCGTCGCGCTCGGCCGGCGTCAGGCCGAACAGGGCGGCGTGGAAGGCGATGTTCTCGGTCACCGACAGGGTCGGGTAGAGATTGCGTCCGAGACCCTGCGGCATGTAGGCGATGTGGCCGGCGACCGCATCGCGGTGGCGGCGGTCGGCCATGTCGCCGCCGAGCACCGCGACCGTCCCGGCCTGCAGCCGCTTCACGCCGGCGATCAGCCCGAGCAGGGTCGACTTGCCGACCCCGTCCGGTCCGATCACGGCGGTCGCCGAGCCGGCGGCGAGCGTCAGGCCGACCCCGTCGAGCGCCAGCGTCTTGCCGTAGCGATGGACGATGCCGTCGAGCGCGACCGTCCAGGCCGGCGCTGGGTCAACGACTGTGGCCGCCGCGTCGCCGTCCGGGGCGATGTCAGGGGCGGGCATCGGGCAGCCTCGGCGCCAGTTCGGGCGGGAAGGCGTCGCGGCCGGTGAGCAGATAGGCGTTGCCGGTCAGGCCCGCCTTGACATAGTCGCGCCGCGTCACCAGCAGATCCGGGGCGATGCTGACCTTGACCCGGTACATCAGCTTGTCGCGCTCGGTCTCGGTCTCGACGGTCTTGGGCGTGAATTGCGCTTCCGCGGCGACGAAGGAGACCTTGGCCGGAATGACGAATTCCGATGCGGCATCGAGCCGGATGCGTGCGTCGGCCCCGAGCCGGACCCTGCCGACCAGTCGCGTCGGCAGGAACACGGTCATGTTCACGTCGGAGAGATCGAGCAGGGTCGCGACCCGTGCGCCGGCGGCGACCACCTCGCCGGTCTGCACCAGCCGGTATTCGACCCGGCCGGCGACCGGGGCGGTCAGCGTCATGTCGTCGAGCATGGCCTGGATCTGGCGGACCTGGGCATCGGCGACGGCGCGCGCGCCCTCCGCCTCGCCGATCGCGGATTTCGCCGCCTTGACGGCCGCGGCGGCGACGTTGCGCTGGGCGGCGCGGCGGTCGACCTCGGCCTGCGAGGTGACCGAGCGGTCGTGCAGCTCGCTGGCCCGCTTCAGCTCCACCTCGGCCAGGGCCAGTTCGGCCTCGCGCATCGCCGTCTCGGCCTCGGCGCGGCCGATCGTCTGGACGGCGCGCTGGGCGGTGGCGGCGGCGGCGGCCAATTGGGCGCGGATCTCGCTGGTGTCGAGCCGGGCGACGACCGCGCCCTTCTCGACGAAGTCGCCCTCGCGCACCAGCATCTCCAGGAGCCGGCCGGCATATTTCGAGGCGATGTCGACGCGCTCGACCTCGATCCGTCCGTTCGAGGCGGTCACGCCTTCCGGCAGGTGCGTCGCCTGGGTAGCGAGATACTGCCGATAGCCGACGAAGCCGCCGAGCCCGACCAGCGCGGCGGCGAGAAGAATGATCGATGGCCGCATGACGTCCGTTCCGTCCGGCGGCCCGCCCCTCGGACCGCTGGCGCCACCTTGGTCCGCCCGATGCTGCAGTGCAACCTCGTTGGAAACCGCATGGCATGTCCGGCGCCCGGATGAGGTCGATTCACGGGATCGGTTCGATCCGGTCGGCGACGTCCGAGCCACGCCGCCGCTCGCGATAGAAGAGATAGAGCCCGCTCGCCACGATGATGGCGTTGCCGATGACGATCTCGCGCGTCGGCACGTCGCCCCAGACCAGCCAGCCCATCACGGCCGCCCACAGGATCGAGCTGTACTGGAACGGGGCGAGCACCGAGGCGGGCGTGTTCGAGAGCGCGCGGACGATCAGGATGAAGCAGACGACCGCGACGACGCCGAGCAGGAACAGCAGGATCAGATCCACCGGGCCGGGCGTGACCCAGCCGATCGGCGCCGTGACCAGGCCGGTCAGGCCGGCGCCGGCGAACTGCCACGTCACCAGCTGCAGCCAGTGGGTATCCTTGAGCGCGCGCGTGATGGTGACGCCGGCCGCATACATGGTCGAGCCGAACAGGGCGATCAGCGAGACCATCGAGACGGCCGCACCGGTCGGCTTCAGGGCGATGACCACGCCGACGAAGCCGACCAGGATCGCCGACCAGCGCCAGATGCCGACCTTCTCGCCCAGGAACGGCACCGCGATCGCGGTGATCAGCAGCGGTGCCGCCATGTAGAAGGTCATCACGTCGGCGAGCGGAAGATAGAGCGTCGAATAGTAGAAGGCGAAGGTATCGGCCGCCATGCAGGCGACGCGGGCGAGCTTCAGCCCGGTCTGGCCGCCGCCGAACAGCGCCGGCCGGTGCATCCAGATGAGCGGCGCCAGCACGAAGACCGCTCCGATCGTGCGCAGCAACAGGAGCTGGCCGACCGAATAGTCGGCGACCAGCCATTTGCCGAGCGCGTCGTTGAGGGCGAAGAAGAAGATTCCAGCCGAATAGAGAAGAATGCCGGTGGTATGGCCCGGCGCAAGACGATCCATGGCGACCTCGGTCGGCCGTCGCGACAGGGCACGGCACCCGGGCGTTTTGTTTCAGAAGCCGAAGTTTCGCGCAAGGCAGGGCGAGCCGAAGCGCTTGTGCATTCCTGCCATGCTCAAAGTCCCTTTTCCATATAATAAGCATGCTTATATTGAGCGCATGTCGAAGGCTCAGCTACAGTCCCTTTATGCCGATCCGCGCCGGGAGGTGTTTCTCCTGCTGGTCGATACGGCGCGCCAGATCCGGTCCTTTGTCGATCAGCGGGCGCGGGAATGCGGCACGACCCGTGCGCAATGGGCGCTGCTCGGCAAGCTCTATGTCCAGGAGGGGCGGACCCAGGCCGAACTGGCCGAGCTCCTGGAAATCCAGCCGATCACCCTGACGCGGCTGATCGACCGGCTGGACGCGCAGGGGCTGGTCGAGCGTCGGCCGCATCCGAGCGACCGCCGCGCCAACCTCCTCTTCACGACCGAGGCCGGCCGCCGCGCCGTCGAGGATCTGGCACCGCTGGCTCTCGCGATCACCGACGAGATGCTGGCCGGCTTTACGCCGGAGGCCGTCGCCACGCTGAAGGCCTCGCTCAACGCCATCAAGCAGAACATCAAATCCGGCGCCGATTGTCATGCGGTCGCAGCGGATTCGGAGCTTGCCCATGCCGACTGACACCGCCCCCGCCGCGCCGAAGGCCGAAGTCGCGGCTTCGGCTGCATCCGGCCCTCTGGCACTGCCGGCGCCGCACGCCGCCGTCGAAGCCGCCACCCAGCGGCGCAACCGCAAGGCCGGGATGCGCTTCGTGCTGATGGTCGTGCTGCCGCTGGCGGCCGCGGTCGGCGGCGGCGCGCTCTGGCTTGCCGGCGGCCGCTGGATCTCGACCGACAACAGCTATGTCGGCGCCGAGAAGGTGCTGATCACCCCGGAGGTCTCCGGGCGGGTCGTGCGCATCGACGTGACCGAGGGCCAGAAGGTCCGGCCGGGTGACCCGCTCTTCGCGATCGATCCGGAATCCTATCGGCTGGCGCTGGCCGAGGCCGAAGCCAAGCTGCAGTCGGTGCGCGCCGACCATGCCAACCTGACCACGTCGGTGGCGAGCCTCGCCCGCCAGATCGTCATCGCGGAGGAGAGCATCGAGCTGCGTGAGAAGGATCTCGAACGCAAGTCGTCGCTGCTCGGCAACCGGGTTGCGACCCAGACCGATGTTGAGACCGTGCGGCTGGCCTTGGCCGCGGTGCGCTCGCAGGCCGAGACCCTGAAGCAGAGCCGCGTCGCCGCCCTCAATCAGCTGCTCGGCGATCCGGCGCTGCCGATCGACCGCTTTCCGCCCTATCGCGAGGCGCTGTCCAAGCGCGACATGGCGCAGCGCGACCTCGACAACACCGTCCTGCGCTCGCCGATCGCCGGCATGGCCACCCAGGTGCCGTCTATCCAGATGGGCCGCTACTTGACCGCCGGCACCACCGTCTTCGCGATTGTCGGCACCGACCGGCTGTGGGTCGACGCCAATCCGAAGGAGACCGATCTCGAATTCGTCCGGCCGGGCCTGCCGGTCGAGATAACGGTCGATGCCTATCCGGGCCGGGTCTGGCACGGCACGGTCGATGCGATCAGTCCCGGCACGGGCGCGCAATTCTCGATCCTGCCGGCGCAGAACGCGTCGGGCAACTGGGTCAAGGTTGTCCAGCGCGTGCCGGTCCGGGTCGCCTTCGCGCCGGGCGAGGACACGACCGGCCTGCGCGCCGGCATGAGCGCCGACGTTTCGATCGATACCGGCCGCAAGCGCAGCCTCGCCGGGCTGGTCGGCCTGCCGGCCTTCGCGGGCGGGGAGGGCGCACCGAAGTCGGTCGCGCCGACCGTCCGGTGAGCGGCCCCGGCGCAGGCAAGGCCCCCGCCGCAGCCCCGGCGGGGGCAGCCCAGAGCGGGGCCGCCTCGGCCGGCGTGGTCAAGAACCGCGGCATGATCACCGTCTGCCTGATGGCGGCGACGATCATGCAGGCGCTCGACACGACCATCGCCAATGTGGCGCTGCCCTACATGCAGGGCAGCCTGTCGGCCACGCTCGACCAGGTCAACTGGGTGCTGACCTCCTATATCGTCGCCGCCGCGATCATGACCGCGCCGGTCGGCTGGCTGGCCATGCGCTTCGGCACCAAGAAGGTGCTGATCGTCTGCGCGGCCGGCTTCACCGTGGCATCGATGCTGTGCGGCATCGCCCAGTCGATCACCGACATGGTGCTCTACCGCCTGCTGCAGGGCGTCTTCGGCGCCGCGCTGGTGCCGCTGAGCCAGGCGGTGATGATGGCCATCTATCCGCCCGAGCGGCGCGGCCAGGCCATGGCGGTCTGGGGCATGGGCGTGATGATCGGCCCGATCATGGGCCCGACGCTCGGCGGCTGGCTGACCGATACGCTGTCCTGGCACTGGGTCTTCTTCGTCAACCTGCCCTTCGGCATCGCCACCGTGCTCGGCCTCGCCGCCTTCATGCAGGAGACGCCGACCCAGCCGGGCATGCGCTTCGACTGGTTCGGCTTCGCGGCCCTGTCGATCGGCATCGGCGCGGCGCAATTGATGCTCGACCGGGGCGAGTCGCTCGGCTGGTTCGATTCGGCCGAGATCCGCGCCGAGGCGATCGTCGCCGCGGCCGGGCTCTGGTATTTCGTCGTCCATTCGCTGACCGCGGAACGGCCGTTCATCCCGATCCAGATCTTCCGCGACACCAACTTTTCGGTCGGCGTCGTGTTCATGTTCGTGGTCGGCATCATCCTGCTCGCCACCATGGCGCTCGTCACGCCCTTCGTGCAGAACGTCATCGGCTATCCGGTCATGCAGGCCGGCCTGCTGCTCGGCACGCGCGGCATCGGCACCATGGCGGCCATGATGGTCACCGGCCGCCTGCTCGGCCGGATCGACGCGCGGCTGATGATCCTGACCGGCCTGATCCTGTCGACCCTGCCGCTGGTCTTCATGACCGGCATGACCGCCGACACCGCCGCCAGCACGATCGTCTGGACCTCGATCATGCAGGGGGTCGGCCTCGGCTTCGTCTTCGTGCCGCTCAACACGGTCGCCTTCGCGACCCTGCCGACGCGCTACCGCACCGAGGGCACCGCGGTCTGGACGCTGATCCGCAATCTCGGCAGCGCCGTCGGCGTCTCGATCGTGATCGCGCAGCTGACCTCGACCACCACGCTGATGCATGCCCGCCTGACCGAGAGCCTGACGCCCTGGAATCTCGGCCTGCAATTCCCGTCCGCCGCCCTGGTCGATCCCGCCACGACGACCGGCCGCGCCCTGCTCGAGCAGCTGGTCACCGCCCAGGCGGTGATCATCGCCTATGCCAACGACTTCCGCCTGATGACCTTCATCAGCCTCGCCGCCCTCCCGCTCCTCCTCCTGATCCGCGTCGGCAAGACGCCCGCCAAGGTGGATCCGGCCCATGCGGTGGCGGATTGAGGGGCCAGGAGACCGGCCGCAGTCCCGGTGGGGCTGCGGCGACAAGCAGCACCGGAAGTTGATTTGTCGCCATCGTCCCGTCTTTGTTCCGCGACGATTCCGGGTTACGATTTCTCATGAGCAACAGGTCGGCACACGGGGTGGTCAGCGCCTTCACCGAAGAGCAGGCTTCGCGCCTGACCGGGCTCAGTGTGCATCAACTGCGCTATTGGGATCGGACGGGGTTCTTCCGGCCGCAGTTTGCCGACCCGAATCGACGCGCGGCGTTCAGCCGGGTCTATTCCTTCCAGGACATTGCATCCCTGCGTGTCCTGAATGTCCTGACCAAGCAGTATTCCGTTTCGGTCAGGCATCTGCGGGATGTTGCGAAGCGCCTGTGCGCCATGGACAGCAACGCATGGTCGCGGACCACCCTTTATGTCCTCAAGCGGCGCGTCAATTTCGTCGACCCAGAAGACGGCAAGCAGCGGGAGGTCGTGTCCGGTCAATACGCTCTCGGTATCCCGCTTGAGACGGTGATGTCGGACACCCGCCGGGATGTCGAAGCCCTGTCGGTGAGATCGATTGAAGATATTGGCGCCGTCGCGCGAAGCCGCTTTGTGGCGAGCAACATGCCCGTGGTCGCGGGAACTCGCATTCCCGTTGCGGCCATCAAGAGTTTTGCCGAGGCCGGTTATTCACTGGCGCAGATCATGCAAGAATATCCAACCCTGAGTGAGGCCGACATCAAGGCTGCGGTCTCATTCGACACGCAAACGAAGGCGGCGTGACCGATCGACCGCAGCTCCGCTTCTTCTTGGATGAATGCGTCCCGGATAGCGTGGGGCGGGTGCTTTCGGATTCGGGACATTTCGTCATTCTGTTGCGCGAAGCCGGTGCAACCGGGTCCCCGGATCCGCTTGTCTGTGCGTTGGCGGAGGCAAACGACGCGATCCTGGTCAGCCTCGACGGCGACATGAAGCAAATCGCCCGCGATGCCGGCGTGTCCAAGGGGCGCTTTGCCCAGCTCAGCCTTCTGAAACTGTCGTGCGAGGCCGTCCATGCGGCAAGCCGCGTCGCCGAGGCCATGACCCTCGTTGAACATGAGTGGATGGTCCCCAGACAAGCCGGGGAACGGCGTCTCTTCGTGGAAATCCGCAAGAGCGTCATCCGGACGTTCCGCTGAGGGACGGCGGGAAGCCGTCCTCAGCCGGGCGCCGACCAGGGACCCTGCGGCGCGCGGTCCCGCCGGATCGGCACCTGTTGATCCCCATGCCCGGGCATGCGACCCTTCAATCGGTTGAATTCGGGCTGGGCAGCCGTCGACAGAAGCGGCGCCGGGGAGCATGCCATGGTGTCGGCCAGCAAGTCCTCCACGATGGCGGCGACGGGCGGGGCCGCGGTGTCGGCCAAGTCCGATGTGCTGGAGCTCGAGCGCGTTGCGCGCCGGGGATGCGGCCCTGCGTGATGCGCCGGTGCCGCAGTCCCGGTGGGGCTGCGGCTCGGTCTGACCGCACCCGTTTGGTGGGTTCGACTTCACTTCACCCCTTCTGAACCGTCGTGACGACGGGCCTGGCCGGTCGAGGAAAATTGGCGGACCAGAAAGTCGCGCGACTTCAGTATGCAACGCCGATCTGCGCTCGGTGTCGGGTGGGCTGCTCAATCTCGTCGAGCACCGCTCGGGCAAAGTCGATGCCGCTGATTGCCGATCTGCCGTTCTCGTCGAACAACGCGACCTCGTCACCCACCCGGTAGCGACCGAGATCCTCGCCTGGCTGCCAAGCGGAAAATTCCATCGCTGGCGACACGAACAGCCAGTCCACGCCACTCTCATCCGCCAGGAGATTGTTCAGAACGTCCAGATTCTCCAGCGCTTCCGCGACGACCTCGGCCGGAACGTCGGCCGGGAAGCTCTCCGCCTCCAGCATGCGCGGTGCGCCCTCCGAGCGCCGCAAGCATGAGAAGCCGCCGACGAGAACGAGACGTGCGCCCGCTTCAACGGCTTTGCTGGCGAGGTCGGCATAGACCTTGGCGAGAGCGCCCTTGTTGGCACCACGCGGGGAGAACGCCCCGACGACAACATCCGCACCGGCAATCGACGCACCAGCATCCTCGACGCTGGATGCAACATAGCTGATGCCGGGGTTCGGTTCGGCTGGAACCGACCGGCTGACGGAGGTCACGCGGTGGCCGCGTTTCGCGGCTTCGCGTGCAATCGCTGATCCGGCATAGCCGGTCCCGCCAACGATGGTGATTGTCTTCGTGACCGTCATGGATATGCTCCTGATTTCTCTTAGATTTGCGACTTGAGACCCCTCGTGGGCCTTAAATGAGGTATCGCGTTAGACTGCGTCGAGCCGGCCCATCTCGCCGGACTGAAAGCGGTGGTAGGCACTGCGGATGCCGGCGGCGTCGTTCATGACGAAGGGGCCTTCGGCAAAAATCGGCTCATCAAGTGCCGGCCCGGAAAGCAGAAGGACATGCGCGACCCCGTCGGCCGTTCTGAGCCGGACCTCTCCGGCGCCAGAGAGCGCAATCGCGGTTTCTGACGACAAGCGATGCACCTGATCGTCAACCTTCAGGTCCATCTGTCCATCGAGCAGATAGATGACGCTGTTCTCGCCGCGCACGAGCTGATAGGTGACGTCAAAAACCAGAAACGCATCGAGTATGCGGTAGGGTTCGATCGGTTCTATGGGCGAAATGACATTCCCGTAACTGCCGACCAAAACGCGGATACGATCGCCAAACGGACTGCGCCATTCGGGAACATCACCGGGCAGCAGATACATCGTCTTGGGATCGGCGAGCTTGTTGCGCGCGCTGAGGTTGACGTAGATCTGTGCTCCGTGCAGTTCATTCCCGCGTACGGCCGGCACCTCTTGGTGCTGCGCCCCGCGCCCCGCCTGCAACCAGACAATGCCGCCAGGGCCGATCTCGAGATCATTTCCGAGCGAGTCGCGGCTGCGCAGGGCGACGTGCGAATCCTCGAACACATAGGTGATGGCAGAAAAGCCGGCGTGGGGATGGGGTCCGAAGGGCTGGCCGGACACACGGAAATTGTCGAGCAGGACGAGGGGTGATGCGAGGCCTTTCATCCGTCGGAGATCGATGGCGTTGACGGAGAAAATGCCGCCGTTGCTGTGTCGGCGCGCCTGGATAATTTCGGAAACGCGTATGGCCACGGATTTGCCTCTCGGTACGTGAGGGGCATTGTTCGCCATTGCCTGCCATCTGATAACCCTATATGTCTCGATATAAAGTATCTGGAATATAGATATATGCTCGATGGCTTCTCGCTCGATCAGTTGCGAACCTTCGTGGCTGCCGCCGATTCCGGCAGCTTTTCTGCCGCTGGGCGGCAATTGGGCCGAGCGCAGTCGGTCGTCAGCCAGGCCGTGGCCAATCTCGAAAGTCTGATCGGCGTCACCCTGTTCGATCGGAGCGGGCGGTATCCGGAGCTGACGGAGCAGGGGCGCGCACTGCTCGAGCAGGCGCGGGCCGTCACGAGCGCCATGGATCAGTTCAAGGCGCGGGCGCGAGGACTGGCGGGCGGCCTTGAACCCGCACTCAGCGTTGTCATCAACGTGCTTTTTCCGACCCGCGTACTCACGGAAGCCATTGCCGGCTTTCAGTCTCGCTTCCCGGACACGCCGTTGCGTATCTCGGTGGAGGGACTGGGCGCCGTTCTGGAACTGGTGCTCGACAAGACATGCGCCTTCGGCATACGCGGCCCTGTCGGTGGCGCCCACCCTGATCTCAGTAGCGAGTATCTGTTGCAAATCGGATATCAGATGGTGGCGGCCCCCAGTCACCCGCTCGCACATTGCCGGGGACCGATTTCGACCAGAACGCTTGCGAACCATGTGCAACTGGTTCTCTCTGACCGCTCCCGGCTCACAGAGGACAAGGATTTCCGCGTCTTTTCGCCCAAAACCTGGCGACTCTACGATCTCGGCGCCAAGCACGCCCTGCTGAAAGCCGGGCTCGGTTGGGGCGGGATGCCGGTCGAAGTCATTCGAGATGATCTCGACCGGGGATTGCTCGTGCCGATTGAGATTGCGGACATGACCATTGCGTCGACGATCGCAATGTCGGCGATTTATAGGACCGATACGCCCCCAGGTCCGGCCGGACGGGGACTTATCGACGAGCTTGTGAAAGCATCGTCGCGCACGATCGGTGTCTGACTGAGCTGAGACTGCCAAGACCCGCGCAGGACGGGTTCGGACTGACCTTGTC
The DNA here is from genome assembly GCF_018729455.1 of Prosthecodimorpha staleyi. Taxonomy (NCBI): domain Bacteria; kingdom Pseudomonadati; phylum Pseudomonadota; class Alphaproteobacteria; order Hyphomicrobiales; family Ancalomicrobiaceae; genus Prosthecodimorpha; species Prosthecodimorpha staleyi. The sequence continues at coordinate 158,242 of NZ_JAHHZF010000006.1, read as the reverse complement.
CCGTGGTTGCCCTCGTTCACAATCGGACTCTGTTCTGGTCCTGGCCCATCGCCAGCGCGGCGACCAGGCGCCGAGGCGATGGCCCCCGTCGCCCATGAATGGATGGTCGGTCTGCCGGCCGATGAACGGCGTCTCCTCGTCGAACTCGGCAGGAACGTGATCCGGACGTTCCGCTGAGGGACGGCGGGAAGTCGTCCTCGGCCGGGCGCCGACCAAAGACCCTGCGGCGCGCGGTCCCGCCGGATCGGCACCTGTTGATCCCCATGCCCTGGCATGCGACCCTTCAATCGGTTGAATTCGGGCTGGGCAGCCGTCGACAGAAGCGGCGCCGGGGAGCATGCCATGGTGTCGGCCAACACGCCGGCCGAAAGGTCGGCCAGCAAGCCGGCCGCTGCGTCGACAGTAGGGTCGGCCTCGGTGTCGGCGAAATCCCATGTGCTGGAGCTCGAGCGCGTTGCGCGCGGGGATGCGAGCCTGCGGGATGCACCGGTGCTGCAATCCTGGCTGCGCTGCCTGAACGACTACCGGCTCGATCCGGCCCAGGCGCAGCAGGCCTATATCGTCCCGGAAACGCAGCTGAAGGAGCATCGCCAGCAGGCGCAGGACCTGATCCGGATCGGCCGGTCGGCGCTCGAAGGCCTGTTCCGCCATGTCATGGACCAGCACTATGTCCTGCTCCTGTCGGATGCGCGCGGCGTGACGGTCGACTTTCTCGGCGATCCGACCTTCGACAACCATCTGCGCCGGGCCGGGCTCTATCTCGGCTCGGAATGGTCGGAGAGCCGCGCGGGCACCTGCGCGGTCGGGGCCTGCATCGTCTCCGGCGATCCGGTCGTGATCCACCAGGACGACCATTTCGACACCAGCCATATCGGCCTGACCTGCTCGGCCGCGCCGGTCTTCGACACGCTCGGCGACCTGACGGCGGTGGTCGACATCTCGCAGCTGCGCTCGCCGACCGCCAAGGCGAGCCAGCAGCTGGCCCAGCATCTGGTCACCGAGACGGCGCGGCGGATCGAGCTCGCCAACCTGATGGCGCGCACCCGGCAGGACTGGATCCTGCGCCTGTCGCGCTCGCCCGAATTCCTCGATGTCGATCCGGAGGCGGCCCTGTCGATCGACGGGGCGGGCCGCATCTCCGGCATGACCCATGGCGGCCTGCGCGCCCTATCGCGCCTGCTCGGCCTGCGCGCCGGCGAGACGCGCGCCCTGATCGGGCAGCCGGTCTCCCGGCTCCTGGAGCTGGAGGTCGACGACCTGCCGCGCCTGATGCGCGGCCAGCCGAGCGGCGAGCGAATCGTGCGCACCCGCGCCAGCGCGGCGCTGTTTGCGAGCGCGGTCGCCCCGGTGGCGAGCTTCCGCGGTACCGCCGTGCCGGTCAGCCGGGTGCCGCGGCCGCTGCGCGAACTGGGCTTCGGCGATCCGGCCATGGAAGCCGTGCAGCTGCGCGCCATGAAGCTCGCCCCGCGCGACATTCCGATCCTGATCCAGGGCGAGACCGGCACCGGCAAGGAATATCTCGCCCGCGCCATCCACGACAGCCGGCCGCAGCCGGGCCGCTTCGTCGCGGTCAATTGCGCGGCGATCCCCGAGAGCCTGATCGAATCCGAGCTGTTCGGCTATGCGCCGGGTGCCTTCACGGGCGCGGCGCCGCGCGGCAAGACCGGACTGATCGAGGCGGCCGACGGCGGCACGCTGTTCCTGGACGAGATCGGCGACATGCCGCTCGGCCTGCAGGCCCGGCTCCTGCGCGTGCTGGCGGAAGGGGAGGTGACGCCGGTCGGCGCGCATCGGGCGAAGCCCGTGCATTTCCGGCTGATCTCGGCGTCCCATCACCGGCTCGATCGCCGCGTCGCGGCCGGGCGCTTCCGGCAGGATCTCTACTACCGGCTCAACGCCGCGACGCTCGCCCTGCCGCCCTTGCGCGAGCGGCAGGATTTCGATGCCGTCACCGACCACCTGCTGCGGCGGGCCGCGGAGGAGCAGGGCGGGGCGCTGCGCCTTTCGCCGGCCGCCCGGCTCGCCCTGCGCGCCCATGACTGGCCGGGCAACCTGCGCGAACTCGCCAACGTGCTGCGCGTCGCCGCCGCGCTGGCAGATGGCGGCGAGGTCCGCCCGGAGGATCTGCCGGACATGCTCACCGGTGCGCCCGGTCTCGGCGCCGCGGCGGCGGACCGCAGCGGAACGGATCGAGACGGGATGGACCGAAGCGGGCCGCGCCGAAGCGGGACCCGCGACAATGGAACGGCCGCCTTGCCGCCGCTGCGCAAGGCCGGTGCGGACCTGCGCGCCGACCTCGCCGCCTGCGGCGGCAACGTCTCCGAACTGGCCCGCCGGCTCGGCGTCGACCGCACCACCATCCACCGCCGCCTGCGCCGCCTCGCGGCGGATTGAGCCACGCCGGCCGCATCTCGCCGTGCGCCATGCCCGGCGACGGGCGTCACCCGCCGTAGATGGTCCGGTACTGGTCGCGCAGCACGTTCTTCTGCACCTTGCCCATCGTGTTGCGCGGCAGGTCGTCGACGAAGAAGACGCGTTTGGGCTGCTTGAACCGGGCCAGCCGATCGGCCAGCGCGGCCGTCACGGCGGCCTCGTCGACGCCGGCACCGGGCTCGCGCACGACCACGGCGGTGACGCCTTCGCCGAGATCGGGATGCGGCACGCCGATCACGGCGCTTTCGACCACACCGGCGATGGCGTCGATCTCGGTCTCGACCTCCTTCGGATAGACGTTGAAGCCGCCCGAAATGACCAGGTCCTTGCCGCGGCCGACGATGTGGACATAGCCGCGCTCGTCGATCTTGCCGAGATCGCCGGTGATGAAGAAGCCGTCGGGGCGGAACTCGGCCGCGGTCTTCTCCGGCATGCGCCAGTAGCCCTGGAACACGTTCGGGCCCTTGACCTCGATGACGCCGATCTCGCCCTGCGCCATGAGGCGGCCGGTCTCGGGGTCGGCGACGCGCAGATCGACGCCGGGCAGAGGCAGGCCGACGGTGCCGGCGATACGGTCGCCGTCATAGGGGTTGGAGGTGTTCATGTTGGTCTCGGTCATCCCGTAGCGCTCCAGGATGGCCTTGCCGGTCGCCGCCTCGAAGGCGCGGTGGGTCTCGGCCAGCAGCGGTGCCGAGCCGGAGACGAACAGGCGCATGCCGGCCGTCGAGGCGCGGGTGACGCCGGGATGCTGGCTGAGCCGGACATAGAAGGTCGGCACGCCCATCAGCGTCGTGGCGCGGGCGAAATAGCCGACGATCTGGTCGGCATCGAAGCGCGGCAGGAAGATCATCGAGGCGCCGGCCATCAGGATGATGTTCGAGGCCACGAACAATCCATGCGTGTGGTAGATCGGCAGGGCATGGATCAGCACGTCGTCGGCCGTGAAGCGCCAGGTGGCGACCAGCGTCTCGGCATTGGAGGCGAGGTTGCGGTGGCTCAGCATGGCGCCCTTGGAGCGCCCGGTCGTGCCGGAGGTATAGAGGATCGCGGCGAGATCGTCGTCGGCGCGCTCGACATCCTCGAACCGCTCGGAGGCCGCTCCCGCACCGGCCATGACGCTGCCGTCGCCCCGGGTGCCGAGCGTCTCGACCCGCGCCGCGCCGAGCCGGGCCGCCAGCGCCGTCATGGCCGCGGCGTCGGCGGGCCGGCAGACCACGATGGCCGGTTCCGCATCGCCGAGGAAATATTCGAGCTCGGCCAGCGTATAGGCGGTGTTGAGCGGCAGGAATACGCCCCCGGCCCGGATCGTGGCCAGATAGAGCATCAGCGCCTCGGGCGACTTCTCGACCTGCACGGCCACCCGGTCGCCGGGCTGCAGGCCCAGCGCCACGAGGTGGTTGGCGATCCGCGCCGTCGTCGCCCAGAGTTCGGCATAGGTGATCCGCCGGCCGTCGCCGGTCTCGATGAAGGTCTTTTCGGCGGGGGCGCCGAGGTGGCGGATCTGGGTGGCGAGATTGGTCATGGCAAGGATCCGGGAGGACGGCGGACGGGTTCGGCCGGCCGCGATTCATGAGAGTGATCGGCGGGGCTCAGGCAAGTTCGCGCGAGGACGTATCCCGCTTGAGGAGGGCGCGGACGGCGGAGGAGGCCGCGGTGGCGCCCTTGTCCGCATAGGCCTCGTGGTTCTCCTCGATCCGTTCGAGGTCGTAGAGATAGTTGACCATCAGCCCGTAGGCCTGGGCGAGGCCGCGCGGGCTGGTGTCGCCGATGAAGTCGATCTGTTCGAGCCGCGCGCCGTTGCCGAGATGGAAGCGGGCGACCGGATCGACCGGACGTCCCTTCGCGGTGCGCGCCTCCAGATAGTAGCGCGCGGCGGCGTGGCGCATGACCGGCTCGATCCGGTCGATGATCGCCTTGTCGAGATGCCAGCCGGGCCGGTCGAGCAGGTCGAGCGTCTGGCGGTCGGACGGGGACAGCGGGCTCGTCTCGGCATTGCGCTCGCAATCGAGCCAGGCGGCGAAGCCGGGCGCCGGCGAGAGGGTGACGAAGGTGGTCAGTTGCGGCAGGTCGCGCTTCAGTTCGTCGACCACCTGCTTGATCAGGAACGAGCCGAAGGAGATGCCGGCGAGGCCCTGCTGGCAGTTGGAGATCGAATAGAACACCGCCGTGGTCGCCTCCTTCGGCGCGAGCGGCTTGCGGTCGGCGGCGAGCAGCGGGCCGATGGCGGACGGAATGCCGGTGGTCAGCGCGATCTCGACGAAGATCAGGGGCTCGTCGGCGAGCTGCGGGTGGAAGAAGGCGTAGCAGCGCCGGTCGGCCGGCTCGATCCGGCGGCGCAGGTCGTCCCAGCCGTCGATCTCGTGGACGGCCTCGTATTCGATCAGCTTTTCCAGGATGTTGGCCGGGGTCGACCAGTCGATCCGGCGCACCACCAGGAAGCCGCGGTTGAACCAGGACGAGAACAGATGCACGAGGTCGATGTCGAGCACCTTCAGGTTCGGCTCGTCGCCCATCAGATCGAGCACGTCCTCGCGCATATGCACGAGCGCCAGGGTACCGCCGGGGGCGAGGTTGAGGCGGCGCAGCAATTCCTGCCGGCGCGGCTCTGCGGCGATGTGCAGTTCGCTGACCGCCGCCGGCGAGGGATCCGTCCGCCACGCTTCGACGGCGCGGGCGACGCGCTCCTCGTCCGGGCCGAAGCGCTCGACCAAGCCGGACAGGAAGCGGACCTTCTCCTCGGTGCCAAGCGCGTCGTAGCGCGCGATGATCTCCCGCGCGATGGCGACGCCGGAGGCCTCGCCGCGGTGGGAGACGAGATCGGCGGCGAGCGCGGCGATGTCGCCCCGCTCCGCCGTCGACCGCGGTTTCGGGCCGAGCCCGACCAGCCGCGAGGCGCGTTCGCTCACGGTCGCCAAAAGCTCGGCCATGTAGGTGATGTTCATCACGATCTTGCCCCCATGATCAGGTCCGGCAGCCATGTCGCGATGCCCGGCAGGAAGCACAGGATGATCACCGCGAGAGCCATCAGGAGGACATAGGGCAATGTCCCGTAGATGACGTCCTTCAGTGGAATATCCGGCGCGATGTTCTTGATCACGAAGATGTTCAGTCCGACCGGGGGATGGATCAGGCCCATCTCCATGACGATGGTCATCACCACGCCGAACCAGACCAGATCGAAGCCGGCGGCCTTGAGCGGCGGCAGGATGATCGGGGCGGTCATCAGGATGATCGAGACCGGCGGCAGGAAGAAGCCGAGCACCACGACCATCAGCAGGATGGCGGCGAGCAGCAGCCACTTGCCGAGCCCGAGCGCGACGATCGCCTGGGCGGCCGCCTGGCTGAGATGCAGGTAGCTCATCACGTAGGAATAGAGCAGCGACATGCCGATGATCATCATCAGCATGGTCGCCTCGCGGAGCGTCGCGGTCAGGATCGGCCCGAGATCGGTCGGGGTCCAGACCCGGTAGATGAGCGCGATCAGGATGAGGGCCAGGATGCCGCCGAGGCCGGCCGTCTCGGACGGTGTCGCATAGCCGCCATAGAGCGCGACCATGACGCCGGTCAGGAGGATCACGAAGGGCAGCACCCGCGGCAGGGTCGAGAAGCGCTCGACCATGGTCAGCTGCTCGCGCCTGAGGATCGCATGCGGCGTGCCGGCGCGCTCGTAGGCGGCCTTGGCGGCGGCATATTCGCGCCGGTAGCGATAGACCGCGTAGATCGTGAACAGGCCGACCAGCAGGAGGCCCGGGCCGATGCCGGCCAGGAACAGGCGCCCGAGCGACTGTTCGGCCGCGACCGCGAACAGGATCATGGTCACCGATGGCGGCAGCAGGATGCCGAGCGTGCCGCCGGCGGCGATGATGCCGGCCGCGAAGCCGCCCGAATAGCCGCGCTTGCGCATCTCCGGGATGCCGGCCGAGCCGATCGCCGAGCAGGTCGCCGGCGACGAGCCGGCCATGGCGGCGAAAACCGCGCAGGCGAAGACGTTGGCGATGCCGAGGCCGCCGGGGATCTGGTACATCCAGGCATGGATCGCCGAGTAGAGATCCTGGCCGGCCCGCGACCGGCCGATCGCCGCACCCTTCAGGATGAAGAGCGGGATCGACAGCAGCGTGATCGAGGCCATCTCCTCGTAGACATTCTGCGTGACCGTATCGAGGGATGCGGCCGGCATGAAGATGGCCATGAACACGACCGCCACGGCGCCGAGCGCGAAGGCGATCGGCATGCCGGAGAACATGACCGCCAGCGTGGCGCCGCCATAGAGGAGACCGAGCGACAGCGTGCTCATGCGCGCCCCCGATCGAACCAGAGGGCGACCTGCAGGGCGATCTGCAGGCACAGCAGGGCCATGCCGCCGGTCATCGCCGCATAGGGGATCCAGAGCGGCGGCGCCCAGGTCGAGGAGGTGACCTGGCCGTCGACCCAGGCCTCGTGCAGCAGCGTCCAGGACTTCCAGGCGAAGAAGGCGCAGAAGGCGAGGCTGGCCACATCGATGACCAGCCGGCGCAGCCGGTCGATGCCGGCCGGCAGGATCGATGCGAAGGCTTCGATGCCGATATGGCCACGCCGGGATTGCACATAGGCGGCGGACAGGAAGGTCGCGCCAACGAGCAGGAATACGGCCGCCTCGTCCTGCCAGTAGGTCGGCTGGTGCAGGAAATAGCGCACCACCACCGAATGGCTGAGGATCACGCAGGCGAGCACCAGCGCGATCGAGGCGGCGACCACGATCACGCCGTTGAGGAGGCCGAGTGCCCGCGCGACGAGCGCGAGCACCGGGTTGGACGGGGCCGGCAGGGACGCCGGTCCGGCGGCGGGGGCGTGGCTCATCAGGCGGAAACCTGCAGGGCCAGATCCATCAGCTTGGCGCAATTGGCGTTCTTGGCCGCGTAGTCCTTCCAGGCGGTGTCGCGCGCGATCGCCCGCCACTTGCCGACGACGGCATCGTCGAGATCGTAGATCTTGGCGCCGGCCTTGGCATAGACCTTGGCGACCGCCTCGTCGTCCTTCTGGGCTTCCGCCGTGCCGAAGGCCTCCATCTCGGCGCCGACCTCCATGATCAGCTTCTGCTGTTCCTTGGTCAGTCCGTCGAAGATCGTCTTCGACATCAGGAGCGGCTCGAACATGTACCAGTAGGCCTTGCCGCGCCCGGTGGTCAGATGCTTGGCGATCTCCTCCAGGCGGAACGAGATCAGGCTGGTCGAGGAGGTGATGCCGGCATCGCAGGCGCCGGTCTGCATGGCGGCATAGAGTTCGTTCGACGGCAGTGACAGCACGGCCGCGCCGGCCGCCTGCAGCACGAGGTCCATCTCGCGCGAGCCGCCGCGCACCTTCAGGCCCTTGGCGTCCTCCGGGTTGACCAGCGGCTTTTCGCGGCTGGCGACGCCGCCGGCCTGCCACATCCAGGTGACCACGACGATGCCCTTCTCGGCGAGAAGGTCGGTCAGCATCTTGCCGACCGGTGCGGTCTTCCAGGCCATGCCCTGCTTGTAGGAGGTGACCAGGCCCGGCATCAGGCCGATATTGGTCTCCGGCACCTCGCCGCCCGCATAGGAGAGCGGATAGAGCGACAGGTCGAGCGCGCCCTTGCGCATGGCGCTGAACTGGGCATTGGTCTTCATCAGCGACGAGCCGGCATAGACGTCGGCGCCGAGTTCGCCGTTCGAGCGCTTGGCGATTTCGGCGGCGAACTTGCGGCAGAGACGGTCGCGGAAGTCGCCGTCGTCGGTCGTACCGCCGGGGAACTGGTGTGAAATCTTGAGGCGGGCGGCGGCCCGGGCCGGACTCCACGGCAGGAGGGCGGCGGCCGGAGCGGCAGCGGCGAATTTCAGAAGGGAACGGCGGCTCGTGGTCATGGGGCGATCCTCTCTTGGTCCGTTTGGCTGTCCCTGCGCGGGCGCGGCTTGGAATGCCGCGTTCTTGGTCCGGCCCCCGGTTGGAGAACGGCGCAGTCAGCCCTAGGATGGCCGAAACCTTGTCACTGGTTGGACACAGGGTCAAGTCTCGTGTATACACAAATCAACGATAAGGATGCATGAGGCCGATCATGGTCAGCACAGCCCATCGCCTGCGCGACGAGATCGAGGGACTGATCGTGACCGGTGCGCTGGCGCCGGGCGAGAAGCTCGACGAGGTCCAACTCGCCAACCGCTTCGCCGTCTCGCGCACGCCGATCCGTGAGGCGCTGCAGCAGCTGGCGGCGGCCGGTTTCGTCGAAATCCGGCTTCGGCGCGGGGCGACGGTGGTGCGGATCGGGCCGGAGCGGCTGGTCGAGATGTTCGAGGTGATGGCGGAACTGGAGGCGATGTGCGCCCGCCTCGCCGCCCGCCGCCTGTCGGACGCCGACCGCGCCGCCCTGCTCGAAGCCCATGCCTCCTGCCGCGCCGCCGCCGAGCGCGAGGATCCGGACGCCTATTATTACGAAAACGAACGCTTCCACTATGCGCTCTACCGCGCGGCGCGCAACGGCGTGCTCGAGGAGGAGGCCCGGCGGATGCACGCAAGGCTGAAGCCCTATCGCCGCCTGCAGCTGCGCGTCCGCAACCGCGTCGGCGCCTCCTGGCGCGAGCATGACGGCATCGTCCAGGCGATCCTCGACGGCGATCCGGTCCAGGCCGCCGACCGCGCCCGCGCCCATGTCACCGTCCAGGGCGAACGCTTCGGCGACCTGATGGCCTCGCTGGCGCAATACAATCTGGCGGCGGAGTAGGGCGACGACGGATCCGATGCTGCCCGTAGACCGGGCATCAGGGTGCCGCAATCTCGCATACCCTGGGCGAGACCCCGATCGGAGACGCCCCGTGGCTGCCATCCTTGCCTTCGCGCCGCGCCGTCCCGCGCCCGTGCTGTCGGCTTCGGTGCGGGCGCAAATCGCAAGGCTCGGTGCGGACGCTCCCGAATATCCCTCGCTCCACGCCGTTCTGTCCGTACTGGACGGGCTGCCGCCCACATCGGCCTTCGCGGTCGAATTCGAGATCGGCGCGGCGATCCAATCGGGTTTTTTCGGCGCCGCGGCTGCATATGACCCGGCCGGCATGCGGCGGCTCCTCACCGCGAAGGTCGCAGGGCAACTGGAATCATCGCCGGAGCTCGGCTGGATCCTCCTTTTCCACCTGAACGGCCATATCCGGCAGGCTGTTCTCGAACGGCTTGACGGTCCGATGGTTTCGCCCTTCCGCGTCGCCGCGCTGGCGGTCCGGCTGAACGACTGGGCGGCACCGGTCCGGGCCGCCGCCGCCGCCGCCCTGCGGCGCTGCGGCGCGGCGACCGGCGCGCCCGTCATCGCCGCGGCCGCGCTGGCGCTGATCGAGCGCAGTCGTGTCTGGGGACGCTGGACGGCGACCGAACGGGCAGAGCTCGAAGCCCTCGTGGCGCGGCCGGATGTCGCCGCCGAACTCGGCGGTCTTCTCGGTGCGACCTCTTCCGGTGCCCCGCACCGGGTGTTGCGGATTGCCCTCCGCCAGGATGGCTTGGACGGCGCCCTGCCGGGTCTCGCCCGTTCGGCGGCGACCCCGGCCGTGCGTGCCCTGGCGCTCAAGACCCTGCTGGAGAGCCGCGCCGTCTGGCAGGCCGGGACGCGCGTGGAATGGATCGACAAGCGCTACGGCATCGCCCGCGCGGTTCCGATCTGGGCCGAGCGCCCGATCCGCCATGCCGAATCAATGCCGGACCTGATCGCGGCCGGTATCGCCGATCGGGCCGCCTCGGTGCGCAAGATCGCCGCCGACGGGCTGATCCTCCACGCGGCGGCACTCGGCCCGATCGAGCCCTTCGTCGCCCGCCTCCGGGCCGACCGCAACGCCGCCGTGCGCGACCGCGCCGCCTATCTCGACCGGCACTTTCCTTTCATCCCGGCCCCGGACGCCCTGGCCGGACCCGATCCTGCGCGTTGACCCCTGCCGGCGGAGCCGTTAGGTCTCGCACATCCGGCCGGCCGGTTCGTTCTGCGAATCCGGCCGTCCGCCATCCTGGTCCCGTCCGCCCACCGGTCCCCCGAATGTCCGATCTCGACCGCGCCCGTGCCGCGCTCCGCTCGATCTTCGGCTTCGAGGATTTCCGCCCGGGCCAGGACGAGATCCTGTCGGCGGTGCTCGACGGCGAGGATGTCTTCGCGGTCATGCCGACCGGCTCGGGCAAGTCGCTTTGCTACCAGCTGCCGGCCGTGCTCGGCGACGGGCTGACCATCGTGGTCTCGCCACTGATCGCGCTGATGGCCAACCAGGTCGCACAGCTGCGCGCCAACGGCATCAGCGCGGCCGCGCTCAATTCCAGCCTCACCTGGGACGAGACGCGCGCCTTGCGCGACGACGTGGCGGCCGGCCGGCTGAAGCTGCTCTATATCGCGCCCGAACGGCTGATGATGGCCGAGACCCAGCGTCTGCTGGCCGCCGCCGGCGTGGCGCGGCTCGCCGTCGACGAGGCGCATTGCATCTCCCAGTGGGGTCACGATTTCCGCAAGGAGTATCTGGCGCTCGGCGACATCCAGGAGGCGCTCGGCGCCCCGCAGGTGATCGCGCTGACCGCCACCGCCGACGTGGCGACGCGCTCCGACATCGTCGCGCGCCTGTTCCGGCGCGAGCCGCGCGTCTTCGTGCACGGCTTCGACCGGCCCAACATCCGGCTCGCCATCCGCCGCAAGGACGGCGCGGGCACGCAGATCGCCGCCTTCCTGGAAGAGCATCGCGGCGAGAGCGGCATCGTCTACTGCTCGACCCGCGCGCGCACCGAGGAGATGGCCGCCACGCTCGCCGGGCGCGGCTTCCGCGCCATCGCCTACCATGCCGGCATGGACATGGAGACGCGCGCCCGCAACCTCGACACCTTCCTGCAGGAGGACGGCGTCGTCGTGGTCGCCACCATCGCCTTCGGCATGGGCATCGACAAGCCGGACGTGCGCTTCGTCGCCCATGCCGACATGCCGAAAAGCGTCGAGGCCTACTACCAGGAGATCGGCCGCGCCGGCCGCGACGGCCTGCCGGCCGACACGCTGACCCTCTACGGCCTGGAGGACGTGAAGCGCTACCGGCAGTGGATCGACCAGAGCGAAGCCTCCGACGAACAGAAGCGCGTCGAGCACCAGCGCATCGGCGCGCTGGTCTCGCTGTGCGAGGCACCGCGCTGCCGGCGGCAGGCGCTGCTCGCCTATTTCGGCGACCGGTCCGAGCCCTGCGGCAATTGCGATGTCTGCCAGGACGGCATCGTCGGCGTCGACGGCACGGTCGCAGCCCAGAAGGCGCTGTCGGCCATGTACCGCACCGGCCAGCGCTTCGGCCGCGAGCACCTGATCGCCATCCTGACCGGCGACGCGACCGACCAGGTCACCGCGCGCGGTCACGACCGGCTGCCGACCTTCGGGGTCGGCCAGGAGTTCAGCAAGGTGCAGTGGCGGGCGATCTTTGCCCAGCTCTACGCCGCCGGCATCGCCGATATCGACATGACCGAGCACGGCCGCTGGTTCATCACCGAGGACGGTCGCGAGGTGCTGAAGGGCCGGCGCACGGTCGAACTGCGCCGCGACGCCGTCGAGGCACCGGCCAAGGGCAGCCGCAAGACCGCGCGCCGGCAGGCGACGGCGAGCGCGGGCGCGGAACTCGATGCCGACGGGCAGGCTCTGCTCGACCTGCTCAAGGCCGAGCGCACGCGGCTGGCGCGCGAACGCAACGTGCCGGCCTATGTCATCTTCCCCGACCGGACGCTGATCGACATGGCCGGCAAGCGGCCGGGAACCCGTGCCGAGATGGGCGCGGTGCACGGCATCGGCGCGGCCAAGCTGGCCGAGTTCGGCGATACCTTCCTGGCCATCCTGCGCGGCTTCGCCGACCGGGCGGCCTGAGCGGGAGGCGGCATGGAGACGGTCGACAGCCTCGTGGTCGGCGCCGGCGTGGTCGGCCTGGCCATCGCCCGCGCGCTGGCCACGGCCGGCCACGAGACCATCGTGATCGAGGCCGCCGACGCCATCGGGACGCAGACCTCCTCGCGCAACAGCGAGGTGATCCATGCCGGCATCTACTATCCGGCCGGCAGCCTGATGGCCCCGCTCTGCGTCGAAGGCCGCAAGGCGCTCTATGCCTATTGCGCCGCGCGCGGCGTGCCGCATCGCCGGTCGGGCAAGCTGATCGTCGCGGTGACGGCCGAGGAGGCAGCCCTCCTGGCGGCCATCCGGGCGCGCGCGGCCGCCAACGGCGCGTACGATCTGGAATTCGTCGACGGGCCGGCCGCCCGGGCGATTGAGCCGGCACTGGAGACCACCGTCGCGGCGTTGGTCTCGCCCTCGACCGGCATCGTCGACAGCCACGCCTATATGGCGGCTTTGCGCGACGACGCCGAGGCGGCGGGCGCCGTGTTTGCGTTCCTGTCGCCCTTCGAGGGCGCGCGGGTGGTCGCGGACGGCTTCGAGGTCGCGGTCGGCGGGGCGGAGCCGATGCGTCTCAAGGCGCGCCGCCTGGTTGTCGCCGCCGGCCTGCAGGCCTCCGATCTCGCCCGCCGCATCGAGGGGCTGCCGGCCCGCCATGTGCCCGAGACGCGCTATGCCAAGGGCAACTACTTCACCCTGACGGGCCGCGCGCCCTTCTCGCGGCTGATCTATCCGGTGCCGGTGCCGGGCGGGCTCGGCACGCATCTGACCCTCGACATGGCCGGCCAGGCCCGCTTCGGCCCGGATGTCGAATGGGTCGAGGCGCTCGACTACCGGGTCGATCCGTCCCGCGCCCCGGCCTTCGCGGCCGCGATCCGGCGCTATTGGCCGGCGCTGCCCGAGGACGCGCTCGCGCCCGGCTATGCCGGCATCCGGCCCAAATTGTCGCGCCCGGGCGAACCGGCCCGCGATTTCCTGATCGCCGGCCCGGCCGACCACGGCATCGCCGGCCTGTCCCTCCTGTTCGGCATCGAAAGCCCCGGCCTCACCGCGTCGCTGGCCGTCGCCGCGATGGTGGCCGGGCAGTTGGGTTGAGGGCCGTGCGGGGTGTTGAAGAACGCTTCGTGACCCGATCCGAAGCGGGCAACTCCAATCCTGTCATCCCCGGGCTTGTCCCGGGGATCCAGATTTCTCAAGAGCTTGGCCTTCGCACTGGATCCCCGGGACAAGCCCGGGGATGACAGAATGGCGGGTTCGGAGTGTCTTTCGGCAGTTGCCTAAAGCGTCATCGGCGAGAGCATGGCCGGGACGCCATCGAGGGGCCAGGGGCCGCGGACCATCCAGCCGCTGTCTTCGGGGATGATCTCGGCCGGCCGCCAGGCGAGGCGGTCGGGCGGGAAGTAGACTTCGATCCGGCTCGGGGGACCGTCCAGCCCCTGACCGCCCAACGCGGTGCCGAGTTCGGCCAGGATGGCGGCAAGCGACGGGATTGCCGGGCCGACGATGTCCAGGAGCCGCAGGCCCTTGCCGTCCGTCTCGATCGCCGCGACCACGCGCAGGGCTTCGAGCCAGGCGAGCGCGATCTGCGGCTCCTCCAGGGCCTTGAGCATGAAAAAGGGCCGATCGGCGAGGAGCCCGCACAAGTCCGAGACCGGCGCGCGGTCGCCGAACAGGGCGACCAGCCGCGCCGCATCGGCGTCGTCGGCGAGATCGAGCCGGCGCGCACCAAGGCCCGAGGCGGGGATCGGCGCTGGCGGCGAGCCCGCGAAGGCATGCTCGGCGATCGGCCGGAACCCGAAGGGGCGGTAGAGATCAGGCGTGGCGGTCGCCAGGATGACGAGGTCGGTCTCCCGGTCGCAATGGGCGAGCGCGCGGGCCATCAAGTCACGAAACAGGCCGCGGCCGCGCCGGTCCGGCCTTGTCGCGACCGAGACGATCGACCAGGGCGTGGCGGCTTTCCCCTGCAGCATCATGGGCTTCGGATGCGCGGTGACGTTGGCAACGCATGTCTCGCCTTCGAACCACGCGAAGGGCACCGAGCCTTCCTCCCAGCCGCCGAGCCGTTCGAGTGGCGCGATGTCGATGTCGAAGACGATGTTTAGCAGCGCGGCGACGGCCGCACGGGCGGCGGGATCGGCGGCGAAGCCGGTGCGAAGCGAGAGAGGCGCGGCGGGGGCTGTCATGTTGGCCGGCAGCAAGCCATGTTGACGGGACGCTGTGAAGACACGATCTGATCGGTTCCGACCCGTCCTTCGCGCGAGGCCCGATGCCGACCAACCCCTACTATGCCGGACCGCCCTCCGATCATTTCGACGGCACGCGCTTCTTCAGTCCTGGCCATCCCTTCAACAAGTCGCGCAAGGACCTGCTGAAATGGCAGTTCGGCGGCGGCAAGGTGGCCTGGCCGAAGGCCTATCCGGGCGAGCCCTTCGACGTGCCGCCGGCGCGGGTCGCCGGCTCCGGCCTGCGCGTCACCTCGATCGGCCATGCCTCGGTGCTGATCCAGACGGCGGGGCTGAACATCCTGATCGATCCGGTCTGGTCGGAGCGGGCGAGCCCGGTCGCCTGGGCCGGGCCGAAGCGGGTCAATCCGCCCGGCATCCGCTTCGAGGATCTGCCGCCGATCGACATCGTGCTGGTCAGCCACAATCACTACGACCACATGGATATCGCCACCCTGTCGCGCCTGCGCCGCCGGCACGGCTTCCGGCTGATCACCCCGCTCGGCAACGACCGCATCCTGACCGGCGCCGATTCCGAACTGACGGCCGAGACCCATGACTGGGGCGCGCGCGTGCCGCTCGGCGAGGGTCTCGCGGTCCATTTCCTGCCGTCGCATCATTGGTCGGCGCGCGGGCTCGGCGACCGGCTGATGGCGCTCTGGGCCGCCTTCATGATCGAGACGCCGGCCGGCGCCATCTACCACATCGCCGATACCGGCTACCGCGACGGCGCGCTGTTCCGCGAGGCCGGGCGGATGTTCCCGCATATCCGCCTGGCCATCCTGCCGATCGGCGCCTACGAGCCGCGCTGGTTCATGCGCGACCAGCACATCAACCCGGAGGAGGCCGTGCGCATCCTGCGCGACTGCGGCGCCGACTGGGCGCTCGCCCATCATTGGGGCACCTTCCGCCTGACCAACGAAGGCATTGACGAACCGCCGCGCGCCCTCGGCGAAGCCCTGGCGGCCGCCGGCATCGCGCCGGAGCGCTTCCGCGTGCAGAAGCCGGGCGGGGTGCTGGACCTGAGCGGGGATCCGGCCTAACGGGCGGCCGCCTATCGCGCCGTCTCGGGCGGCGCGGGCAACAGCGACAGCGCGACCAGGGCGAGGCCGGCGAAGACGGCGCTCGCCGCCAGCACGCCGCGCGCACCCGTCTCGACGAGCAACCCCGCAAAGGCCGGGGGCGCCGCGGCGATGATGATGTTGAGCGGCAGGGCGATCCGCGAGGTCGCGGTCGCGAAGGCGGCCTTGTCGTAATAGAGCAGCGGCAGGGTCGACCGCGTGACCGCCAGAAGGCCGCTCGCCATGCCGTAGACGATGACGAAGGCGGTCAGGACCGCCGCCCCGGCGCCGAACAGTCCGAGCATGATCATGGCGGACACCACCGCCACGGTGGCCAGCCGACAGAGCTGCGCCGCATTCAGCCTTTTGCCGAAGGCGAGATCGAGCGCCCGGGCCGCGACCTGGACGACGCCCATCGCGGAGGCGAGTGCGATCGCCTGCGCCTTCGGCAGGCCGAGCGTGGCGAAGAGCTGGATCGCGATGGCCGCGAAGCCGAAGGAGACGCAGCTGTTCAGCGCGATGCCGGCCGTCATCAGCAGGAACACTCTCGGCGAGGGCCGCTGGCCGGCGACGAGAGCCGCCTGATGGTCGGCCGCCGGCCGGGTCGAGCGGGCCAACCAGGCATAGACGGGGATGCACAGTCCGGCGATCAGGCCGGCCAGCACGAAACAGGTGGCGCGCCAGCCGGCATGGGCGCCAAGAGTGCCGGTGAGCGGCCAGAACAGGCTGCCGGACAGGCCGGTCATCACCATCAGCGTGGCGATGCCGGCCTTGGCCTCTCCGCCGCGCATCTGCGTCAGCGCGATATGGGCGGCCGTGGTCAGCGATGCGGCGCCGCCGCAGCCGAGTGCGGTCCAGCCGAGAAAGTAGCCGACCGGTCCGGTCGCAAAACCGAGGCTCGCCATGGCGAGCGCCATCACGGCGGCGCCGGCGGTCATCACCAGGCCGGCGCCGAAGCGCCGGAAGGCCGGCGCCAGGCCCGGCGCCGCGAAGGCCATGGCGGCGAACATGGCCGAGGGGCCGGCGAACACCGCGGCCAGATCCATGCCGAGAGCCGGCGCCAGATCGGGCGCGAGCACGGACGGAAAGCCCAGGCTGCCCCAGCCGACGATCTGCGCCGCGGCCAGGGCGACGAGCAGCGGCAGACCGTGCCGATCGAAACTCGCCCGAATGCCGGTCGCCATGGGCGTCACGCTGTCTTCAGCGTGCGCAGGAAGCCGATCACCGCATCCGCGAAGGCGTCGTTTCGGTCGCCGGCGACCATGTGGCCGGCGCCGGTCACGTCCGCGTAGGCCGCGGTGGGGACGAGCTCGCGGAAGGCTTGGGCATGCTCCTCCTGCAGGAGTTCGGAGCGGGCGCCGCGGACCAGCAGCATCGGGATCTGAGCCTTGACGACGGCGGCCTCGAGCCGGGCCTTGAAGGCCGGATCGTGCGAGGGGCCGGTCAGGAAGCGCGGATCCCAGTGCCAGCGCCAGCGGCCATCGGGGTGCAGGCGCAGGTTCTTCTTCAGGCCTTCGAGCGAGCGCGGCGGCTTGCGGTGCGGGAGATAGGCGGCCACCGCGGCGGCCGCCTCCTCGATCGAGCCGAAGCCCTCCGCGACCCGCTCGCCCATGAAGCCGAGGATACGGGCGACTCCGTCGAGATTGACCCGCGGCGCCACGTCGACCAGCACCAGGGCGCTGAGCACGCAAGGCTCGGTCTCGCCGGCCGCCAGCATGCCCGAGATGCCGCCGAGCGAGGCGCCGATGGCGATCGGCCGACGTCCGAAACGCGCCTCGATCTGGTGGGTGACCTCGATCAGGTCGCGCGCGCAATCGGGAAAGCCGTAGCGGCCGGAGGCCGGCCATTCGCTGTCGCCATGGCCGCGATGGTCGTAGGCGATCGCGGTGAAGCCCTCTTCGGCGACCCGCCGCTCGGTGCCGCGCCAGGCGTGCCGGGTCTGCCCGCCGCCATGGAGAAAGAGCGCGACCGGGGCATCCGCGGTCGCGGCCTCGTAGAGGTCGCCGATCAGGCGGTTGCCCTCGGAGCCGGTGAAGGCGATCGGGTGCGGGCGGGTCACGGCCGGTCGCCCAGGAAGGCGAGTACGCCCTCCTTGTAGGTCCGGTCGCCGACCGCCAGCATGTGGTCGCGGTCCGGAATATTCAGCACCTGCGCCTGCGGGATCAGGGCGGCGAGGTCCTCGACCGAGCCGGCCACGTCGTCCTTCGTGCCGACCGCGATCAGCACCGGCATCTTCAACTGCGCCAGCGCTTCGCGCGGCACCGGCTGGCGTGAGCCGCGCATGCAGGCGGCGAGCGCGCGCCGGTCGGAGCGGGTCTGGATGGCGAAGGCGCGGTAGGCGCGGCCCTTGGCGCTGGTGATGGAGGCTTCGTCCTCGGTCTCCAGGGCCTCCGCGATGGTCTCCTGGCCGCCGATGCCCTCGGTCATCGCCGAGGCGAGGCCGCCGAACACCACCGAGCGCACCCGCTCTGGATGGTCGATCGCCAGATAGGCGGCAATCCAGGCGCCCATCGAGTAGCCCATCACGTCGGCGGCTTCGATCTCCAGATGATCGAGCAGACGGACCATGTCCTCGGCCATCATGGTGCGCGAGTGGAAGGCGCGCGGATCGGTCGGCTTGCCGCTCTCGCCGTGGCCTCGGTTGTCGACCGCGATCACCCGGCGGCCGTTGCCGGCGAGCAGCTTGACCCAGCCCGGATAGACCCAGTTGACATGCGCGGTCGATGCGAAACCGTGGATCAGCAGGATCGGATCGCCGTCGCGCGGACCCTCGTCCAGATAGGCGATCGGGATCCCGTCGGAAAGAAAAGCATCCATGGCGGTGTTGCGGCGGCTCGTCTCGGGGGAAATCGGGGCGGTCTTCATCGCGCCGGACCATAGCGGGCCGGGAGCGGGGGGGAAAGGCGGCCGGCCGGATGGGAGATATCTGCAAGGGGGCGGGCCGATGCGGCGCCGGCGCGCGCCGGGGGGATGCCGGGCCGCTGTCCCGCAGGGGGGGCACTCGTCCCGCCGCTGTTCCGTCGGCGCCACGCTGCCAAGCCGGCTCGTTAAGGATTTGGCAGAAAACGTTAAGGATACCTTACCTGTTAACCAAGCTTTAACTATAGCGGCTCGAAATCGGATCTGCGGGGTAGGGAGCGGATTCGGTGAACACACACGTCAAGGAAGCTCAAGCCATCAGGTTCCGGGGGCGGTCCTTCATGGCCTTCGTGCTCGAGCCTGTCTTCCCGGTCGAGCCGTGGTGCCAGCAGCTGGCCGAATGGCTGACGCGCTCGCCGGGCTTCTTCGCCGGCAAGCCCGTCATCCTCGATGTCTCCGCTTGCTGTGAGCATATGCGCGATGTCGTTCTGATCGTCGGCAAGCTTGAGAAGCTCGGCATCCGCGTCATGGGCATCGACGGCGCCAAGCCGGAATGGCTCGGGCCGGGCCTGCCGCCGGCGGTGACCGGCGGTCGCAGCGCCAGCGCGGTCGAGGTGCCGGCCGCGGTCACCGGCGAGGCGCCCGCGCCGGCCCCGGCGGAGACCCGCCAGCAGAGCGGCAATCTGTTCATCGAGACGCCCGTCCGCTCCGGCCAGACCATCTATGCCGAGGGCGACGTGACCATCATCGGTTCGGTCGCCTCCGGCGCCGAGATCGTCGCCGGCGGTTCGATCCACGTCTACGGCGCGCTGCGCGGCCGGGCGGTAGCCGGGGCGACCGGAAATTCCAAGGCGCGCATCTTCGCGCGCCGATTCGAGGCCGAACTGGTCGCCATCGACGGTCTTTACCGGACCGCCGAAGACATGCCGGCGGGCCTCAGGGGCAAGGCTGTCCAGGCCTGGCTCCAGGACGACAAGATCGAGACTGCCGTTCTGGCGTGACATCGTTTTGGAAAGGGGTGCGACATGGGTACGGTTCTGGTTGTCACGTCGGGCAAGGGAGGCGTCGGCAAGACGACGTCCACGGCGGCACTGGGTGCGGCGCTCGCCCGGACGGGGCAGAACGTCATCGTGGTCGACTTCGACGTCGGCCTGCGCAATCTCGACCTCGTCATGGGGGCCGAGCGCCGGGTCGTCTACGATCTGGTCAACGTCGTCCGGGGTGACGCCAAGCTGCCGCAGGCGATCATCCGCGACAAGCGGATCGAGTCGCTCTACCTGCTGCCGGCCTCGCAGACGCGCGACAAGGATGCGCTGACCGAGGAAGGCGTCGAGGTGGTGATCCGGGCGCTGCGCCAGAGCTTCGACTGGGTCATCTGCGACAGCCCGGCCGGCATCGAACGCGGCGCGACGCTGGCCATGCGTCATGCCGATATCGCCGTGGTGGTGACCAACCCGGAGGTCTCCTCCGTCCGCGACTCCGACCGCATCATCGGCCTGCTCGATTCCAAGACCGTCAAGGCCGAGGCCGGCGAGCATATCGAGAAGCACCTGCTTCTGACCCGCTACGACCCGGTCCGGGCCGAGCGCGGCGAGATGCTGAAGGTCGACGACGTGCTCGACATTCTGGCCATCCCGCTGATCGGCATCGTTCCGGAAAGCGAGGAGGTGCTGCGCGCCTCCAACCTCGGCGCCCCGGTGACCATCGCCAACCCGCTCTCCGCCGCCGCCCGTGCCTATGCGGATGCGGCCCGCAGGCTGTGCGGCGAAGCCGTTCCGATGACCATCCCGTCGGATCGCAAGGGACTGTTCGGCAAGCTGTTCGGGAGGAAGGCGGCATGAGCCTGTTCAATCTGTTCCGCAAGTCGAACGCGGCGCCGGTCGCCCGGGAAAGGCTGCAAATCCTGCTGGCGCACGAGCGCGCCTCGCTCGGCACCCGGCACAATCTGGTCTACGAACTGCGCGAGGAGATCCTCGCCGTCATCGCCAAGCATGTCGCGATCGATCGCGACAAGGTCCAGGTCCGCATGGAGCGCGGCCAGGGCCTCTCGACACTGGAAATCGAGGTCGAGATCCCGATGCCGGCGCTGACCGGCACCGCGGCCTGACGGGCGCGGCGCCGGCCCGACCGGCCGCAGGAACCGACTGTCGAAGACTGCGGACGGCCCGGAGCGATCCGGGCCGTTTCGCGTCGTGGCTCCCCACCCGGATGCCGCGGCGCATCCGGCTCGACGCCGCTGATGGCGATGGTAGTCCATATCGTGGATCGTTTCGACGCTTCCCGGGACACAGACCTGCCTCTACGCAGTGTTGACGCGGCGCGGGCAGCTTGGGCAGATGCGCGCGGTTTCCAGTAAGACTGATCCATAATATGGACCCCAAGGAGCGCCCCATGACGTCTCAAGCCCCTGTCGCCGTCATCACCGGCGCCGCATCCGGAATCGGTCTCGCCACCGTTCGCGCCTTGCTGGCGGCCGGCTGGAGGGTCGGCGGCATCGACCGGGACGCGGACGCGGTCGCGCGCGCCAATCTGGAATTCGGGGCGCAGGGCACCGCCGTCTTCCGGGCGGCCGACATCACCGACGAGGCAGCGGTCGACGAGGCGGTCGCCGGGTTCGAGGCCGATCTCGGGCCGCTCAAGGGCCTGGTCAACTCCGCGGGCATCGGCCGCGACACGTCCTTCTTCGAGACCACCCCGGCCATGTTCCGGCAGATCTACGAGGTCAACGTGATCGGCTCCTTCATCGTCGCCAAGGCGGTGGCGGCGGCGATGCGCCGGACCGGCGGTGGTGCGATCGTCAACATCGCCTCGGTCTCCGGCCTGCCCGGCAATATCGGCCGCTCCGCCTACGGTTCCTCGAAGGGGGCGGTGATCACGCTGACCCGGATCATGGCGGTGGAACTCGGCCGCTACGGCATCCGGGTCAACGCCGTCGCGCCGGGGCCGATCGAGACGCCGATGGTGCAGGCCCACCACACGCCTGCGGTGCGCCAGGAATGGAACGACCGCGTGCTCCTGCGCCGCTATGGCACCGCGGAAGAGATCGCCGAGGCCAATGTCTTCCTGCTCGACGAGGCGCGGTCGGCCTATATCACCGGTCAGATCCTGGCCGTCGACGGCGGCTTCACCACGGGTGGCCTGCTCGGCCTCGATCGCGCCTGAGGGCCCGCGCCTGACTGCTTGTCTCAGTCCGGCGTGCGCCGCCAGCAGGCGGGCAGGGCGAGCGGCGGCCGGGATGCGATGTTCGGGGCGTCCGGTGGCGGCGGCCCGAAATCGCCGTCCCCCAGCCGGTCGCGCCGCAGGAAGGTGAACTCCATGAGGCGGGGGATCTCGTAGGCGCCGAGAGCATGGACCGGCCCGGCGTTGTTGGGGTGCAGATGCACCACCGCATGCCCGGCCGTCAGCCGGTCGAAGAAGCGCCGATAGGCGCCGATGCGGTTTTGCATCAGGATCCGCGTCAGCCAGTGCACCTCGAGGGTGATGATCCGGAAGCGCGCCAGGACGTCATCCGGCAGGGCCTCGATGGCGGCGAATTCGCCACCCTCGATATCCATCTTCAGGATCAGATCCCCGGTCTTGGGGAAGCCGTCGGCCGCCAGGCGCGCGATCGTCACCTCTCGATCGTTGTCGACCCGGCCGACATTGCGGGCGACGAAGCGGAAGCCGGGATGGATACGCGGCAGGCCGGCGACGGTGCCGTCCGCCAGCGTGACCGGGATGCCGCGTTCGGCGATTTCGAACTCGAAGTCGATATTGCGGCCGACGCCGAGGCCGAGGCAACCGATGACCCCGTCGAGATCGTCGGGCAGGATGTAGCCGCCATCCCCGTGCGGGCCGAATCGCACCAGGCGATGGCCGGCCGGCACGGACCGGAGCGGCGCGATCAGGGCTTCGATCTCGTCGACGGTGACCTCCGGCGGGGCTGGCATCTCCGGCCCTTGCATCGGGGCGGGCCGCGGCGCGGGCGCGGCGAAGGCCGGCTGCAGGAAGGCCGGGAAAGTGTCGGGGTCGGGCGCCGGGGGCAGGGCCGCAGCGGCGATCTTGGGGGCGGGCGTCGTCTCGGTGGCCGGCATGGTCTTCGAGGCCTGCGCCGTCTTTGGGGCCAGCCCCGTTTTCGCGGTCGGCCCCGTCTCCGGGGCCAGCACCGTCTTGGGGCCGCGGCCGGGCCGGCCGGTGCCGGCCGTCGGCTTGCGGGCCTGTCCACGGGGCGGGCGGGCGCCCGTGCGGGACGCGCGGGTCCAGCGTCGGAACAGGCGCCTGAAGAATTTCAGCATGAGGGATGTCCGATGGTCTGCGGGCTCGGGATGCTCAAGCCGGTTGCGGCGACGGGCCGTCGCGGGGGGAAGAAGATTGGCATGAAGGCGGCGTCCGTCTATTGGTGCTGCCCCGAACCAACCCCTCGCGAACCGAACCGGACGCCACCATGACCGAAGAGACCCCGGCCGAGAAGCCGCCGCTGCCCGACCATCTCTCCACCGATCCGCGCAGCCCGCATTTCAACGGCGATGTTCTGCGCCATCCGGTCGGCATCCGCTTCAACGGCGTCGAGAAGACCAATGTCGAGGAATACTGCGTCAGCGAGGGCTGGATCCGCGTGCCGGCCGGGCCGGCGAAGGATCGCTACGGCAATCCGATGACCCTGAAGCTGAAGGGCACCGTCGAGCCCTATTATCGGGAAGCCTGACCGGCGCGACCGGGCCCGTCAGCGGCCGTGGAAGACCGGCTTGCGCTTTTCCAGAAAGGCCGTGCGGCCCTCCGCGAAGTCGGCCGAGTTGAAGCAGGCGTCGGCCAGCGCCAGTACGGCGGCCGGATCGGGCGCCGCCCGGTCGCCCGGGGCCAGGGCCGCCGCCGCCTCGGCGGCGCGGAG